>NZ_CAUI01000023.1:0-361591 GCF_000350165.1 Halanaerobium saccharolyticum subsp. saccharolyticum DSM 6643
CTTTTACCTTACGTCTACAGGACTATTACCTCCTACGGTTGAACTTCCCAGTTCATTCGACTCGGTAAAAAATTTAAGTCAGCCAAAAGACTGTAGCTTTTAGTACAGTCTATCCTACACCCACTTAAAGCAACGTCTACAGACTTACACTTTAAGTGTTTGGACTCTTCCCCTTTCGCTCGCCGCTACTAAGGGAATCTCATTTTGATTTCTTTTCCTCAGGGTACTAAGATGTTTCAGTTCTCCTGCTTGTTCTTACATGGCTACTTATTTCACCACATAATACCAGTGCTCCACACTGGTGGGTTGCCCCATTCGGATATCCGCGGATCTACGCTTATTTAGCAGCTCCCCACGGCTTTTCGCAGCCGGTCGCGTCCTTCTTCAACTCTGAATGCCAAGGCATCCACCATAAGCTCTTTCTAGCTTAATCAATTTATTTCCTATATGCATTTTTCAATGTACAGTTTTATATACTTAGTAATAATTAAAGAGTTTTTGGTGGAGGTAAGCGGATTCGAACCGCTGACCTCCTGCTTGCAAGGCAGGCGCTCTCCCAGCTGAGCTATACCCCCATATATACCAGTTGCTATTCATGCGTATGTTAAAAGAATAGAAAATGGTGGGCCTAAGTAGATTTGAACTACTGACCTCACGCTTATCAGGCGTGCGCTCTGACCAACTGAGCTATAGGCCCATTCTCTTTTTAAATAAATATAAATCCCATCGTTATCAGGATTTATTTTATTTTCATATTATTTTATTAAGTATTATAGAAGATTTCCTTCGGCTTTAACAGCCGAACTAAACCTTCAAAATTAAACAGCAAGCTCACGTTCTCTCCTTAGAAAGGAGGTGATCCAGCCGCACCTTCCGGTACGGCTACCTTGTTACGACTTCACCCCTCTTACCGGACACACCTTTGGCATCCGCAGATGACTTCTGGTGCATCCAACTCGATTGGTGTGACGGGCGGTGTGTACAAGGCCCGGGAACGTATTCACCGCAGTATGCTGACCTGCGATTACTAGCGATTCCAACTTCATACAGGCGAGTTGCAGCCTGCAATCCGAACTGGGACTGATTTTCAAGGATTTGCTCCACCTCGCGGCTTTGCTCCCCTCTGTATCAGCCATTGTAGCACGTGTGTAGCCCGAGATATAAAGGGCATGAGGACTTGACGTCATCCCCACCTTCCTCCGACTTTCACCGGCAGTCTTCTTAGAGTCCCCGACATTACTCGCTGGCAACTAAGAACAGGGGTTGCGCTCGTTGCGGGACTTAACCCAACATCTCACGACACGAGCTGACGACAGCCATGCACCACCTGTCTCCGTGTAGCACAAAGTGCTAAACTCTACTCTCATAGATGGTCACGGGATGTCAATTCTCGGTAAGGTTCTTCGCGTTGCTTCGAATTAAACCACATGCTCCACCGCTTGTGCGGGCCCCCGTCAATTCCTTTGAGTTTCAATCTTGCGATCGTAATCCCCAGGCGGGATACTTAATGCGTTAACTCCGGCACTGAAGGATTCGAACCTCCAACACCTAGTATCCATCGTTTACGGCTGGGACTACCGGGGTATCTAATCCCGTTCGCTCCCCCAGCTTTCGTACCTCAGCGTCAGTGTTAACCCAGAGAGTCGCCTTCGCCACTGGTGTTCTTCCTAATATCTACGTATTTCACCACTACACTAGGAATTCCACTCTCCTCTGTTACACTCAAGATAATCAGTTTCAAACGCAGTCTGTCGGTTAAGCCGACACCTTTCACGCTTGACTTGATTATCCGCCTGCGTACCCTTTACGCCCAATAATTCCGGACAACGCTTGCACTCTACGTATTACCGCGGCTGCTGGCACGTAGTTAGCCAGTGCTTCCTCCAAAGGTACCGTCAGGTGGGTAGCATTTACTATACCCACGGTTCTTCCCTAAGGACAGAGCTTTACAATCCTAAGACCTTCTTCACTCACGCGGCGTTGCTCCATCAGGCTTTCGCCCATTGTGGAAGATTCCCCACTGCTGCCTCCCGTAGGAGTCTGGACCGTGTCTCAGTTCCAGTGTGACTGATCGTCCTCTCAGACCAGCTATAGATTGTTGCCCTGGTGAGCCGTTACCTCACCAGCTAGCTAATCTACCGCGAACTCCTCCTCAAACGATGGCAGAGCCACCTTTTCTGATTGTGTGATGCCACACTCTCAGCTTACCTCGGATTAGCCCGACTTTCGCCAGGTTATCCCAGACTTGAGGACAGATTATTCACGTGTTACTCACCCGTCCGCCACTATCTAGATCTCGTCGTCAACCCGAAGGTTTCAGTCGAGGTAGACCGTTCGACTTGCATGTGTTAAGCACGCCGCCAGCGTTCGTCCTGAGCCAGGATCAAACTCTCCATATAAAGAATTTGAATTTGACTCATATTATTTAATATAAGCTTTAAACTATAATTACTTTTAAGTTTTAACACTCAAAGTATATTAACGTTGGCTTGCTGTTTAATTTTCAAGGTTCAACGCACCTTCTTCCATAAACAAAATGGATGGTGCCTTACTCGGACATTGAGTCCGTCGCACCTTCTTTTGTAGAACGAAAGGATGGTGCCTTGCTCGACCATCGAGGTCGACGCCCCTTCGTCTCATTAACCATTGTGGTTAATATTATCTTCTATATTTTCTGCCGCGTTTTTTATCAGCGACATTTAATATCTTATCAACTCTGCCACACTTTGTCAAGAACTTTTTAGAAAAACTGTTTAAAAAATTAATTAATCTTTTAAAAAAAGAATCTTACTTTCTGTGCGACGCATATTATCTTATCAATACATTTCGGTTTTGTCAAGAGTTTTTGAAACTTTTTTTGATAATTCCTCCACCTAGTACTAAATCATCAAGATAAAAAACAACTGACTGTCCCGGCGTAATAGCTCTTTGAGCCTTTTCAAATTCAACTTTTAATTCATCTGGATTTAATTTCTCAATATAAGCTTTAACTGGAAAACTATTATATCTTATTTGAGCCTCAACTTCCATTCGGCCATCGATATCTTTAAAAGGAATGAAATTAAGATCTTCAGCAATTAAGCCATCACTAAATACTAACTCATCTTCACCAACTATCACAGCATTATTTTCATGATCTAAATCTGTTACATAAATTGGATAGCCCATAGAAATACCTAAACCTCTACGCTGACCAATAGTATAATGAGATAATCCTTTGTGAGTACCTACCTGATTACCTGTACTATCTAGAATAGGACCTTCTTTGGAAATTTCTGGATAATTACTATCCAAAAATCTAACATAATCATCATCAGGCACAAAACAAATTTCTTGACTTTCTGCTTTATTATGAATTTCAAAACCTAAATCTTTAGCTTTGGCTCTGATCTCTTCTTTGGTATATTCACTTAAAGGAAATAAAGTTTGGCTTAACTGTTCTTGATTTAAAACATAGAGCATATAACTTTGATCTTTATTATCATCTAAACCTTTTTTGAGTATATAACGTCCATTTTCATTTTCAATTTTTGCATAATGACCACTCGCTATATAGTCACATCCTATTTCTATAGCTTTTCGATGCAGAGCAGCAAATTTGATTTCTTTATTACACATTACACAAGGATTTGGAGTTCTACCCTGGCTATATTCATCGACAAAATAATCAATTACTTTATCTTGAAATTCCTCCTGCAGATTAAAAACAAAATGAGGTATCTCTAATTTTTGTGCAACTCTTTTTGCATCTCTAACTGCAGAGTAAGAACAACAGTGATCTTCGCGATCAGTTGCTTCCTCATAATCAGGAAATATATGCATAGTCCCACCTATAACTTCATATCCTTCTTCTTTTAATAAAGCAGCAGCTACAGAACTATCTACTCCACCACTCATTGCAATCATAACTTTTTTCATCTATTTACACCCTTATAAAATTTATTCTTATTTTAGTGACTTTAATCTATCAATAATATTCTTTAATTTGTTAACAACATAATCAATTTCTTCTTTAGTATTACCGAAACCAAGTGAAAATCTTATTGCCCCTTTAATATATTCTTCTTCTAAAGCAATCGCTTTTAAAACATGAGATACACTTAAAGATCCAGACGCACAGGCAGACCCTGTTGATGCGGCAATATTATTTAGACTTAAATTAAACAAGATTGATTCTGAATCTAAGTTTTTAAATGAAATATTTATATTCCCAGGTAAACGATAGTCGCCTTTAGGTCCATTAATTTTTATATCATCAAAATTAGCAAATAGTTCCGAAATAAAATAATCTCTGAGCAAAACTAATTTATTTCTCTTTTCAGCCAGTTTTTCAAGCGCAATTTCGGCTGCTTTTCCCATACCAACAGCTGCAGCTAAGTTTGCTGTACCTGCTCTTCTTTTTCTTTCTTGACTTCCACCAGACATTTGAGGAACTAATTCCACACCTTGGCTTACAAAAAGAGCTCCAATCCCTTTTGGTCCATTAAATTTATGTGCTGAAATAGAAAGTAAATCAACACCTAAATCATTTACATCTATTTTTAACTGTCCAACTGTCTGAACCGCATCTGTGTGAAATATAATATCATTTTGATGAGCTACAGCAGCTAATTCTTTAATTGGCTGAATAGTTCCTATTTCATTATTTGCATACATTATAGAAACCAAAATTGTATCTTCTCGAATATTACGCTTTAGCTCTTCTACATCAATAATGCCATCTTGGTCAACATCAAGATAAGTTATTTCAAAGCCTAAATGTTTTTCTAAATATTTACAGCTTTTTAAAACAGCATGATGTTCTATTGAAGAAGTTATAATATGTTTCCCTTCTGAAGAACGAGCTAATGCTGCTCCTTTTAGAGCAAGGTTATCCGCCTCAGTCCCACCAGCTGTAAAAACAAGTTCTTCAGCTTTTTTAGCTCCAATTAACTTAGTAACTAATTCTCGCGCATCTTCAAGAGCAGAAGCTGCCTTCTGTCCAGGCAGATGTGAACTAGCAGGATTAGCATAAATTTCATTATAAAAAGGTTGCATTACCTCAATTACTTCTTCAACTATTGGAGTAGTGGCTGCATGATCAAAATAAATATCTTTCATTTATTTAACCTCTGATTTTTCTTTTTTAACTGTTTTAATTTTTTGCTTTTCTTTAACTGCTTTATTTTTCAAATCAGCCAAAGTCATATTTTCAATAACGCCATTAATAGCATCTGCTAATTCTGCCCATAAGCCATGTATTACACACTTATCAACATAATTACAAAAATCATCTTCTATTACACAATCAACAGGAGCAATTGGACCTTCTAAAGTTGTTATTATATCAGCAACAGTTATATCTTCTGGTTCATGATTTAACATATAGCCTCCATGTGCACCACGAACACTTTTAACCAATTTAGCCTTTCTTAAAGTCGCAAATAACTGCTCTAAATACTGTTCAGAAATGTTTTGTCTTTCCGAAATTTCACGAATTGGAATAGCCTTACCAGTTTCATGTTCAGCTAAATCTACTAATGCTCTTAATCCATATCTACCTTTAGTTGATACTCTCATATTTTCACCTCATATAATCTTGACATTTATAATCAACTTTCAACTAATTTTAACATATGATAAAAACGCTGTCAATCAAGATTACTTAATTTACCTAAATTATTTAAAAACACTCTTTATTACTTTAAGATCATAATCTGCAGCCGTTTTCTCCTGCAGTATATTTTGAAGTCTATCTTTAATATCAATTGAAATAATTGCTTTAACTGCAGCTCCTTGGTTAGTGTATTCTGTATTTTTAATGTCTGCTTCAAATGCTTCTAACTGCCCTAAGACAATACCAATCTTATCAAAAGAAGTTTTAACCTTAATCTGATAAAATTCATTTAGAGTTTCTATACCTGCTTCTTCTATAGCTAATCTTGCTGTGTCACCATAAGCTCTAATTAGACCACCGATCCCTAACTTAGTTCCTCCAAAATATCTAGTCACAATTATAACTGTATTAATCAAATTTTCTCCTTTAATAGCCTCTAAAATTGGTGGTCCAGAAGAACCGGATGGTTCTCCATCATCATCAAAATATTCAATTGGTTCTTGTTCTAACTTAGAACCTTCTACTCTAAAAGCAGAAACATTATGAGTAGCATCTTGATATTTATTTTTAATCTCATAAATTTTTTTTTCAGCTTCTTCTCTATTTTTTACAGAAAAAATACTTCCATAAAATTTACTGTCTTTTACTTGATTTCTTATTTCCATATTTTTCGCAGGTCTATTTTTAGAATTGGACATTATTTATCATCCTCTGTCCTTTTATCATTTTTTAGATATTTTAAAAATTGAGCTGTCTTTTTTTCTCTTCCCATTTCTCCCGGTTCATAAAAACTAAGATCCTGCATCTCTTTTGGTAAATAACTCTGTTCTACATAATTTTTAGAATAATTGTGAGGATATTTATATTCTAATCCATGACCTAAATCTGAAGCCCCTGCATAATGACTATCTTTAAGGTGTGGCGGGACATCTCCAGCTCGGTTATTTTCTACATAGTCTACAGCTTTATTTATTGCTTGAACAACAGAATTACTCTTAGGAGCAGAAGCAATATAGATAACTGCTTCAGCCAAAGGTATTTTAGCTTCTGGAAAACCAATTTGTTCAACAGCTCTCGCTGCTGACTCAGCAATTATTAAAGCAGTTGGATCTGCCATTCCCACATCTTCTGCTGCATGAATAACAACTCTGCGGGCAATAAACTTTGGATCTTCACCACTAACAATCATCCTGGCTAACCAGTAAATAGCTGCATCAGGATCTGAGCCACGCATGCTTTTGATAAAAGCTGAAATTATATCATAATGATTATCTCCTGAACGATCATAATTTAAGATTTTTTTCTGCATTGAGTCCTCAATTATTTCTTTGTTTATTTTTATAATTCCATCTGCATCAGCGGGAGTTGTTAAAACAGCCAATTCTAATGTATTTAAAGCGACTCTTGCATCTCCATCAGCTAAATCTGAAATAAATTCCAAATCTTTATCTGAAATTTCTACATTTAACTTTCCTAAACCTCTTTTTTCATTTTCTAAAGATTTTTTTAAAATAGAAAAAACATGTTCGTTATTCAATTTTTCTAAACGAAAAATTCTTGATCGTGACAAAAGAGGTGAATTTACTTCAAAATATGGATTCTCAGTAGTAGCTCCAACCATTACTAAAGTTCCATTTTCGACAGACGGCAGTAATGCATCCTGTTGAGATTTATTAAAGCGATGAATTTCATCAATAAAAAGAATGGTTTTTTTATTATATAGATTTCTATTAGATTTTGCTTTTTTAATAACCTCTCGAATATCTTTAACTCCAGATGTTACTGCATTTAGTTTAACAAACTCTGCCTCAGTTTGATTAGCAATTACCTGTGCCAAACTTGTCTTACCAGTACCTGGAGGTCCATAAAAAATTAGAGATTGTAATCGATCTGCTTTTATAGCTCTATTTAAAAGTTTATTTTCTCCTACAATTTCTTCCTGTCCATAGAATTCATCTAATGTTTTAGGGCGCATTCTGTAAGCTAAAGGACGATCTCTATTATCTTTTTTGTCATTAGTATTTTCAAAAAGATTCACAATTCCACCTCAATTATTTTATATTAATAATCCTTTTTTCGGTGATGATTAAATCTACTGGAACGTCATGGTCTTCAACTGGTATAGAATCTACAATAAAACAATCATAGCAAAAACCAACTTTTAAAGCTCCATTAGCATGTTTAGCTAAAAAACTATCATAATAACCGCCACCATAACCAATTCTATAACCTTGGACAGTAAAACAAGCTCCCGGGACAATTATGATATCAAAATCAACTGGAACTTCTTCATCTCGGATCTTTACAACTGGTTCTTGAACACCAAATACTCCATCTTTGAGATCTTTATCTAGATTGTTTATCTGAGCTGTTCCAAGATCAACAATATCTTGACGAGTATAAGGCAAATATACCAAATATCCTTTTTCCAATAATTCTTCTAATAATTCAAAAGTCTCTATTTCTTTGCGCATAGAAGCATAGGCCATAACTTTTTTTGCATTTTCTAATTGGGGGAGATCAAAAAACTTATTTTTTATTTTTTTACTCCAACTGCTAACTTTAGTGTTTGAAATTTGAGCCCTTTGGCTTAAACATTTTTCTCTTATTTTCTCCTTTTCATTCACAAATTTCACCTCAATTTAAGATCAAATTATAAATCTATAATAAAAAAATATTCCTGCAAAATAAAATTTTTAATTTACTAGCTAGATAAACTTAAAAAAGCTAACCCTAAAAAGGTTAGCTAAAAGCTCATCCGCCGTGCCGGTTGATTTGGAATTTTGATCCCTGTCTGCCAAGTGGGTGCCCTCCTACCTGGTTTATAGGTCCATCTAAGGCTTCTACGCCGCAGGTAGAGTTTAGGCTCCCTATGTCTAAGTGTTGGTCAAAATGTTTAATCATTATCGAACACGGCAGATGATATTTACTTTTCTATAAATAATATACCACATTTTGTCTCAAGCTGCAAGCAAAAAAGCCTGCAATTTCACTAGGAACGAATGGAAATTCCTAATTCTTGAAGCTGTTTTTTATCAACTTTAGAAGGGGCTTTAGTTAATGGAGAGGTGGCCTTTTGTGTTTTAGGAAAGGCAATCACATCTCTAATTGAATCTGTTCTACCAACTATCATCATTAGTCGATCAAGCCCAAAAGCAATTCCACCATGTGGTGGTGTACCATAATCAAAAGCTTCTAATAAATAACCGAATTTTTCCTGCTGCTGTTCTTTAGTTATGGATAAAGCTGAAAAAACTTTCTCCTGCAGCTCATGATTATTAATTCTAATACTTCCCCCACCTAATTCTTCACCATTTAATACTAAATCATATGCTTTTGATCTTACTGAAGCAGGATCACTTTCTAATTTTTCAATATCAGCTTCTTTAGGCGCTGTAAATGGATGGTGAATTGCTGCCATTCTATCTTCATCTTCATCGTATTCAAATAATGGAAAATCTACAATCCAGACAAATTCATAAATCTCTTCTGGAATCAAATCATTTTCCTTAGCTATTTTTAAACGTAAATTACCTAAAGCAGCAGCTACAACTGAAGCTTTATCAGCAACAATTAATAATAAGTCTCCTTCTTCAGCTTCCATTTTAGATTTAATAGCTTCAATTTCTTCCTCAGCTAAGAACTTAGCAATTGGAGATTTCAAACCATCTTCTCTTAAGGCCATCCAGGCTAAACCTTTGGCCTTAAACATTTTTACATAATCTTCAAAAGAATCAATTGTACTTCGAGGAGAATCCGCGCCTCCCTTAAAATTAATTCCCTTAACCTGACCACCATTAGCTACAGTTCCGCTAAATATATTAAATTCACTATCTTTTACAGCTTCAGATAAATCTTTAAGTTCCATTCCAAAACGTAAATCTGGCTTATCAGAACCAAAACGATCGATTGCTTCCTGATAAGACATTCTTTTGATTTTAGCTGGAACTTCAATATCTCCTATAGCAAATAGATCTTTCATTAGACCTTCGGTAATTTCTAAAACATCTTCCTGGTTTACAAAAGACATTTCCATATCAATTTGAGTAAATTCAGGTTGACGATTTGCTCTTAAATCTTCATCTCTAAAACAACGCGCTATTTGAAAATATTTTTCCATTCCAGAAACCATTAATAACTGTTTGAAAATTTGAGGAGATTGAGGCAGAGCAAAAAACTGACCCGGATTAACTCTACTTGGTACTAGATAATCTCTTGCGCCTTCAGGTGAGCTTTTAGTTAATATTGGAGTTTCAATTTCCCAAAAACCTTCTTCATCAAGATAATCCCGACATGCTTTAGTTATCTTATGCCTTAGCCCAATCATTTTTGTCATTTTAGGTCTTCTTAAATCTAAATACCTGTATTTTAATCTAATATCTTCTCCAGTATCTATATCATCTTCAATTTGAATTGGAGGAGTTTTAGCAGCATCTAGGATTCTTAACTCTTCCGCTTTAATTTCAATTTCACCAGTTGAAAGTTCTGGATTAATATTACCATCAGGGCGAGATTCAACCTCACCTGTAATAGCAACAACATATTCAGAACGAAGAGTATCAGCTTTTTTGAATAACTCTTCTCCTAAATCGGGATTAAACACCACCTGTACAATCCCAGTTCTATCTCTAATATCGGTGAAAATCACTCCACCGTGATCTCTTCTTTTTTGTACCCAACCCATGATTGTTACTTTATCTTCATTGTCTTTCTTTGTTACTTCTCCACAAAGGTGGGTTCTCTTTAAATCTTTAATTGTTTCACCCATCTTATACTGCCTCCTTATCTACTAGCTTCTTCATTTCTTCTAATAAATTGCTTAATTGAATTTCTTTTTCGTCTCCACTTTTCATATTTCTAATTGTAGCAGAGTTATTATTTAATTCATCTTCTCCAATAATTATAGTATATTCAGCATTCATCCGATCTGCTGATTTCATTTGAGAACCGACCCCTCGGTCTAAGTAATCCATTTCAGTTCTGAAACCTTCATTTCTTAATTTATCAAGCAGCTTAAATGATTCTATTTTAGCTTTCTCACCAATTACTGTTATGTAAAGATCAACACCTGATTCTACTGGTAATTCAATCCCTTTAGCTTCAAGCGAAAGCAATAAGCGTTCAATACCAAGCGCAAAACCAATACCCGGTAGATCTCTATTTCCAATTTCTTCAGCCAGACCATTATAACGTCCACCACCAAAAACAGTATCTTGAGCTCCCAAAGCATTATCTTTAATTTCGAAAGCAGTGTTTGTATAATAATCTAATCCTCTTACTAAGAGTGGATTAATTATATATTCAAGATCTAAGACATCTAAATAATTTTGAACATCTTCAAAATGCTCTGCACAGTTATCACAAAGATTATTTGTAATTTTAGGAGCATCATTAATAACTGTTTTACAGCTCTTGTTTTTACAATCTAGAACTCTTAATGGATTTCTTTCAATTCTACTTTTACAATTGTCACATAACTGATCTTTATTTTCAATTAGATATTTTTTTAGTTTCTCAACATAGTCTGGTCTACAATCTTTACAACCAACACTATTTAAATGTACTTCTAAATTATCCAAACCAAAATTCTGGAGCAAACGGATTCCAAGCGAAATAATCTCAGCATCTAGTGCTGGATCATTAGAAGCTATTGCCTCAACTCCTAGCTGATGGAACTGTCTGAATCTACCAGATTGTGGTCTTTCATATCTAAACATTGGCCCAATATAATAATATTTTGTTGGTTGAGCCTGTCCATAAATTTTATTTTCCAAAAATGATCTAATTACTGAAGCAGTTCCTTCAGGTCTTAAGGTAATACTTCTATTGCCTTTATCTTCAAATGTATACATTTCTTTTTCAACAATATCAGTTACTTCTCCAATACCACGCTGAAAAAGCTCTGTGTATTCAAAGATAGGAGTCCTAATTTCTTGATAATTGTAGTTCGAAAATAATTCATGTGTTTTCTTTTCTATATACTGCCACTTCAAAGTTTCTGGCGGTAGTATATCATTTGTACCTCTTGGAGCATTAAACTTCATTTTTAATTCACCTACTATTATATTCATTTATTTTTAGAAAATCTATCAGCTCAACTCCAATTAAAGAGTGAACTGATAGATGCAATAAGCTTATAAATAAGCTTATAATAATTTAATTATTATTTTCTGTTTCTAAAGGAGCTTCAACTTCAATATCCTCTTCTAATTCCTCAGCTTCCTCCTGAATTTCCTCAGGACTATCTTCCTCGATTTCTACATTTTCTTGATTTTGCTGCATGTTTTGACTTAGGCTCTGAACTTTTTCTATAGCTGACTGAGCTTTTTCTTCAGCTCCCAGTTGACTATAGAGCATAAAGAGTCGGTAATATGTCATGAAATCATCTTCAGCCCCTGCAGCTACTTCGTCTAATAGTGTTATAGCTTGTTCATTCTTTTCCTGTTCAGATAAAAACTCAGCAAAATTGAATTTTAAATCATTATTCTCAGGGAAAGATTCTATAGCTGTATTATATGTTTCTTCAGCCTTATCATAATTATTTTGTCCTTCATATGCTTGAGCTAAATAGCTAAAGAAAATAGCATCTGTTTCTTCCTGCTCAACAAAAGTTGAAAACTCATCTACAGCTTGATCATAATTTTCATTCTCTAAAGCATGATAAGCACTTAAAACTTGATCATTAATTGTTATATCTGCAGATTCTTTTAATTCTGTTAACCAGTTATTAACTGCCTGGTTATTTTTTTGATTTCTAATTTCAGTTTCCAGATCTTCTCTTACCTCTTCTAATTCAGGTCTTTCATCTTCAGCTGTCTCTGTTTCATCAATCGAATCAGCTTCAGCTGTTTCTGATTCTGGATAACGCTGTTCATAAAGAGCTTGTATTTCTTGATCTGTAACTTCTATTTCTGAAATTCCTTGATCAATAGTTTGAGTTATAGTTTTACTATCTGTCAAACTTGATTTAATATCTTCTCTTAACTGACCAATTGTATAACCCTGCTCAGCCAAGGCGTCTGCTAATTCCTGATCAGACATTTCATTTTGTTCTAAAATATTATTATATCTTTCATCTACTTCGGCCTCTGAAACTTCTACATCAACGCCAAGTTCTTCTGCTTGACTCATAATAAGTTTTCTCTCTATTAGTGCATTCAAAACATTATATCTAAATGGTATAATTTGAGAGCTGCTTAAATTAGATTGTGGTGCCTGCTGCTGCAAAAGCGAAAAGTATTCCTGTTGTGATATTTCCATTCCATTAACTTCAGCAATTACAGACTGTCTTTGATTGGGAGCCTGACCGCCTCCACCTTGATTATTTAAATAAGCACCATAACCCATAAACCCACCAGAAATCACAAAAGCTACTACTACTATATAAACAATAATTCTACTATTATCGCGTAAAGTATCAAACAAACCTTACACACTCCTCTCCTATTTCACAAATTTTATAAATCATATCAATTAAAGCTAAAATAATCCGATTTAATTTTAACCTATTCAAATTTAGATGTCAAACCTCATTTTAGTGCAGGCCAGACTCTATTTTTAAAAGAACTAATTATATTATCTGCTCCATGACCGGGATAAAAGGTAGTATTGTCAGGAAGCGAAAATATTTTTTCCTCTATAGAATTAGTAAGTTTCTCAAAATCACTGTCACTAAAATCAGTTCTTCCAACTCCAGAAGCAAAAATACAATCACCTGGAAAAAGAATTTTTTCTGATTCTAAATAAATGGAAATTCCATCTTCACTGTGTCCAGGAGTATAAATTATCCGAAGCTTTAAACCTTCAAAATCAATTATATCCCCATCATTTAAAGCAATATCAACAGAGGGTGAAGTTATTTTCTGACGTTTTAAAACTTGAGATAAATTTAATTTAGGATCCTTAAATTTTAAATCTGCTTTTGGATGAGCCATTATTTTAGCATCAGTTTTATTTTTTAAAAATTCATTTGCAGCAATATGATCAAAATGGCCGTGTGTATTAATAATATATTTAAGCTCTAAATTATTTTCTTGAAGATATTTATACAGTTTTTTTCCTTCAGCTCCAGGGTCAATAACAATTGCTTTCCCATTATTAGAAACTATATAGCTTTTAGACATTATTTCTCCAACAGTAAATTTTTTTAATTTCATATTTTCACCTATTCTAAATAATTAAAATTTCTTTTTGCTGTCTACTAAAATTGTAACTGGTCCATCATTAACTAGTTTAACATCCATCATAGCCTGAAATGTACCTGTCTCAATTTTCAATTCTGATTCCTTAGCCCTTTTTACAAAATAATTATATAATTTTTCTGCTTCAGCTGGCGGGGCTGCCTCAAAAAAACTTGGTCTTCTGCCCTGCCTACAGTCACCAAATAGTGTGAATTGGGAAACAAGCAACAATTCTTTATTTAAATCTAATGCAGATAAATTTAATTTTTCTTCTTCATCTTCGAAAATCCTTAGATTGATTATCTTTTCTAATAAATAATCTACATCTTTTTGATTATCTTCTTTACCAATTCCTAAAAACACTAATAAACCGGAGCCAATTTCTCCGGTTATTTCAGTATCAACTTCAACTTTAGCATTTTTTACACGTTGAACTACAGCTCTCATTAATATTCACTCCCCCTATTAAGCGGGTTTTGCCCGACTCACATTAAGAACACCTGATATTGATTCTATTTTTTTCATTATATCGTACATATGCTCTGTTGAACTCAATTCTAATGATAAATTAATCACAGCTCTATTTTGATCGTTGGTTCTAGCCATAACTGACAGTATATTAACTTTTTCTTCTTTGATAATATGAGTAACATCGTTCAGCAGCGCACTTTTATTAACTGCTTCAATTCTCAAGTCAACCTGATAAGATTCAGTTCGACCACGTTCCCAACTTACATCTATAATTCTTTCTGGTTCACTTTCAGCAAGGTTTTTTAAATTTTTACAATCTTTTCTATGAACTGAAACTCCTCTACCCCTAGTGATATATCCAACTATATCATCACCCGGAACAGGATTACAGCATTTGGCCATTCTAACCAGCATTTCTTCCATTCCCTTAACTGATATTCCTTTATCAACTGAAGATTCTTTGCGCTGATTAGATTTTTGTTTTTTCTCCAAATCTTTTTCTGGTTCATAATCTTTAAACTTACTAACTATCTGTTTAGGACTAATATTACTATATCCAAGCTCTTCTAATAAATCATCAACATCTTTTCGTCCCAAGTCTTTAGTTATTTCCTTTAATTCTTTTTCTTTTTCTTTTTCACTTAATTTAATATTGTGTTTTTCTAGATGTTCATCTAAAATACGATGGCCTTTTTCTATTATTTCATCTCGACGCTGCTTTTTAAACCAGTGTTTAATTTTACTTCTAGCCTTAGAAGTTTTAACAAATTTCAACCAGTCACGAGAAGGACCATTGCTTTTTTTAGAAGTTAAGATCTCTACAATATCACTGTTTTTTAGCTTATATTCTAAAGGAACAATTTTACCATTAACTTTAGCTCCTACACAGCGATGTCCAACCTCAGTATGAATATGATAAGCAAAATCTACAGGTGTTCCGCCTCGAGGAAGAGAAACTACATCCCCTTCTGGTGTAAATACAAAAACCTCATCTTCAAAAAGATCAATTTTTAAGGTTTCCATAAATTCCTGAGGTTCTTGCAGATCTTTCTGCCATTCTAGAAGTCTTCTCAACCAAGATAGTTTTTCTTCAAATTTTTCATCGCCAACTTTACCTTCTTTATATCTCCAGTGAGCAGCGATACCATATTCGGCAGTTTTATGCATTTCATAAGTTCTGATCTGAACCTCTAATGGATCTCCATTAGGGGCAATTACTGTTGTATGAAGAGATTGATACATATTAGATTTAGGCATTGCTATATAATCTTTAAATCTACCAGGCATGGGTTTCCATATTTCATGAATAATCCCCAGCACCTCATAACACTCTTTAACATTTTCTACAAGCACTCTAACAGCTGTCAAGTCATAAATCTCATCAAATTCTACTTCTTTACGTTTCATTTTATTATAAATACTGTAAAGATGTTTAGGTCGACCATATATGTCAGCCTCAATATCATGATTTTTAAGAGTTGATTTTAAAGTTTCAATAGCTTCTTTAATATCTTTTTCTCTTTGTTTGCGATTAGCCTGAATTTTATGTGAAACCTCATAATAAATCTCTGGCTTTAAATATCTGAAAGATAAATCTTCTAACTCCCATTTTATTTTTGACATTCCAAGACGATGAGCAAGAGGAGCATAAATTTCTAGAGTTTCTTTAGATTTTTCCTTGCGTTTTTCCTTTTTTAGATAATTAAGAGTTCTCATATTATGCAGTCTATCAGCAAGTTTTATTAATACAACTCTTATATCTTCTGCCATAGCTACAAACATTTTTCGCAGACTTTCTGCCTGCTGATCTGCTTTGGTTTTAAACTGCATTCGAGTTAGCTTTGTGACTCCATCCACAATATGTGCTACTTCTGCTCCAAATTCTCTTTCAATTTCTTCACTGCTAATACCAGTATCTTCTACAACATCATGTAATAAAGATGCTACTATTGAAACAATATCCAGTTCCAAATCAGCGAGAATTATAGCTACTCCAAGTGGGTGTTCAACAAAAGGTTCCCCAGATACTCGATATTGTTCGTCATGAGCATCATCAGCATATTTATAAGCCTTTTCAACCATAGCTAAATCTGGATTATCCATATATAATTTAATTTTATCTAATAAGATATCTAATTCCATCTATATTTATACTCCTTTAATTAACTAGAAGCAAAAAAATTATTCAATTAATAATGACTTAACCTCATAATCTTTTAAAACTTCTCTTCCGTCAAGTGCATCTAATTCTAATAAAAATGCACAACCAACAACTTCTCCGCCTAACTCTTCTATCATTTCTGTTGAGGCAAGAGTAGTTCCGCCTGTAGCAAGTAAATCATCTACAATCAGAATCTTATCTCCTTCAGAAACTGCATCCTTATGTATTTCAATTTCATTTTTTCCATATTCTAATTCATAAGATTTCTTTAATACATCATGTGGTAATTTCCCCGGTTTTCTAATCGGAATAAAACCTTTATTAAGTTCTATAGCTAAAGGTGTTCCAACTAAAAATCCTCTGGCCTCTATTCCCACCACATAATCAATATCATAATCTCTAAACATATCTGCCATTTTTTCGATGGCCTCTTTAAGTGCTTCCTTATCCCTTAAAAGCGGAGTTATATCTTTGAATAAAATCCCTTCTTTGGGGAAATCCGGAATATTTCTTATTTTGTCACTAAGATTCATTTTTATCCTCCTTAAAATTAGATACATTTGTTATCAGAGCAAATAGATTATTTTTGAAAATAATATCTTTAAATTCCATAAAATTATCCATTCGCCTGGATAATTTATTATATCGTACTGAGCCTTTAAAGTCCAATTCATTTTTAGAATTTGCAGCCAATTCTTTCTGCTTCAGATATTCAATTAATTTAATGTTATAATTAATATCTGATTTTGAAAACATAAGAATAACTTTATTTATCTTATTTTTATTATTATTTTTATAATCTTTAAGAATTTTATAAAATTGTTCAAAAGAAAAAGGGAGTGAATAGAAAATCAAATGAGAAAAATCTTCTTCTAATTTATACTGACTACCAAAAAAGTAATGCTGCTGAAAAACTTTTTTTAAGCTGTCTTTTTCTTTTTTATAATTAATATACACTGCTGCTTTCCTGATAGCTTTATTATCTAAAAGTTTATTTAATTTCTTATTTTTATCTCTAAAATTTCTATAATCATAAAAAGAATATTTGTTTTCTTCAAAAACTAAGGCTGTAGAAACATTATTTTCAATACGGTAATCATCAACTTTAAGTTGTATATTTTCTTGACCCTGCCAACGATTAATTTCTGGTTGAGCTATCAGATCAAATTTATTATTTGAAATTTCAGCAGCTTTATCTCCTAAATTAAAAGCTACAGCCTGAATACCATTCTCTAAATAAATCTTAAGATGCTTATCTTTTTTACCCATTTGATAACATTGTCTGCTTTTTAAATTTTGAAAAAGAAATTTAGGAGCAGGATTTGCAATACCGAATGGTCTAAATTTTTCTAAACTAGAAATGAATTCCTTGCTGATTCTTGAAATATCAAAATTTAAATCAATTCTTTTTCTTTTAAAATAATCCTCTTCAGTTAAGTTTTTAAATAAATATTCTTTGAATTTATCTTTAAAGCTTTCAATCTCAGAGCTTTTTATACTCAAACCAGCTGCTGCTTTATGCCCCCCAAAATTCAACACTTTAGATTGACAGTGTTTTAAAGCTTGATAAATATTTAAAGAAGAAATACTGCGGGCTGAACCTTTAGCAGTACCTTTTTCTTTATCTACCGCAAATAAAATCACCGGCAAGTTATATTTTTCTAATAATCTGGAAGCTACAATCCCAATTATTCCAGAATGCCATTCTTTATCAAATAATATAATAGATTTTTCGCTTTCTAAATTTATATTATCAATTTTATTTTCGGCTTCTTGATAAATTATTTCTTCCTGCTGCTGTCTCTGTTTATTAATTTTTATGAGTTTTTTGGCAATTGATTTTGTTTCTTCTAGATTTTCACTAATTAAAAGCTTTAACGCTTCTTCAGCATCGCAAATTCTACCGGCGGCATTTAAAGGTGGTGCAATTATAAAACCAATCTGCCCTGCACTAAGATTGTTTTTACTAATCTTTAGCTCTTCAATAAGAGTTTTAAGTCCAAGTACTTTATCTTTGTTTATCATTTTCAAACCATTTTTAACAAAGATTCTATTTTCATTCTTCAATGGTGCAATATCAGCAACTGTCCCTAAAGCAACAATTGGCAGAAGCTCTTCGTTCATTCTTGTAGTGCTCTCACCATTTAGAGCCTGAACTAATTTGTAAGCAGTGCCAACACCTGCAATTTCTGAAGCAAAATAATTATCACTTTCAACTAGGTGGTGGTTAAGAATTGCTAATGCATCAGGTAATTTTTCAGCAGGAGTGTGATGATCAGTTATTATTAAATCTACTCCTTTTTCTTGAAGATATTTAGCTTCATTAAAAGCTGTAATTCCACAATCCACCGTTATAATCAAGTTAACATCATTTTTAACAATTTTTTTTAAGGATTTAGTATTTAAACCATAACCATCTTTTATTCTATCTGGAAGAAAGTATTGAAGATCAATTCCATATTCACTTTTAAAAAACCTATATAAAACTGCTGTTGAAGTTATTCCATCTACGTCATAATCTCCATAAATTAAAATTTTTTCATTTTGCTCTACTGCTTTTTTAATTCGTTTAACTGCTTTATTCATTTCCGGAAGTATAAAAGGATCACTCAAATATTTCAAATCTGAATTCAAATATATTTCCTTTTCTTTTTTAGTATTAATATTTCGCTCAGATAAAATTTTATCTAAAAAATCTATTTTTTTGTTTTCTTGAAAAGAAGATAAATTCCATATTTTTTCCATTAATTATCACCAATATTTTATAATTTATTTAGTATTTTCCAGACCTGAAGATTGAAATAACCAAAAGAAGTCCCAAAACACCAGCAAAAGAATAACCAATAAAACCAAGAAGCGGAATATTAAAGATACGAGGCTCCATATTTGTTTGAATTAATAAAGTTGATCCAATTATTAAAGAAGCAATTATTAAACTCATTGACAAACGATTCGAAATAATATCAAGTCTGGAAATTAGATTTTCCAGATTTGTATGCCTAAAATTAATAGTGAAATCATCTTCTTCAAGCTTTCTTAAAATAGATTTAAGCTGACTGTTAAATTCATATTTTTTGCGTCCCAACTTCCAAATTTCAGAACCAACTCTGGAAATGATCTTATCAAACTGCATTCGATCATCTAAAATCTCCGAAATAAAATCTTTTCCTACTTCAACCACATTAAAATCAGGATCCAGATCCTGTCCTACTCCTTCACTGACTGCAATAGCTCTAAATAACAAAAAGAAATCCTGAGGCATTCTTATCTGATGTTCATAAATAAAATACTGTAGATCTTCAAAAACAGCTTTAATTTCAATGTTTTCAAGATCAGTACCATAATATCTATCCAGAATTTTTTCCATATCAAGCTGAAATCTTCTTCTATTAAAATTATCAGGCTTAGTCCCCAGTATTAAAATAACATCCATTAAAACATTTATTTTTTTATTAATTAATGCATAAAAGAGTAGAGCCATTAAATCTCTATCTTCTTCAGTAATTCTACCTACCATTCCAAAATCTACATAGGCAATTGTTTTTTCACCTGTAATAAAAATATTGCCTGGATGAGGATCAGCATGAAAAAAACCGTTAATTAAAACCTGCCTCATTAAAGCTTTTGCTCCTAGTTCTGCAATAAATTTATTGTGAGGATGATTTTGATCAACTTCTCTCAGTTTAATCCCTTTAATTTCTTCCATAATTAAAACATTGACTGTAGAAATCTCAGAATACACTTCTGGAGCTGTAATATAAGGATTATCAACAAAATCACTGCGAAAACGAATGATATTTGCCATTTCACCTTTGAAATTTAATTCGTCTTTTATTGTCCGCTTAAATTCCTGTATTATTTCTAAAGGACGAATTATAGAATTAAACAGATTTCTTTCTTCCGCTTGTTTGGCAAGGTTTTCCATAATCTCTACATCAACACTGATTTTTTTATCAATACCAGGTCTTTTGACTTTCATAATTGCTGCTTTATTATTTTTTAAAACAACTTTGTGAGTTTGACCAATTGAAGCTGCAGCTTCAGCTTCTTTATCTATTTTTATAATCTCTTCTTGATACTTATCTCCAAGCTCATTTTTTAAAAATTCTTCAATAACTTCAAATTCTTCAGGTGGAACTTTGTCCTGCAGTTTGCGCATTTCAGCTATAAACACAGGCGGAAATATATCAGCTCTGGTACTTAATAATTGTCCTAGTTTAATATAGGCAGGACCTAATTCCTGCAGAACTTCTCGTATTTTAACCGCAAGCATTTTACCGGTAGGCCTCTCACCAGTATTTATTCTTTTTCTAAATGGTAAATATTTATTCAATTCTAGCTGAGAAATTATAAAACCAAGCCCATTTTTAACAAGGATTTGTGCAATTTCACTGTAACGCTGAAAATGCCTATAATGTTTGGGTAAGTTCATATCCATTTTTATCACAGCCTTTTTTAAAGATAGAAACCCCTCCAAGCTTAAGGAGGGGTTTATAATCTAAAGTATTTTCTAATTATTATTTGCTGATTTTTTCCTGCCAGGTAACCAATAAAGGACTGGCCACAAAAATTGACGAATATGTACCAGCAAACATACCAATAAAGAGAGCTAACATGAATGTCTGAATAGAAGCTCCTCCAAAGAAATAAATAGCTAAAATAGTTATTAAAGTAGTTATTGAAGTATTAATAGATCTTGGAAGTGTATCAACAACAGCAGTATTTGCCTGTTCAACAAATGGAACCTTATGCATTAGCTTCATGTTTTCTCTAATTCTATCAAAAATAACAATAGTATCATTAATAGAATAACCAACTATGGTTAATAGTGCTGCTACAAAAGGTGTATTTACTTCTCTACCTAAAATAGCAAATATTCCTAGTGTAATTAAAACATCATGCATTAAAGTAATTATAGATACTACTGCAAACCTAAATTCAAATCGGAAACTAATATAAGCAACTATTGCAATAGAAGCAGCTATCAAAGCTAGTAAAGCATTAATCCTCAACTCTCTACCAATAGTTGGTCCAACCATTTCTGTTCTAAGCATTTCAGCAGAATTAAATTCAGCCTTTATTGCATTATCAATTGCTACTATTTCTTCAGATTCTAAAGTTTTGGTTCTAATAATTATACCATTTTCACCTGAACCTTCAGAATGCTGTATTTTACTATCTTCAGCTATTTCAATTCTTTCTAAAACAGCTCTCACTTCTTCGGTAGTAATATCATCTTCCACACCAAATTCCATTAGTGTTCCACCGTTAAAATCAATACCTAGATTTAAACCATTAATTAGTAAAAACAATAAGCCAATTGCAATAATTACAATTGAAACTGTATACCATATTTTTCTCTTTCCTAAAATATCCACTTTATTACCCCTTTCTGACCCCGAAAGATTTATTTTCACGTAATAATTTACTACCTGCAAATATATCAATTACATTTCGTGTTACAAAGAAGGCAGTAAACATACTGACAATAATACCTATGCCAAGTGTTACAGCAAAACCTCTTACTGTACCACTAGTAAAATAGGCCAGAATAAGAGCTGTCATAATAGTAGTTACATTAGCATCAATAATAGTTGTATATGCTCTTCTAAAACCAGAATCAATTGCTGCTCTTAGTGTTTTTCCAGATTTAAGTTCATCTTTAATCCGTTCGAAAATAATAATGTTGGCATCAACTGCCATACCTATAGAAAGTATTAAACCAGCAATACCAGGCAAGGTTAAAGTTGCTTGTAAACCGGCCATTGTTCCCATTAAGATCAAACCATAAATAGCTAAAATTACAGCAGCTAATACACCTGGAAATCTATAATAAAATACCATATATATAGCTACTAAAAGTAAACCAATCAATCCGGCTCTAATACTTTTTTGAATAGAAATGGAGCCAAGGGTTGGTCCAACTGTTCTGGTTTCAATTACTTCAACCGGTACTGGAAGCGCACCCTCTCTAATAAGTATTGCATCTTCTTCAGCAGCCTGAATACTATCATAACCTGTGATTTGACCTCTCTCTTCAATTACAGCTTGGACTGTTGGATTAGTCAATCTTTCATCATCTAAGTAAATACCAATTTTTTCTCCAATATATTGTCTGGTTATATTCGCAAATTTTTCAGAACCTTCATCATTTAAAGTAAATGCGATAACAGGTCTTCCATACTGATCGTGATCTGCTCTTGCATCTTTAACCGCTTCCCCAGTCATCAACACTTCTCCAGCAGAATTTCGGAAAGTTAACATTGCAGTCCTACCGATTGTATTAATAGCTTCATTTGGACTATCAACAGCTGGTAATTCTACGATAATCCTGTCACTTCCCTCACGCTGAATTAAGGGCTCACTTAAACCCAACTGGTTAACTCGACGCTCAATTACACTTTGAATCCCTGACATAACCGTATCATTTATTTCTCTTTCTTCTGTTGGTTGGGCCTGTAAAACTATATGGGCTCCCCCTTGTAAATCAAGTCCTAAATTAATCCCATGCTGAAAATATAAAAATGCAGCAAAGGCCATTATAGCTAAAATAATAATTAATTTAATTCTTCTTTTTTGTTTATACCTCATTAAATAAATGTCCTCCTAACAATAAACAATTAGTTTTCAAATGATAAATTGTATTCCTGATGATCTATTATTCTCATTTCAGTCAAAGGCCAGTAAACCCAGAAAGCTTTGCCTGAAATATCATCATATTCTACAAATCCCACAACACTGCCAAATCTACTGTCAGCACTATGATTTCTGTTGTCACCTAATACAAAAACACTTTGCTCCGGTATTTCATAAGGGCCAAAATCTCCAATCATTTTTTCTGGTAAATAATTTTCTTCTAAGGCTTCACCATTAACATAAGTGGTCCCATCTTTTATATAAACGGTATCACCTGGTTTACCAATTACTCGTTTAATATATTTTTGACCTGGTGATCCTTTTGGAGTAAAAACTATTATGTCTCCTCTTTCAGGTGGATGAAATCTGTAGATAAATTTATTGACAAATAACCTCTCACCATCTTGAAGAGTATTAGCCATTGACCTTCCATCTACTACAAATGACTGGGCAACAAATGTAATGATAAAAAAGGCCAATATACCGGCTATTACTAGTGATTGTAAAAATTCTTTAACTGCACTTTTCAAATTATACCCCCCAGTTCCTTACTAAATCAATTATTATTTATCATTCTCATTTTTCTCGGTGATCTCTTCTTTTTTACTACTGCTGCTTTTTTCTTCTACTTTAGACACAGCATTTTTTATAAAATCAATATCAACATTTGAAGAAACTCTGACTCTAATGTTATTGTCATTGATTTTTATAATCTTACCTTTGATACCACCAATTGTGACTATCTTATCACCAACACTTAAATTATTTAACATATTCTGATGTTCTTTTTTCTGCTTTTGCTGAGGTCTAATTAAAAAGAACCAAAAAATACCGAAAATTAAGACCCATGGTAAAATTGCGTATAAATATTCCATTTACTATCCTCTCCTAATTAAATTTTTTCTCTCATAACTATTTCAACAATAAATATGATATTCCTGCTAAAATAGAAATATTATTTCAAAAAATATTTAAAATGGTTTATTTTAATTCATATTTATCATAAAATTCTTCTCTAAAATCAATAAATTTATCATTTCTAATTGCTTCTCTTATTTCTTCTGAAAGTTTTAACATAAAGTATAAATTATGATAAGTGGTTAATCTTACTCCTAAAATTTCATTTCTTTTAATTAAATGTCTTACATAGCCACGACTATAATTCTGGCAGACATGACAGTCACATTCTGAATCTAATGGAGTAAAATCTTGTTTATAGGTTGCATTTCTAATTGTTTTTCTACCTGAATGAGTAAATATCTGCCCATGACGAGCAATTCTAGTTGGCATTACACAGTCAAACATATCAATTCCATGATAAATACCTTCAATTAAATCTTCAGGAGTCCCAACTCCCATTAGATAACGTGGTTTATCTTTTGGCATCAGAGGAGTTGTGTGATCTAGCATTTTATACATTTCATCCTTAGTCTCTCCAACACTCAAACCACCAATCGAATAACCTGGAAAATCTAATTTTGTTGTTTCTTCAACACTCTGTTTTCTAAGCTCTGGATAAACACCACCTTGAATGATGCCAAATAAGGCCTGATTTTCTACACCTTCCATTTCCTTTTTACATCTCTCTGCCCAACGCAGAGTCCTATTTAATGAATTTTCTACATATTCTTTTTCAGCTGGATATGGTGGGCATTCATCAAAAGCCATTACAATATCAGACCCTAAATTTTTCTGAATCTGCATTGACTTCTCTGGCGAAATAAAGTGTTTGGATCCATCTAAATGAGATTGAAAATAAACACCTTCTTCTTCGATTTCTCTTAAATCAGCCAGCGAAAAAACTTGAAAACCTCCACTATCAGTTAAAATAGGACGATCCCAATTCATAAATTGGTGCAGACCACCAGCCTTAGCTATTAATTCATCACCGGGTCTTAAATAAAGATGGTAAGTATTACCCAAAATTATTTGAGAACCAATCTCTTTTAATTCTCTCGATGACATTGCTTTTACAGTTGCTTGAGTCCCTACAGGCATAAAAATTGGTGTTTGAATTTTACCATGATCTGTAGTTATTTCACCCAAGCGTGCTTTAGATCTCTTGTTTTCTTTGAATAATTTGAAATCAAACAAAATTAATCTTCCTTCCTATTTAAAATCAACATCGCATCTCCCAAGCTGAAAAATCTATACTCTTCTTCTACGGCCTTTTGATAGGCATTTAAAACAAATTCTTTACCAGCTAGAGCAGAAACAAGCATTAAAAGTGTAGATTTAGGTAAATGAAAATTAGTTATTAAAGAATCGATAACTTTAAATTCATAACCTGGATAAATAAAAATATCTGTCCAACCTTTATATTCGCTTAATTCATCCGTCTGAGCAGCAGATTCTAAAGTTCTGGTAACCGTAGTCCCGACCGCAACTACTTTATTACCATTTGCTTTAACTTTTTTTATCTTATCTACTGTAGCAGCAGAAATTTCTGCATATTCTTCATGCATTTCATGATCTTCTATATCTTCACTTTTAACCGGCCTAAATGTTCCTAGCCCTACATGAAGAGTAATATAATCTAAGATAATACCATATTCAGTTAACTCTTCTAAAAGACGATCAGTAAAATGCAATCCAGCTGTTGGAGCAGCAGCAGAACCTTTCTTTTTACTGTAAACTGTCTGATAACGCTCAGGATCATCTAATTTCTCATTAATATAAGGGGGTAATGGCATCTCACCTAGCTGGTTTAAAACTTCTTCAAAATCATAATTATTCTGATTCCAGCTAAATTCAACAATTCTACCTCCGAAATCTGTATATTCTACAACTTCTGCTTCCAGGATATCTTCAAAATTAATTTTCACACCCTTTTTGGCTCTACGACCAGGTCTGACTAAAACTTCCCAACGTCCCTCAGCTAATTCATTTAGTAATAAGAGCTCAATTTCTGTACCTGTTGGAATTTTAGCTCCATATAGTCTTGCTGGGATAACTCTGCTGTTGTTCATAATAATCATATCGCCAGGATCTAAATGATCTTTCAAATTTTTGAAAACATTCTCTTCTATTGTGTTTTCCTGTGGATTTAAAACCATTAATCTTGATTCATCTCTTTTAGGAAGTGGTTTTTGAGCAATTAATTCTTCCGGAAGATGATAATCAAATTCTTCTACTTTCATTAAAAATAACCTCCAAAAAGATTTGCATTATCCAATATTTTGTTATTCTATTTCTTCTTTAATATTTAAATGTTGATAAGCTTTTGTAGTTGCAGTTCTGCCTCTTGGTGTTCTTTCCAAGAATCCTAGCTGCAGCAAATAGGGCTCATATACATCTTCTATTGTTTCTGTTTCTTCACTGATAGCAGCCGCTAAAGTGTTGAGTCCAACAGGGCCACCTCTAAATTTAAGCATAATAGTTTTTAATAATTTATGATCAATTCGATCAAGGCCCAGCTCATCAATCTCCAGCAGTTTTAAAGCAGAATCCACAACTTCCCTGTTAATTATACCATTTGCTTTTACTTCTGCAAAGTCTCTTACTCTTTTTAAGAGACGATTAGCAATTCGAGGGGTACCACGAGAACGGCGTGCAATCTCTAAAGCCCCATGATTAACGATGTCAACATTTAATATATCTGCAGATCTAATAACTATTTCCTGAAGCTCTTCCTGCTTATAAAATTCTAATCGATTAATAACCCCAAATCTATCTCTAAGCGGTGAACTAAGCCTACCTGCTTTAGTTGTTGCACCGACAAGCGTAAAAGGTGCAAGGTCAAGTCTAACAGAACGTGCACTTGGACCCTTGCCAATTATTATATCCAGACAATAATCTTCCATAGCCGGATATAAAATTTCTTCAACCATTTTATTTAAACGATGAATTTCATCAATAAATAAGACATCACTTGGTTGTAAATTAGTTAAAATAGAAGCTAAATCTCCTGGTCTTTCGATTGCTGGCCCAGAAGTTTGATGAATATTTACACTTAATTCATTTGCTATAATATTTGCAAGAGTAGTTTTACCTAAACCAGGAGGTCCATATAACATAACATGATCTAAAGCTTCTTTGCGATCACGCGCTGCCTGAATAAAAATTTTTAATTTTTCTTTTGTTTTGCTTTGGCCTACATATTCTCCTAAACTTAAAGGCCTTAGACCTCTATCAACAGTATTATCATCCTTTTTCTTTTTTGGAGAAACAACTCGTCTTTCATTTTCCATTATTATCTCTCCTTACCAAGTTGATTTAAAACTAGTCTAATCTTTTCCGAAACATTAATTTCACTTTCAAACTCAACTTCTCTTAAAGCTCTATTAATCTCAGAAATCTTATAACCTAATGCAGTAAGAGCATCTACTACATCCTGACGATCTTCATCAACTGCAGATCCAGCATTAGATTTATCATTATCATTCTGCAGATAAGCGAATTCTTCCAACTTGTTTTGAAGTTCTAAGATCAATCTTTGAGCAGTTTTGGGTCCAATACCTGATATTTCTTTCAAAACTGCTTCGTTTTTTTGCATAATTGCAGATACAAATCTAGAAGCAGGCATGGTATTTAAAATATTCAAACCGGCACTAGGGCCAATTCCATTAACAGTTATTAATATTTCAAACAATTCTTTACCCATTTTTTCAGGAAAGGCAAATAATTTCAAGGCATCCTCTCGGACATAAGTATATGTAAAAACTTCTATTTCTTCGCCAACATGAGGCTGACTTTTAAAACCTGCAAGTTCTAATTCATAACCAACTCCATTAATTTCTAAAATTATCTTATTAATTTCAGCGTCAATTACTTCTCCTTCTAAATAGCCAATCATAATCTTTCCTCCCATCCAGAATGAGCACTATAAACATGACCATGACAAATTGAAATTGCTAAAGCATCAGCTGCATCATCTGGCCTTGGAATTTCAGATAAATTCAATAGTGATTTAACCATCTGCTGCACCTGCATCTTATCAGCTCTTCCATAACCTACTACTGCCTGTTTTATCTGCAGTGGAGTATATTCTGCAACTTTTAATCCAGCTTGAGACCCAGCCAGCAAGATTACACCTCTAGCCTGTCCTACAGCTATTGCTGTTTTAACATTTTTATTAAAAAACAATTCTTCTACTGCCATTTGTTCTGGTTCAAATTCTTTAATCAAAGCTTCTATATTTCTATGAATAATTTCTAGTCTTTCTATATCGTCTTTATCTGCTGAAGTCTTGATTACTCCATATTCTAATACTTCAAAATGATTTGTTTCTTTATCTACCAGTGCATAACCAATTGTGGCAAGCCCTGGATCAATACCTAAAATTCGCAAATCCCACACCCCATTCAAACTAATGTTTGAAATAATTATATCATATAAACTTAAGTTATTAAAACAAAAAAATAAAGACACTGCTGAACAGTGCCCTTATTAAAATCTAACCCTATTATATAACAAAAATATTAAAATTAAATTAAATTATAACTAGTCTTCTTCTGCTTCAATTTCGGCTCTAATATCTTCTGGAATATCGAAATTAGAATAGACATCTTGAATATCATCATGATCTTCAAGCAGCTCCATTAATCTCAGCATTTTCTTTGCATCACTTTTATCTAGAGTAACTTCATTATCAGGAATCATAGCGAGATCTGCAGAATCAAATTCGTAACCTTCTTCTTCTAGAGCCTCTCGAGCAGATTCATAATTAGAAGGATCTGTATAAATAATAGCTGCTTCTTCTCCATAATCTAAATCTTCTGCACCAGCTTCTAGTGCTTCTAATAAGAGATCTTCTTCTTCGACCTCAAATTCATTTAAATCAATTACTAATTCTCCTTTGCGTTGAAACATCCAGGCAACACAACCATTAGAACCAAGATTGCCACCATTTTTATCAAGAATGTGGCGAACCTCTGAAGCAGTTCTATTTCTATTATCAGTCATAATATCAAGGTATAAGGCAACCCCACCAGGGCCATACCCTTCGTAAACAAAAGACTCATAACTCATTCCTTCTAAATTACCTGTTCCTCTTTTGATTGCTCTTTCAATATTATCGTTAGGCATATTGTTATCTTTTGCCTTCTGAATAGCCATTCTGAGATCTGAATTCATTTCAGGATCTCCGCCACCTTCTCTAGCAGCTACTGCTATTTTACGACTTAATTTAGAAAATAGCTTACCTCTTCTTTTATCTTCTTTCTGTTTCTTATGCTTTATATTAGCCCACTTAGAATGTCCGGCCATATAATAACCCTCCTTAAATCAGATTATACTTTTTAAAATCAATTTACAGTTTATTGTACCATAATTATTGTTTTTTTTCAATATCACTCTCTTCTAGAATATCAGTTAGATTTTTAAGTAGGGTATATATCATTTCTAACTCCTTTTCATTACGCTTTAAAAGTAAATCGGTTATATTTGAAATCTGAATAGTAGCTCCTGAACTTATATCATAATTAATTAATAATTTATCTACTCCAACACCAAGCGCTTCGGCAATATTAATTAATGCTTTAAATGATGGATCCTTATCTCCACGTTCTACCTGTCCGATATATGTATAATGAAGGCCAGCCTTTTCCCCAAGCCCTTCTTGGGTTAGTTCATTGAATTTTCTATACTCCCTAATTTTTTTGCCAATATTTTCTCTCTGCATTTTTTCTCACCTCTAATATATATCTTAGAGTTTATCAGAGTGTTTTTAAAGAGACTATAAGTATTGATATAAATTATATAAGTATTATTAACGTATTTAAGTATTTATTTAGTTGATTTAATCAATAAATAATAATTATATTATGGGAGAGGCGCTTCACTCCAAAAAAATTAAAACCACAGCCTAAGCTATGGTTTAAAGCCATTATTGTTGAGCTTTTAAATCACTAATTAAAGAATTAAGTTTTTCTTTGCTGCCATTGTTCCAATTTTCAATAAAATTTATAATTCTTTCTTTTTCGTAAGAATTCAATTCTTCCCTTAAAAAACTTAACTCATGCTTATCAAGAGCTTTCATCAGGTCGATTGCTTTTTTTAAAGGATATTGCACCTTATAATATATTTGATCAACCATCATTTACCTCCTCCTGCATCCTCACTAGATTTTCCATAAAGGGTATCGTTTCCCGTTCAATAAACTTTATGTAAGCTTCAAGTGTTATTATTCGATTATCCAGCACTTTACTGCTTATTTCAGGAGAATAATTCTCAAATTGCTCTGATTTGTCTACTGCCTGTTTAATATAGTCTACTGCATCAATTACTGTTTTCTCCATCTCAACACCTCTTTTTTTGATTTTTATAAAAATTGAAAATATAATAGGCAAAAAAAATAAGTCAACCTATAAGCCGAGTTCTGTATTAGAAGATCATCTATCTAGGGGAACAGTTACCTGAACCCTCATGCGTCCTTACCCGGAGAAAAGCGGATCACTTTTATATTCTCCCTATTTGGACTTACTCCAGATGGGGTTTACCTGGCATTCCAGTTACCTGAAACCCGGTAAGCTCTTACCTTACCTTTTCACCCTTACCTTATTTACATAAGGCGGTATATTTCTGTGGCACTAGCCTGGGAGTTACCTCCACCGGGTGTTACCCGGCATCCTATCCTATGGAGCTCGGACTTTCCTCATCAATTAAGATGCGATCAACTGGTTAACTTATTTTTTTACCATACAAAGTATATCACCAGATTTATAATATGTCAAGTGTTTTACTCAAGTTAAAAGCAGTGTCATAATTGTTATTATTGATACTCCCAAGGCCGAGTATTTAACTCTGATTTTAGAAAATTAAGCTCTTTTTTTAACTTACTAGAAGCTTCATTATTTAATCTTTCAACTAATAATTCTCTAACAAATTTTTCACTACCATAATGACCAAAATCAACTAAATTAATACCTAGTTCTTCTGCAAGCTGTGCTTCATGATATTTAACATCTCCGGTCAAATATAAATCTGCACCCTGATAATAAGCATCTTTAATAAAATCTGAACCACTACCACTGCATAATGCAATTTTTTTTACTTTGTTTTTTGATTTAACTACTTTAATTACATCTAAATTATAGACATCTTTTATTTTATCTAAGAAACTTTGTAATTTAATTTCTGATTTTAATTCTGCAATTCTGCCGATACCCTGTTCACTTTTTAAATTTTCCATTTTATATAAATCCCAGGCTGGTTCTTCATAAGGATGAACTTTTAAAAGTTCTTTAACAACCTGATCAATTTTATCATCTGAAACTACTGCTTCAAAACGATATTCTTCAATTTCATTTAGAGAATCCTTTTCACCTAGATAAGGATTAGAATCTGCTAAAGGTTTGAAATTTCCAGTTCCCTTACTATAAAAGCCGCTGTGACTGTAATGCTTATATTTCCCGGCTCCTTTAGCATAAAGTGCGTCTCTTAGTTTCTTAAAGTCAGATTTAGGTACAAATGTAACTAACTTGTGGTAATTTTGACTTTTGGTGCTTTTCAATAGCGAAATATTTTTAACATCTAATTTATTTATTAAATAATCATTTAAACCATTTTCAGCGATATCTAAATTGGTATGTGCAGAAAATAGAGAAATATCATTTTTTACTAAATCAAATATTAGGCTCCCACTTTGGTTTTGCGTATTAACTGATTTTAAACCATTAAAAATAAAAGGATGATGAGTAATAATTAATTGACAATTTTTATCTATTGCCTCAGCTAAAACATTTTTATTGAAATCAAGTGCTATTAAAACATTTTTCACTTCCTGATTTGGATTTCCAACTTGAAGACCAACATTATCCCAATCTTCAGCTAAATCTGCTGGCGCAATTTCTCCCATCAACTGTATAACTTCTGCTACTTTAATCATAGTTGAGCCTCCTTTTAGTTCATAAATGTTTTTAGGTATATAATAAATCAAAAAAACCCTGCTCTGGTTAAAGAACAGGGTGTTAATATTCTGGTGGGCCCACCAGGATTCGAACCTGGGACCAACCGGTTATGAGCCGGTTGCTCTGACCAGCTGAGCTATGGGCCCGCTGCAAATTTAATTAATTAATTTGTGACGACAAGAATAATTATATGATATAAAACAGATTAGGTCAAGAGTTATTTGGGATTTTTTTTGGTTAATAAACTCAATAATCCTTCAATAACTCAGCATTACTAGAAAATACAAAGTAATTCTTTGTTATTCTAGGTAATCCTTTAATTTTTTGCTACGGCTTGGATGTCTCAATTTTCGCAGTGCCTTTGCCTCAATCTGTCTAATTCTTTCTCTGGTAACTCCAAACTCTTTACCAACTTCTTCTAAAGTTCTTGGTCGTCCATCTTCAATTCCAAATCTAAGCTCTAATACTCTTTTTTCCCTGTCAGTAAGAGTATCTAAAACTCCATCTAACTGTTCTTTGAGCAATATATAGGAAGCTGCTGAAGCGGGAGCTGGAGAATCCTCATCTTCAATAAAATCACCAAGGTGACTGTCTTCTTCCTCACCAATCGGAGTTTCTAAAGAAACAGGCTCCTGAGCAATCTTCATAATTTCTCTTACTTTTTCAGCAGAAATATCCATTTCTTCACCAATTTCTTCAGCTTTTGGTTCTCTTCCCTTTTCTTGAAGTAGTTGTCTAGAAACTCTTATTAATTTATTAATTGTTTCTACCATATGAACAGGAACTCTAATTGTTCTAGCTTGATCAGCTATAGAACGAGTTATGGCTTGTCTGATCCACCAGGTAGCATAGGTACTAAACTTATAACCTTTAGTGTAGTCAAATTTATCTACTGCCTTCATTAGTCCCATATTACCTTCTTGAATTAAATCAAGAAAAAGCATTCCGCGACCAACATATTTTTTAGCAATACTTACTACAAGTCGTAAATTGGCTTCCACCAATTGTTGTTTAGCCCATTCTTCCCCCTGTTCCATTCTTTTAGAAAGCTCAACCTCTTCCTCAGCAGTTAATAAATCAACTTTCCCTATTTCTTTTAAATACATTCTTACAGGGTCATCTATACTTGCACCCTTTGGAACACTCAGATCAAGACCACTGTTCTCATCATCTTCATCCTCGCTGTCATCTTCTAATTTAGAATTTACTACTTCTATATTCATTTCACTAAAAATATCGTAGATTTTTTCTATATCTTCAGAATCTAAATCTATATCTTCCAGGGCGTCCATTATTTCTTCATATGTCAGTTCGCCTTCTTTTTTACCACGACTGACTAGACCTTTAACTTCATCTATTTTAGCAGGACTTATATCTTTTTCAGCCACTTTAGTCCCTCCTTTCAATATTATAATTAAGACTATAAAAAGTTAATAAAATACGGTTCAATTTATCTAAACTCAACTCTTTTTTACTAATTAATCTACATAATTTTTCTTTATTTTTGGAAATTCTTTTTGAGCTTAAATAATCTGCAAGATCTAAAATCCTATTCCTATCTAAGGAATTATCTTGTTTTACTAAAATTTCTGACCAGTAAGATAAAAGTTCTTCTTCCAATTCTTCCTTAATTTTATCTAAATGAATAGAATTACTTATCACACTACCTTTAAATAAACGCTCGGCCAGTTGAGCTGTTCTTCCATTAAAATCATTTTTAGAAATTCTACCTGCTAATTCTTCTCTGAGAGATGGGTTACTGATAAAATGAGCAAGTATTTCTTCTTCAACTTTTTGATAATATGATAATTGCGAATATAAGTCAAATGTTTTTTCTTTTTTCTTATTTTGTTTTTCTCTATTACTTTTATAATTCCTTCTTTTATTTTCCTTAAATTCTTTTTCAACCTCTTCAGCCAGAATATCTGCTTTAAAGTTAGTTTTTGCAGCAGCTCTTTCTAAATAAATTTCTCTTTCTAGATTATCTTCAACTCCACTTAGAAGTTCAACAATAGATCTTAGAACTTTTTTTCTGATACCTGGTTCTGAAAGATTTTTATCTTTAACAATCATATTAATTTTAAAATCTATTAAATTAACTGCGTTTTCTATCAATTCATTAAAAACGTCTGAACCTTCATTTTTTAAAAGCTGATCTGGGTCACTTCCCTCTTCAAGTTCAATCACCTTAACATTGATGCCTGTATTATTAAGAATATCTAAACCTCTTAAAGTTGCTTTGTTACCTGCTGTATCAGCATCATAAGCAATATAAGCATTCTCTGCATATCTTTTTATCAGTTTTGCCTGTTCTTCAGTAAAAGCAGTACCTAAAGAAGCAATTGAATTTTTAAATCCATTTTTATGAGCCTGAATAACATCTGTGTATCCTTCCATAATTATACAGCTGTTTTCTTTTCTAATTCTATCTTTAGCTAAATGTAATCCATATAAATTTTTCTTTTTGCTGAAAATTTGAGTCTCAGGAGAATTTAAATATTTAGGTCCATAATTATCTTCACTATCTAAAATTCTTCCCCCAAATGCAATCACTTCACCTCTATTGTTAAAAATAGGAAACATAACTCTATTTCTGAATTTATCATAATGAGAATTATTATTTCCTTCGCTAATTAAACCGGCTTTTTTAATTAAATGAATACTGAAATCTTTTTTCTTTAAAAAATTTAATAAAAGCTGCCATTCATCAGCTGCATAACCAAGATGAAATCTCTTTATATCCTCTTCATTAAATCCACGCTTATTTAAATACTCAAGTGCTTCTTTACCCATATTAGTATCAGTTAAAAGATAATTATAAAAACGCGCTGCTAGTTTATTTAAAGAAAAAATATTCTCTCGTTCTTTATAAACTTGACGCTGCTGATTACTCATATCAGGCAGTTCCATACCACTTCTTTCAGCAAGCATTTTAACAGATTCTATAAAGGTTAAATTTTCTATTTCCATCACAAAATTTATAGAGTCACCACCAGCTCCACAACCAAAACAGTGATAAAAATTATTATCAGGATTCACAAAAAATGATGGAGTTTTTTCACTATGAAAAGGGCATAAACCTTTATATCTATTCCCTGTTTTTTTTAGTTCTAAATAATCAGAAATCAAATCTACAATATCAACATTTTCTTTTAATTCATCTATAAATTCATCTGAATATCTGGTCAATTTATCCACCCTGACCTTAATTTAATTACAATAAAATATTTTTAGAGATCAGTAAAATAGAAAAAGCAATTACTGTTGTAATTATATTTCTCTAAAAATTATTTTTATCCTGCATTTATTTAATAAAGTAAATTTTGAACTTTATTATTAATCTTTATCAAACCAGGGAGTAGGTATAAAAAATTTCCTCCCAAGATTAATAGCATAACGATCAGTCATTCCTGCAATATAATCAATTACAGCCTGTTTATGATTTTTTTCAAATTCCAGATATTCATCTGGAATATAGTCAATATTTTTCATAAAAAATTCGTATAAAAGTTTTAATAATCGCTTTGCCTTGCCTTCTTCACTCTTGCCTTCAGAACCAATATAAACATTCTCAAAAAGAAAAGTCCTCAATTTACCAGTTGCGGATTTAACTTCAGCTGATCGCTTTATTTGTTGCTGCTGCCAGCTGGAATTAATCAAATCCCTGACCATTATATCTATTCTTTCAGAATGAGTATTACCCAGAACAGAAATTGCATCAGCTGGTAGATCACCCTGTTTTATAATACCAGCTCTTAAAGCATCATCAATATCATGATTAATATAAGCAACTCGATCTGCTATTCTAACAATTTGACCTTCAAGAGTAAACGGCTTATCTGCCCCAGTATGATTCAAAATACCATCTCTTACCTCAATACTTAGGTTTAGACCTCTGCTGCCATTACTTCTCTTTTCTATAAGATCTACTACTTTTAAACTCTGCAGATTATGATTAAATTCTTCTCCAGTGATTTCTGTTAAAGCTGCCTCACCAGCATGACCAAAGGGTGTATGTCCAAGGTCATGCCCTAAGGCAATAGCTTCAACTAGATCTTCATTTAGTTTAAGCGCTCTGGCAATTGTTCGCGCAATCTGTGATACTTCCAGAGTATGAGTCAATCGAGTTCGATAATGATCCCCTTCAGGTGCAATAAAAACCTGCGTTTTATGCTTTAATCTTCTGAAAGCTTTAGAATGGATAATTCTATCCCTATCATGCTGAAAAATAGTACGTATATCACAATTATCCTCTTTTTTTAATCTACCTTTGCTCTCAGAACTCAAACACGCTGCAGCTGAAAGTTTTTCTTTTTCCCACTCCAACTGCTCAACTCTGGAAAACATAATATCAGCTCCTAATCTTCAAAATATGAAAGTACTTCAACGGCAGTTTCTTCGATATTTTTATCTGTAACATCTATAACAGGACAGCCTATTTCTTCCATAATGGAATCTGCATACTCAAATTCTTTATCGATTCTTTCTTTGGCAGCATAAGTAGCATCATCACCAAGACCCATTCTCTTTAATCTTTCAATACGAATATCATTTAATAGTTTAGGGTCTATAGTTAAACCAACAACTTTATCATCTTTATTTTCTAAAACCGAAGGATGTACATCCACTTCCGGCACCAAAGGTACATTAGCTGTTTTATAACCAAGATATGATAAATGCACTGAAAGGGGAGTTTTAGAAGTTCTAGAAACCCCAACTAATACAATATCAGCTTCTTCATATCCTTTAGATTCATTTAAATCATCAAATTGGAGTGTAAACTCCATAGCTTCTATACGATCAAAGTATGCCTCATCTAATTGATATTTAAGTGCAAATTCTTCTTTGGGGGCAGTATTAAATCTTTCGGATATAATATTTAATGGTTTTTCCATCATATCCACATATTTTAAGCCATAACTTTCGGCAAGTTGATTTAGATGAGTTCTCATTTCACTTTTTACAAAAGTATAAGCAATTACTGCATTCTCTTTTTTAGCTTTTTTTAGTATTTCATCAATTTCTTCAATTGAACGCACAAATGTGAATGTTTTCATATCAATTTCATGATCAGGAAATTGTCCAGAAGCTGATTCCATTAAATTCTTAGCTGTTTTACCAGTACAATCAGAAATAATATACGCAACCATTTTATCTTTATCCACAATACTCACCCCTTTAACTTATTTTTAATCTAAGGCTATTTCCTCAATATTCATGACCTCTGACATTAATTCTGAAATACAAGCTAGTAGAGCCAGACGATTATTTTTAACTTCTTGATCATCTACCATAACCATAACACTATCTAGAAAATCGTCAATATATTCTTTAAGCTCTACCAGTAGGTACAAGCCCTTTTGGTACTGGCCAGAATTAAAAAATCTCTTTATTTCTGACTCTCTTTGATTAACTGCTTTATATAGTTCTTTTTCTTCATCCTCTACTAATAGTCCTGCATCAATCTCTAATTTATTTTCTGCTTTTTCACTAATATTCTTAGCACGAACTAGACCTCGAATTAAATCTATAAATAGTTTTGAATTCTCTGATCTAAAATTCATTAACTTATGAGCTCTTTGATAAATATCAAGCAAGTCATGATCGTTAATATTAATAACAGCGTTTATTATATCATATCTGACATTTTCTTCTGACAGTAAATTATCAAGACGCTGCTTAATAAATTCTTTTAATTCGGAAGCAGCATTGTCTAAGTTTTCTAAATTAATTTCTACAATTTCCATTGTTAATTTGATTATCTGATCAACATTGATTTTTAATTTATTATCAAGAATGATCCTAAGTAAACCAGTTGCCTGTCTTCGTAATGCAAAGGGATCTTGAGAACCACTTGGAATATTCCCCAATAGAAAATGACTGCTTAAATTAAATAATTTTTCAGCCATAGAAAGTACAGTTCCACTTTTTGTTTCTGGTAATTCTTCCCCAGCAAAACGAGGCAAGTAATGTTCAAAAATAGCTTCTGCAGTTTCCTGAGCTTCCCCTTCTATAAGAGCATATTCTTTACCCATTAAGCCCTGCAAATTAGCAAATTCATTAACCATTTCTGTAGCAAGATCATTTTTGCAAAGCTCAGCCGCTCGAACTGCCATTTCTTTTCTTTGTGACTCATAATCCAAAATTTCAGCAAGTTGAGCTGTTATTTTCTGTAATTTCTCTACTTTTTGATAGACACTACCTATATCTTTCTGAAAAACTATATCTTTAATATCTTCAGTTCTATTTAAAAATCCATATTTTTGATCTTCAGCAAAGAAAAACTGAGCATCATCTAATCTACCTTTTAAAACCATCTCATTCCCAGCAATAACTTCATCAAGATAATCACTACCACCATCACGAACACCAATAAATTCAGCCTGAAGCTTAGAATCATCATTCATCACTGGAAAATAGCGCTGATGTTTTTCCATTGCCGTAATTAAAACTTCTGCTGGCAATTTTAGATATTCCTCAGAAAAACTTCCTTTGAAAGCAGTTGGAAATTCAATTAAATCAATTACTTCTTCTAATAAAGAATCTTTAATAACTGCCTCACCAGACAGCTCTAAGTCAGCAATCTGTTCTTTAATTAGTTTTTTGCGATTCTCCTGTTTGACAATTATTGATCCCTCTTTTAGCAAATCAAAATAATTTTCAACATCATTAACTTCTATTTTACCATCACTTAAAAATCGATGGCCTATGCTGTAATTAGAACTTTCAACTCCTGCTATTTCTATATCGAGCTGTTCTTGACCAAATAAAATAAGCAGCCATTTGATTGGTCTTATAAATTCCATTTTTACACTGCCCCAGCGCATTGCTTTTGGTAAAGGAACTTGGTCTACAATTTTCTTTAAAATATCAGGTAAAATTTCTGCTGTTTTCTTACCTTTTTCTACTTTTTCAGCATATAAATAACCATCTTTTTCTACTAATTCCTCTACAGCTACCCCCTGACCACGTGCAAAACCTTCTCCTGCCTTAGTCGGATTTCCACCATCATCAAAGGCAATATTTGCGGCTGGACCTCTAACTATTTCTTTGTTGTCCTCCTGCGTTTCAGCTAAAGAATCGACAGCTAAAACTAGTCTACGAGGAGTAGAATAAACATTCAATTCGTCATATTTTAAATTATTATTTTCAAATATTTTTTCTGCTGTTTTATAATAATCTTCTCTGAATCTCTTCATTGAAGCAGCAGGCATTTCTTCAGTTCCAATTTCAAAAATTAAGTTTTTTGCCATCTTTATCACTCCTGATCTCCTGAGTTTAAATAACTGGCCGCACATTGATGAGCCAATTTCCTAACTCTTTTGATAAATCTTGTTCTTTCAGTTACACTAATTGCTCCTCTGGCATCTAAAAGATTAAAAGTATGTGAACATTTTAAAGTATAATCATAAGCAGCCAGTGCTAATTCTGCTGCCAGTGAATTTTCAGCTTCTGCTTCATAAATATCAAACATTTGAAATAACCGATCAATATCTGCTACTTCAAAATTATATTTAGATTGTTCAACCTCATTTTGATGATATATTTCTTTATATTTTACGCCTTCAACCCAAGTTAAATCGTATACATTTTCAACTTCCTGTAAATACATGGCTATTCTTTCTAAACCATAAGTTATTTCTACAGTTACAGGATCAGCTTTAAATCCACCTACCTGTTGAAAATATGTAAACTGGGTAATTTCCATACCATCCAACCATACTTCCCAGCCCAAACCCCAGGCTCCAAGTGTTGGAGATTCCCAGTTATCTTCTACAAAACGAATATCATGTTTTTTAGGGTCAATACCTAATGCTTTTAAACTGTCTAAATAAATTTCTTGAATATTGTCTGGAGAGGGTTTCATAATTACCTGATACTGAAAATAACGCTGCAAACGGTAAGGGTTATCCCCATACCGACCATCTGTTGGTCGACGACAGGGCTGTACATAAGCAGTATTCCAATCTTCCCCTCCTAATGAACGCAAAAATGTAGAGGGGCTCATAGTACCTGCACCAACCTCAATATCATAGGGCTGTTCAATTACACATCCCTGATCACTCCAAAATTTATCCAATGAAAAAATAATCTCCTGGAAATTCATAAATACACTTCCTCTCGTACTCTTTTTAAATTTTTTACTAAAACAAAACCTCATCCTCAGGGACAAGGCTAAATTTTAATTAATTATTCATTTTCCTTATTGTGTGAAGAAAAGTTAATGATTTAGGTTTTAAGTCAAGATGATAAATTAGAAATTTTTCTGTTATTTCATTAATTTTTTCTAGTATATTTGCTGAGAATTGAGCTGCTTTTAATTGAGATATTTCTGCAAAAGTCACCTTATATAAAGCTCTCATTTCATTTAAAGAAAAAAGAGTATATTTATTATTATTGTTAAAACAATTTTTGCAAATTGATCCCCCCTCTTCCACACTAAGAGGAGTTGATCCATTTAAATTAACTTTTTCTCCACAAACTGTACAGCTCTCAATCTCTGGTTTTACTCCTAATAAAAGAAGTAATTTTGCCTTAAAAACGGTTAAATAAAATAATAATTCTTCTCTATCTGCCTGGGCCATTTTTTCTAAAATAATAACTAAAAGTGAAAAAAGAGCCTGATCAGCTTCATCTTCCAGCCCGGCCCGTTCTATATATTCGGAAACAACACTGGCATAAGCCATATAGTCTAAGTCTTCTCTTAACTTAGAGTTCATAGCTATAGACTCAATATGATTTATTTTAGCCAGTGATTTCCCTTGATATAAAATAAAATTATGGTAACTAAATGGCAGCACAAGTCCGGAACGAGATTTATTTCCTTTCCGGGCTCCTCTAGCTACTGCCTTTAATTTACCTTTTTCTCTGGTATATAAAGTTATCAGGCGATCTGACTCACCTAAATCAAATTGTTTTAAGACTAATGCTTCTGTCTCAAAAGTTGCCACTTAATTCAACTCCCAATTATTCCTCATCATCTGTTACAATAGTAACACCAGAACTTGCACCGATACGATTAGCACCTGCATCAAGCATTTCTAAAGCCTGCTCGAAGTTTTTAATTCCTCCAGATGCTTTAACTCCTACATCTCTTCCAACAGTTTTACGCATTACACCAACATCTTCAACTCGAGCACCATAATCACCAAAACCAGTTGAAGTTTTAACAAAGTCCACACCGGCATCTTTGGCAATTTCACAGGCTTTTACTATTTCTTCTTCATCTAAATAACAGCATTCTAAAATAACTTTTACTATAATGTCAGAACTGACACCTGCTTTTTTAGTAGCATCTACAACAGACTTTATGTCAGCTTTGAAGATCTCGTAAGCACCTGATTTAAAGGCTCCAATGTTCATTACCATGTCAATTTCTTGTGCACCATTTTTAATGGCATTTCTAGTTTCATATGATTTCACTTCTGTTGCGTTTGCCCCTAAAGGAAAGCCCACTACTGTACACACTTTAACTGAACTTTCTTCTAATAATTTTGCAGCTAGCGGAACATATATTGGATTAACACATACTGAAGCAAATTCATGCTCTTTTGCTTCCTCACACAACTTTTTAATATCATCCACAGTTGCAGTTGGACTCAAATTAGTATGGTCAATCATTTTAGCCATATCACGAGGTTTGATCGCCATTTTAAAAACCACTCCTTAAATTCTTATATTTTTGCTTTGTCAATATTAATATTCTACAAACTTTGTCATAGTCCTGCAATAAATTTATTTATAACCCATTCTTTTGAGTAGATTATCTTTTTCACGCCAGTCTTTTAAAACCTTAACCCAAAGGTCAAGATAGACTTTAGTCTGCATTAAATCTTCAATTTCTTTTCGAGCAGAACTCCCAATCTTTTTTAACATCTTACCATTCTTACCAATAATAATTCCTTTATGAGATTTCTTTTCTACATAAATATTAGCTCTGATATAATAATCATCGTTATCTCTTTCTTTAACTTCTTCAACTAATACTGCAACCCCATAAGGAACTTCTTCTCGAGTTAAATAAAATATTTTTTCTCTGATCATTTCCGCAAACACAAATCTTTCTATTTGATCTGTTATCATATCCTCAGGATAGTACTGAGGACCCTCAGGCAAATTACTAAATATTTCTTTTAATAAATTATCTGTATTTCTATTATTTAAAGCAGATATCGGAATAACTTCTTTACCTACTTTTTGACTATAATCTTTTTGTTTTTTTATTAATTCTTTATTCGATATTTTATCAATTTTATTCATAACATAAAGAATTTCTTGATCACTATTTTTAATCTGATTATAAATTAATTGGTCATTTTTGCCCCAGTAAGTGCTGCCATCTAAAATGAAAATTATTACATCTATTCCATCAAGACTGTTATAAGCTTCGCCCTGCATAAATTTATCCAGTTCATTCCGTGGTTCATGAATACCTGGGGTATCGATAAAAATAATCTGTCCGTCATTTTCTGTATGAATTGCTTTTATGCTATTTCTTGTTGTCTGTGGTCTGGGAGATATAATATTAATTTTTTCTCCAACTAATGTATTAACAAGTGTTGATTTACCAACATTTGGTCTACCAATAACTGTTACAAATCCCGATTTATAGCTCATTATTTTTCACCATATTATTTTTGCTAAAAGCACCAGGCAATAATTCTGTACTGGTCATTGTTACTTCTTTACCATCTTCAGTCATCATAATTATTTCAATTTCTCCATCAGCAAATTCCTGAATAACCTGACGACAGGCTCCACATGGAGGTACAGGGTTTTTAGTAGAACTAACTAGTAACAAAGCTTTAATTTTACGCTTTCCTTTTGAAACTGCTGTAAATATAGCAGATCTTTCAGCACAATTTGTTAGGCTAAAAGATGCATTTTCAATATTTACTCCTGTATAGATTGAACCATCTTCAGTTAAAACTGCTGCCCCCAAAGGGAATTCTGAATATGGTACATAAGCATTTTTTTGTGCTTTTTTTGCTTTTTCAAACATTTTTTCTTTAATTTCTTGATCCATTACTAACACCTCACACTATTACTTAATAATTTTAATAATTAATATCAGTTCCATTTGGAACTACTTGAATCCATGTCTGTCCGGGGTTAATTTCTATTTCATCACCAGAAGAATTTAAATAAACAATCCTCCCATTACGTCTTTCCCATTTACCTTTGATAACAATTCCATCTCTAAATAAATGCATCTCACCACCAGATTTTAGATCTATCTCCTGTCTACCAACATCATCTATAGTAGAAGTTTTAACATGTTGAACTATTATATTCTTTGCTTTTAACTGTTCATCACTTTCTACCAAATGAGGATTTGTTTTATCATTTAAAAATCTTAAATAATTATTGTCTAAACTGTCATATTCATATATCACTGAATATGAGCCCCAATAATCAATTGTTATATTTTCTGCTTTTTCGAAATCACTAATAATTGAAGCAGTTAAAAAATCAAATTGTTCCTGGTATTCTTTCTCAGAAAGACTGTCTAAATAATTTTTTAAGGGTTCTCGGCCAGAATACAGATTATGTGGTGCTAATCTTTTGCTGCTCCTCCAAAAATATTGACTCTTATAAAGTTGATCTAAATGTAAAACATCATTAACAGCTAGCAGTGCAAATCCTCGGGGGCTGGCCCCAGCGTGGATAAATAAAGAGTCATAAAACTGTGAAGTCTCAATTAAAGCTGGTCTAGCACTTCTTATTGGACCCATTTTCTCTGGTACTTTAGGCCAAAAAATTGCTAAAAACCTTGTTATTCCACCTTCTAACATAAATTCATATATTATTTCAGCCTGATCCAGGCCACTTTGTGGTCTGGCAGCAGGTGAATTCTCTATTGAAACAGCGACTGCTCGTTTATAATAGATATCATCAATTCCTAATCCTGTAAATGGTGACATCATTTTATAATCATTTTCGTAATTTGTAGTTTCTGGTATTTCCTCTTCATATTCTTCTTCAATATTTTCTATTTCTTCTTCTCTTTCTTTTTCGCTTAATTCTTCTTTTTGGGTAATTTCTTCATTTTCTTCTACTGGTTGTTCCCCACCAAAGCTGCAGGCAGTTAAAAGCATTAATGTTATAAACAACAGAGTTAGTAATACATATAACTTTGATTTCATCATTTCACCTCTAAACAATTATTACTCTTCCTCAAATTTTATAGATTGATCACTTATCAGTTTAATTTTTCTAATTCTATTATCAATAATGCTTTCAATAATAAAAGTCATGTCTTCTAATTCTAATTTCTCTCCTTTTACTGGTAATCGATTTAAATAATATAAAATCAAACCGCTTACTGTCTCATAATTATCGCTTTCTATTAATGGTTCTTCTAAATATTTATTCAATTCTTCAATATCAACTCTGCCATCAAGCATTAATGTAGTATCATCAACTACTTCTATATAGCTTTTTTCTAAATCAAATTCATCCTGAATATCTCCAACAATTTCTTCTAATAAATCTTCAATTGTAATTAAACCAGAAGTGCCACCATATTCATCTACAACGACTGCCATATGTTCTTTTCTTTCCTTCATTTCAGATAATAATTGATTAATTGGTTTTCCTTCTGGAATAAAATATATAGGTTTAACAAACTGTTTAATATCAACATCTCCATTTTCCTTTAATAATAATTCTAATAAATCTTTAATATATATCAAACCAATAATATTATCAATTGATTCTTCAAAAACCGGAATTCTGGAATGACCTTTTTCTACTCCCATTTTTATTAACTCAGTTAAAGATGCATTTTTTTCTATACATACCATATCAATTCTTGGTATCATAATTTCCTTAACTAAAGTATCATCAAACTCAAATACACTCTGAATCATTTCCTGTTCGGTCTCTTTAATTACACCCTCTCTTTGACTTACATCAACAAAGCGCCTTATTTCTTCCTCACTTAAAAAGGCAGAAGAAATCAAACTTTTATCTTTAACAAAAAGATTAACAATTTTAGTAAAAAGATAAATAAATGGTGATAAAATTATCTCTAAATAATATAGAGGAATTGAGGCTGCTTTTGCATAATCAATTGCATGATTATTTCCCAAAGATTTAGGTGTTATTTCACCAAAAATCAAAATCAATAAAGTTACTACACCAGTTGCAATTCCTACTCCCTTACTTCCAAATAACTCAATAGATAAAGCAGTAGCTATGGAGGAAGCTGCTATATTAACTAAATTATTACCGATAAGAATTGTAGTTAATAATTTAGTTTGATTATGCAATAATTTATCAACTCTTGCTGCATGTTCATCTCCCCTTTGAACTTTTTCCTTAATTTTAATTCTATTAACAGACATAAATGCTGTTTCCGAACCGGAAAAAAAGGCAGATAGAAATATTAATATAAATAATGAACTTAACTCTAAATACATTTTAAATCTCCTCCACAGTCAACTAAATAATCAAATTCTAAAAAAATAAAAAATTAAAATTGTAATGGTACTACCAAGTAAAGCACCTAAAACTATTTCTTTTAAGGAATGGGTTCCAGCTTCTAACCTGCTCTGAGCAGTTAAAAAAGCAAGTATAAGTGTCAAAGAAAATGCAATTAAACTTTCAGTTAAAAACCAAATAATCAAGACCACAGATGTTGCAAGAGCACTATGACCACTAATTATTCCACCTCTTAAGGGTGTACCACTGCTAAATATTGATTTTAAAGTAATTACTAGAATAAATATCAAAAATAAATTGATAAAAATTAAATGAAGGGGCTCATGTCTTAGATTAAATATTAAATTTAATGATAATTCCTGCGCTTTTTTAAAAAACACCAAATAAGCAATAAAAATTGCATTTCCGGCTGCAACTACTACTGCTGCAGCGCTTATATTCTTAGCAATTCTTGCTTTAAAACTATAGTCCTGGGTCAGAATATCAATTATTATTTCTACAGCAGTGTTAATTAATTCAGCAAAAATAACAAGCGAAATTGCTATAATAACCAATGATAATTCTACCCTACTTAAATCAAATAAAAGACTAAAAGATAAAACAAAAATTGCAGCCGTTAAATGAATCCACATATTTTTTTGGGTTCGAATTGCATGAATTAAACCAGCAATTGCATGATTAAAACTCTCTATTGTTTTAAGAATCCACATTTTGACACCTAATCTCTACTTATACCCAGTTGAGTTAAAACTCTTTCTTCTTTCTGCCGCATTTCATTCTTTTCTTCTTCACTATGATGATCATAACCAAATAAATGCAGCATTCCATGTACAGTTAAGTAAGCAAGCTCTCTTTTTAAAGAATGAGCATATTCTTCTGACTGCTCTGCAGCACGCTGAGCTGAAATAATAATATCACCAAGCATTTCATCATCGATAGGAAACGACAGTACATCTGTAGCCTCATTTTTATCTCTATATTTATTATTGAGTTCTTTTATCTGCTGATTACTAACAAACGCAATGCTTACTTCTCCCCCACTATAACCTTCCAATTCAGCAGCAGTTATAATTACTTTTTCTAAAAGGTCAAGTATATCGTCTTGAATATTGATATCATCCTGTTGATTATTAAATTCTACATTAAGCACTATTATTACCACCTTTCATTTCTTTAAGTAGTTTTTCTGGATATTCTACTCTTTGATGATAAATACCAGTTAAAACTTTAACAAAACTTTTAACTATTGTATCTAAATCACTTAAAGTTAAATTTGATTGATCAAGCTGATTTTCTATTAATTTATCTTTTACCAGACCTCTAACAAAACCCTCAATTCTGTCATGATTATTTTTGTTAAAGTTTTTAGATCTTAAAGCAGCTTCTGTAATATCAGCTAACATAATGATTGCTGCTTCTCTACTTTGAGGCTTAGGTCCATCATAACGAAAATCTTTTTTTTCAATGTCATCATGCTTATTATCCTGTAAAGCCTGCTGATAAAAATATGATATTAAATTAGTACCGTGATGCTGTTTAATAATATCTATAATCTTAGACGGCAAGGCGTTTTCTTCAGCCAATTCTACCCCGTCTTTAACATGTGACTTAATAATTAGTGCACTTAAATTAGGAGATGTTTTATCATGAGGATTTTCCCCTCCAAATTGATTATCAGAGAAAAAATAAGGTCTTTTCAATTTACCAATATCATGATAATAAGCAGCAGCTCTTGCTAATAGTGAATCAGCCCCTACATCTTCGGCTGCTGTTTCAGCCAAATTACCAACTATTACACTGTGATGATAAGTACCCGGTGCTTCAACAAGCATTCTTTTTAAAATCGGTTGACTGGGATTTGAAAGTTCTAATAATTTTACAGAACTTGTCATATCAAATAAATCCTCTAGATATGGCAATAAACCATTCGCTAAAACCCCCACTAAAAGACCATTAACAATTCCGCCTCCAATTGACCAGATTAAATAAACCCAATCTTGGTTTTGCTGGAGTAATGAAAGACCTCCTATTAAAAACACTAATATAAAACTAACATTTAAACCAGCTCTAATAATATCTCCACGCTCTTTAACTTTTGTTACACTAAAAATACCAATTAAACCAGCTAAAAAGGATGTAAGAACTATATTAAAATTCATATCATAGATAGGTGCAATCAATAAACTGATAAATAATGTGGTAATTAAGGCTGTATCACTACCAATCAAGATAGTTAATAGTATGGAAGCCATAGCAGTTGGTACCATATAATTTACAAAAGGATTATGAAATAAAGTCAGAATTTTAGCTAGAACAACAACTGTTAAAATTAAAAGTTCAATTAACAGCAATTTGCTGTTATCCTGCCAGATATCTTTTTGATATTTATAAAAATAAAAACCCAGTATTATAATTAAAATAAAACTAATTATTATTCTCCCACTAATGTTGTAATAATTAATTCCACCTTTTTGCAGTCCCAACCGTTCTAAAACCTCGATATCAGCATCAGTAACAACGTCACCTTTACGAACAATAATTTCACCCTGGCGTACAGTTTTCTCGACAGCCTCAACATCTGAGATAGCTTCTTGACGTCTATTTGCAGTTGCTTCTTGGTTCAAAAACATATTAGCAGCAATAACTTTATTTAAAATTTCTGCTAATATTAATCTTTTATTCCTTGAAATATCCATTTCCATCGTGTTTTGACGAAGATCTTGACGTGCTGTTCCAAGATCTGATGGTAAGATTCTGCTTTGTAATTTAGCCTGCAAAAGATTTATTGATCTATTTTTAAGATCATTTAATTCATCATTATTTAACCTGACTAAATTAGCTAAATTTTCACTGCTGATTTCAAAGTCTAAATCACCATCTATTAATTTAACTATCTCATTTACTTCAGCTTCAGTTAAATTATCTATTTCATTTTGACTTATAACTTTTTCTTTAGGACTTTCATTATTTTGATTATCTTCTAAAACTGTGTCATTTTGCTGAAAATTTTCTTCTGCTCCTAAATCAACTTTATTGTAATAGAAAAATTGTCTTTCAGATCTTACAGTATCAAATAAGTTATTAACCTTATTTAAAACCTCTTCTTCTACAGTGCTATCTTCTTCGTATACTCTTGGAGCTGTATCCGCAGCTCTCTGTCGCAATTCAGAAGTTCTAGCTTCATCAATAAATCTAATTGTTCGCGGGGCGGTAATATCACTTTGGCTAACCTGTCCTGCTCTCAAATCAACCTGATTAGGAATCAGATCAAGGCTTAAAGTTAGAGCAATTAGAATAAAGAAAATCACTGCCCAAATAATCTTATAGGTATTAGATGAAAAATCAAGATATTCTCTTCTCCATTTGCGGAGTTTAACTCTTAATTTTTTCATTAATTTCATTTTTAGTTCCCACTTTCATAACTTTCATATGCTTTAATGATTTCTTTAACAAGATCATGCCTCACAACATCATGTCTGCTTAAGTAGACAAAGTCTATTCCTTTAATATCTTTTAATATTTTCTGAACTGTTGCCAGACCAGAACGCTTTTTACTGGGAAGATCTATTTGAGTAATGTCCCCCGTGATTACAGCCTTAGAATTAAAACCGATTCTAGTTAAAAACATTTTCATCTGTTCTAAAGTAGTATTTTGTGCTTCATCTAAAATAACAAAAGAATCATCAAGTGTTCTACCTCTCATATAAGCAAGTGGTGCAACTTCTATAATATCTTTTTCCTGATATAATTTTGCTTTTTCAGGACCTAAAATATCATATAAAGCATCATATAGTGGTCTCAAATAAGGATCTACTTTTTCCTGCATGTCTCCTGGAAGAAAACCTAAATTTTCTCCGGCTTCAATTGCAGGCCTAGTTAAAACAATTCTATTTATTTCATTTTTCAATAGACTTTTAACTGCCATTACCATAGCTAAATATGTTTTCCCAGTTCCAGCAGGTCCTATAGAAAAAACAATATCTCTGTTTTTAATTGACTCTAAATAAAGCTTTTGCCCCATGGTTTTAGCTTTGATCTTTCTACCTTTATAGTTTTCCAGCACAACTTCATCATAAATTTTATCTAAATTAACAGCTGGATTCCTTTTTAAAAGTTCAGCTGCATATTTTAATTTCCTAGGTGAAAGTTCTTCTTTTGTATCTGTCAAAGAAATTAACTTTTTAATTATTTTCTCAGTTTCATTATTTTTATTATCATTATTGATTTTTATTTGGTTACCTCTACCATTTAATTTTATAGATAATATATCTTCTAACAACTTTAAATTGCGGTCATTGTGACCAAAGAAATTTTGGGCAAGCTTATAATCATTGATTTCAATAATTTTATCTGTTTGACTCAAATTATAACTCCTCCTTAATTACTTTTACTTATTTATTATATCATATTTATTTCTTTAAACAAATTTAGCGAAAAACTGCAGCCGGAGGTTGGCCACAGTTTTTTTATATTATAATATTAATTTTTTCTTAAAGCTTTAGGTTTCGATAATATTTCATTATAAATCACAACTTTTTCTACCTCACTATATTGAGAAAAAGTTTTTGCAAATGAATTGCTTTTATTAGGTTTTTTCAATTCATTTATCTGCCTCTCATCAGCTTTTTTATTTTTATTTGAGTTATTACCTCTATTTAAAATTTCTTCTTTTCTTTTGGCTAATGATTTTTTTTCTGCTTCATTAATTCTTTTTTCAACTTCTTCTTCATCATATTGATTATAGTCAAGATCATCTAAGCTATCACTTCTTTTGCCTTCTTCTCCTGCCTGATCAATTGTCAATTGAAATTTTTTCAGCAAAGTATTAATAACCCTTTTAACAATTGAAAAGATCTGAAATAAAATGAAGAAGAATATGATTAATATTGGAAGTGAAAATATTAATCCTTCCATAATCCACCTCGACTTTCAAAGCCAGTTTTAAAATTAATTTCCATTTTGTGATTCATTATCGTTTTCTGAAGCTTCGGAAATACTTGTTCTCATTTTTGTATCTGACTCTACATTTTTAAGATTTAAATAATCCATTACTCCCATATTACCTTTTTTAAGAGCTTCAGCCATCGCTAGTGGTACTTCAGCCTCAGCTTCAACTACCTTAGCTCTCATTTCCTGAACTCTTGCTTTCATTTCCTGTTCTTCAGCAACAGCCATTGCTCTTCTTTCTTCAGCCTTAGCCTGTGCAATTTCTTTATCTGCTTCAGCCTGATCAGTCTGAAGTTGAGCTCCTATATTTTTACCAACATCAACATCTGCTATATCAATAGATAAAATTTCAAATGCAGTTCCAGAGTCTAGGCCTTTGTCTAAAACTGTTTTAGAAATAGAATCAGGATTTTCTAAGACCTTTTTATGTGATTCTGCAGATCCAACTGTTGTGACTATTCCTTCTCCAACTCTTGCCAGTACAGTTTCTTCTCCTGCTCCACCAACAAGACGTTCTATATTAGCTCTTACTGTTACTCTAGCTGTTGCCATCACCTGTATACCATCCATTGCTACAGCTGTAACAACTGGAGTCTGGATGACCTTTGGATTAACGCTCATTTTAACTGCTTCCAGCACATCTCTACCAGCTAAGTCAATTGCAGCTGCTCTTTCAAAAGTTAAATCAATTTCTGCTCTTTGAGCAGCAATTAAAGCATCAACAACTCGATCAACATTTCCTCCTGCTAGATAATGAGCCTCTAGTTGATCACTACTTAAACCTTTTCCCGCTTTATGAGATTTAATCATAGGGCCAACAATTGAAGATGGAACTACCCTTCTTAAACGCATTCCGATTAAATTAAAAAACCCAACTTTTACTCCTGCAGCAGTTGCTGAAATCCATAATCCCAATGGTATAAAATAAAAAAATAAAACAAAAAATAAAATTATAGCTACTAAAATTAATATCGATAAAATTTCCATTATCTATTCCTCCTCTGATATTTTTCGAACAACAACCCGAGATCCAGAAACTGAAATAACTTTAACTTTTTGACCTTTATTTATAAAACTTCCTTCACTAACTGCATCAACTCTTTCGCCATTTAATTTTATGGTTCCAGCCGGCCTCAATTTGGATAAGGTTTCCCCTTCTTGATTAAGGTAATCTTTTTTTGATGCTGAAGAAAAATAGTTCTCAGAATTACTTTCTAAAGAAATTCTTTTCCAAAAACGACTGCTTCCAAATTTTTTAAACATTAAAATTCCAATAACTAAAGTAAAGACTACTACAGCTAATAGAACATTGATAGCAATTGAGCTATTTGGAAAAATAAAAAACAAACTTGATAAAACAGCTGCTATACCACTTATACCTGCAACTCCAAAACCAGGAATAAGAAAAATTTCTGCCAAAATCAATATAATACCAACTATAAATAAAACAACTATTCCAACACCAATTGAGCCAGTAAAAATATGACCGGCAAAAAAGATTAATAAAGTGATTATCCCAACAGTTCCTCCAAGTGCAAAACCAGGTGTTAAAGCCTCAAATATCAGAGCAGAAAAGGCTATAATTAAAAGCAATGAACTTGCATAAGGGTTACTGATAATCCCCATTATTTTCTCTAAATTAGTTTTTTCAACTGTAGTTATTTCATTTAAATTAATATCTTCTGCTGCTGCCAAATCTGCTAAAGATGAAGCAGTATAATCTGCAATTCCAACTTCAAGAGCTTCTGCTGCTGTTAAAGTTAAAAGCTTATCTTTTTCAATTATACCTTCAATTTCCATTGAAGCATCTACCATTGCCTCCGCAATTTGAGGGTTCTTATTTCTTCTTTCTGCAGTAGCAGCAAATTCTTTTCTTAAAGCCGAAATATATTTTTCTTCATTTGGCCTTGTTTCCGCAGCACCAATACTTGAGGATGGTGAAATATATAATTTTTCTCCTGCTAAAGCAATTAAAGCTGCAGCTGACCAGGCTCTACCATTTACAAAACTTATAATCTTTACCTCTGATTCTAAAATTCTGTCTCTTATTTTAAGCGCTGAATCTACAAAACCACCAAGTGAGTTAATTTCTATAATCACAAAATCAGCCTTGATATTTTCAGCCTCAGTTAAATTTTTATCGATAAAACTGAATTCTGCATTATTAATTTCACTATCTAAGTTTATATGGATAACCTCTGCTTTTACAGATGCAGAACTATATAAACTAAAACTTATAAATAATATTAAAAAAATTAAAATTATTTTTTTCATGCTGTCACCTCCAATAAAGAGGAATAAAGAAAGGGAAAACCCCTTTCTTTTTTAAATTTTATTTAATTACTAAGCTTCTCTTTTACTTTTGAACTAACCATTGACCCATCAGCTTTCCCTTTGATTTTAGGCATGATTGCTCCCATAACTTGGCCCATATCAGACATGTTTTCTGCTCCTGTTTCTTCAATGACCTGATCTACAAGTTTATCTACCTCAGCTTCTGACATCTGTTCAGGTAAATACTCCTGTAAAATTTTAATCTCATTATGAAGTTTTTCCATTACATCTTTTTTTCCTGATTTTTCAAAATCAGACAAAGAATCTTTAATCTGTTTAACCTGCTTAGCTATTACAGCTGTTACTTCCTGGTCATTTAATTCTTCTCCAGTTTCTATTTCTTTGTTTTTGATTTCTGACCTAGTCATTCTAATTACAGAAAGTCTTTCCTTATCTTTTGCTTTCATTGCTTTTTTCATATCTTCCATTAACCGCTCTTTTAATTTGCTCATTTTTACAACCCCAATCTGTGTTTAATAATCTCTTTTATCTTGTTTTTAAATTTAAAACTAAAATTTATTTATCCCGGAGGCCACTGCAATTTCCTTCCACCTAAAAGATGAAAATGAATATGATATACTGTTTGACCTCCATCGTCACCACAGTTACTAACTAATCTGTATCCAGAATCAGCTATTTCAAATTTAGCTGCCATTTTTTTAGCAACCTGATATATATGACCAACTAATTCACTGTCTTCAGACTTAAGATTATTTAAATCTGAAATATGTTTTTTGGGTACTATTAATAAATGAACAGGTGCCTGAGGATTGAGATCTTTAAAAGCTACAACTTTTTCGTCTTGATAAACAAAGTCTGTCTCCATCTCACCTGCAGCAATTTTACAAAACAAACAATCTTTCAAGAAAATCCCTCCTTTTATTTTAAATATGAAACAAAAATTCACATTTTTAAACTTGAGTTATAAATTATATTCTCTTATAATTTATATTCTCTTAAAAGAACAAAATTCCTTTTATTTTGTTATTTTACCTTTTATATGGTAAGAATCAATTGATTTCTCTAACTTAACTTTCACTAATTCATTTTTTAAATTATCTGGACCATCAACTAAAACTTTTAGATAATTATCTGTATATCCAGTTAAAAGATCTGTAGAATGATCTCGAACTTCTTCAATTAAAACCTCTTTTTCTTGACCTATAAATTCCTTTTGATAATCAAGCATTAATGCTTCATTAACTAAACGAAGTTTTTTGCTGTATTCTTTTACTAGATTTCCATTAAGCTGCTTCATTTCTGCAGCTGGTGTTCCTTCTCTTGCCGAATAGGGAAAAACATGAACTTTAGAAAATCCAATTTCTTTAACTGCTGCTAATGTTTCAGCAAAAGTTGCTTCTGTTTCACCTGGAAAACCAACAATGACATCAGTTGTAATAGCTAAATTGGGTATTTTTTTTCTCAATTCAGCTGTGGTTTCTTTAAAATCTTCTAAAGTATAAGGCCTGTTCATTGCTTTTAAAATTTTATTGCTGCCGCTTTGTAATGGTAGATGTAAATGAGGGCAGAACATCTCTTCTTCAGCAATTAGCTCCATTATTCCTTGATCAATTTCAGTGCCTTCAATAGAACTCAAGCGCACTCTCTTTAACTCTTCAAGTTCAGTTAAATCCTTCATTAACTGGGTTAAAGCTCGACTATTACCTCTATCACTCCCATAAGCCCCAAGATGAGTTCCAGTTAAAATAATCTCCTTGACACCTTGTTGGCTCAGTCTTTTAATCTCTTTTACTATATCTTCTTTTTTGCGGCTTCTTACCGGTCCTCTAGCATAGGGAATAATACAATAACTGCAAAATTGATTACATCCATCTTCAATTTTAACGTTGGCCCTAGTTGTATTTGACAATCTTTTCAATTCTAATTCTTCATATTCTTTTAATTCTTGATATTCTTTTACATCATTTGTAATTGCTTTTCCTGCCAGCATCTCTTCAGCTTTATTCAAAATTTTTGCCTTATTATTACTGCCCATAACAAAATCAATTTCTTCTATATCTCTTACTTCATCTGGAAAAGCCTGGGTATAACAACCAACGATAGCTACTATACTGTCTGGAAATTTCCTTTTTGCTCTGCGGGCAATCTGTCTTGTTTTTCGAGCTGCTTCATTTGTTACAGTACAGCTATTAACAATATAAACATCTGCTTTTTCTGAAAAATCAACAATTTGATAACCGCTGTCTATAAAAATGTCTATTACAGCTTCAGTTTCATACTGATTCACTTTACAACCCAAGGTGTAAAAAGCTGCTCTTTTAATCATCTTGATCACCAAGTTCACCTTTCTCATATAATATAGCTGTTAAAGCAGTAATTCCAGCAGTTTCAGTTCTTAAAATTCTTGGTCCCAGAGTAATAATTATAGCATCCATTTCTGCTTTTAACTGATTTACCTCTGCCTCAGAAAATCCACCTTCAGGACCAATAATTAATAAAACCTTGGCTTCAGCATCAACATTATTTTCTTTAAAAAATTGCTTTATTGAATATTTTTTTTCGTCTTCCCATAAAAGCAAAACATAATCAAATTCCTCTTTTAAATTCTTTAAATTATCAGTGCTGTAAAATTCTTTAATTTCTGGAATCACAGATCTGCCTGACTGTTTGGCAGCAGCTTCTGCAACTCTATGCCAGCGGCTGAGCTTTTTAGCTTTCTTTTTATGATTATACTTAACAATAGTTCTTTTACTTGCTAAAGGAATTAAGCCGGCAAAACCAATTTCAGTTGCTTTTTCTACTATTAAGTCCATTTTGCTTTTTTTAGGTAACCCCTGGGCCAGCCAAACTCTAAGCTCTGCTTCAACTTTTGATTTCTCTTTAGTTAATACTTTTAATTCAGCTTCATTCTCATTAAAATCAATAATTTCAGCTTCCATATCAAAACCATCACCATCAGAAAGAATAACCCTGTCACCTATATTCAGGCGCAGGGAATTTTTAAGATGGTTATAGTCATTTCCAGAAATAATTACACTTGCATCAACTTCAGTACTCTGATCTATAAAAAATCTATGCATTTTTTTCACTCCAAAATTAAGAGTTATAATTAATAATATTGAAATCAAACTTGCTAATTTCAGATATTAATTGCGTCTTTTATTTTTTTTAAAAAACTTTTATGCTCTGGGTTTATTTCTTCACCACTGATCTCAGCAAACTCAGCCAGCAGCTCTTTCTGTTTGTCATCTAATTCCTTAGGAATCATCACTTTAACTTTTATATACTGATCTCCACGTCCATAACCATTAAGATGGGTTATACCTTTGTTTTTCAATCTAAAGGTTGTACCTGGTTGAGTTCCTTCAGGAATGTCAAATTGAACTTTACCTTCTAAAGTAGGAACCTTAATCTTATCACCAAGTGTTGCCTGGACAAAGCTAATTGGAACCTCACAGTAGAGATCATCGCCTTTACGATTAAATATTTCATGATCCTGAACATCCATTATAATGTATAAATCTCCTGCTGGTCCACCTTTTTCTCCTGCTTGGCCTTCGCCAGACATTCTAAGTCTAGTTCCAGTATCTACTCCTGCAGGTATATTAACAGTTAATTTCCTCTGTTTGCGAACTTTACCAGATCCATTACATTTATGGCAAGCTTCTTCAACAATTTGACCATCTCCACCACATTTAGGACAAACTCTGCTTTGAGTGAATTGTCCAAATGGAGTCTGTTGACTGCTGCGCACCTGGCCCTGACCATTACACTCAGGACATGTTTTTACATCTGTGCCTGGTTCAGCACCACTGCCATCACAGCGATCGCATTCTTCTTCTCTGGGAATTCTAATTTCCTTTTTACCGCCAAAAGCAGCTTCTTCAAAAGAAATTTCCATTCTGTACTGTAAATCAGCTCCACGACGAGGACCATTCCTTCTACGGCCGCCCATACCGCCGCCAAAGCCAAACATATTGAATAAATCATCAAGGCCACCAAAACCACCTTGAGCAAAATCATCAAAGTTGAAATCTTGATCGTTGATACCTGAATGTCCATATTGATCATAACGTGCTCTTTTATCCGGATCACTTAAAATCTCATAGGCCTCAGAGATTTCTTTGAACTTTTCTGAGGTATCTTTTTCCTGATTCATATCAGGATGATGTTTTTTGGCAAGCTTACGATAAGCCCGCTTAATTTCTTTTTGATCGGCATCCCGGTCAACACCGAGCAGTTCGTAATAATCTTTCTTTGCCATCTTTGAATCACCTCTCTAAAAAAAAGAAAGAGAAAACAGTTATAGGGAGAGGCTCACTCTCCCTAAACTGATCTATTCTTTTCTAATTTATTAATTATAGTTTTAATTATTTCTCTTCGTCATCTACTTCTTCAAAATCTACATCAACTGTATTGTCATCTGCTTGAGAAGCTTCTGCTCCAGGCTGTGGTCCTGCTTGGCCTGCTCCTGGCTGTGCACCTGCTGCACCAGCACCAGGTTGAGCTCCTTCAGCTTGAGAATATAATTCAGAACTTAACTCTGTTAATTCATCAGTTAAAGCTTCCATTTTATCTTTAATCTCTTCAGTCTCAGCATCTTCTTTTTCTAATACATCTTTTAATTCAGCCTTAGCTGCTTCAACCTTATCTTTAATTGATTCATCAACTTTATCTCCTGCTTCATCTAAAGTCTTTTCTGTTTGATGAACTAGAGCATCTGCTTCATTACGTGTTTCAATTTTTTCTACACGTTTTTTATCTTCTTCAGCATGTTCTTCAGCATCTTTTACCATTTCTTCTATTTCTTCTTCAGATAAACTACCTGTAGATTTAATGGTAATCTTTTGCTCATTGCCTGTACCCTTATCTTTAGCAGATACGTGAACAATACCATTTTTGTCAATATCAAATTCTACTTCAATCTGAGGTACTCCACGTGGTGCAGGTGGAATATCAGTTAACTGAAAACGACCTAAGGTCTTATTATCTTTAGCCATTTTTCTCTCACCCTGCAGAACATGAATATCTACACTTGACTGATTATCAGTTGCAGTGGAGAAAATCTTACTTTTTGAAGTAGGAATTGTAGTATTTTTATCAATTAATTTAGTAAATACTCCACCAAGTGTTTCAATACCGAGAGACAGAGGTGTAACATCTAATAATACTACATCATCTACATCTCCTGCTAAAATTCCCCCCTGAATTGCTGCACCAACTGCTACAACTTCATCAGGATTAATTCCTTTGTGAGCATCCTTACCAATTAAACCTTTAACTGCTTCCTGTACAGCAGGAATTCTGGTAGATCCACCAACTAAGATAACTTCATCAATATCAGATTTATCCATTCCAGCATCTTCTAATGCTTTACGAGCTGGTTCCATAGATTGCTCAATCAAATCACTGATTAGACTCTCAAACTTAGCTCTAGTTAAATCAATATCTAAGTGTTCAGGTCCTTCATCAGTTTGAGTAATAAATGGCAGGTTAATGTTTGTCTGCTTAACACTGGAAAGCTCAATTTTTGCTTTCTCAGCTGCATCTTTTAAACGCTGAAGTGCCATCTTATCTTTCTTTAAGTCAATTCCAGTTCTATTTTTAAATTCTTCGGCTAAATGATCAATAATTCTCTGATCAAAATCATCTCCACCTAAGTGGTTATTACCATTAGTTGCAATAACTTCAAAGACTCCATCTCCAATATCTAGAATGGAAACATCAAAAGTACCGCCACCAAGGTCATAAACCAAGATGGTTTCTTCACCTTTATCATCAAGTCCATAAGCTAGAGATGCAGCGGTAGGCTCATTAATAATTCTTTCTACTTTTAAACCTGCAATCTTACCAGCATCTTTTGTTGCCTGACGCTGAGCATCACTGAAGTATGCAGGTACTGTAATAACAGCTTCTTCTACATCTTCTCCTAAATATTCTTCAGCATCTCTTTTTAATTTCTGTAAAATCATAGCAGAAATCTGCTGTGGATTATATTCTTCGTCGTTAAGTGTTACACTATAATCTGTACCCATTTCTCTTTTAATTGAAGCAATTGTCTGATCAGGATTAGTTACAGCCTGACGCTTTGCATGTTCACCGACAATTCTTTCTCCCTTTTTAGAATATGCTACAACAGAAGGAGTAGTTCTAGCACCTTCTTTGTTTGGAATAACAGTTGGCTCTCCACCTTCCATTACTGCCACACATGAATTAGTTGTTCCTAAGTCAATACCAATTACTTTACCCATTTCATATTCCTCCTTATAAAATTGTTGTCAAATATTTTTATAAACCAAATTCAATTTATAATAAAGCTGCATAAAAAGCTGAAAACCTTATTTTAACCTGCTACTTTAACCATAGCGGGTCGAATAACTCTATCATCTAAAATAAAACCTTTTTGAACTATTTCAGTTACAGTACCTTCTTCAAACTCATCACTCTCAACCCTCATAATTGCCTCATGATATTCTGGGTTAAATTCTTCTCCCAGCGCAATTATTTCTTCAATTCCTTCATCAGCAAAACTTTTTAAAAGCTGATTATAAATCATTTCTACACCTTTATAAAAATCACTTTCGTTTTCTTCTGCTTTTAAAGCACGTTCGAAATTATCTAATACAGGTAATAAACTACTACAAAGTTCAACTTTTCCTCGTGTAGTCATTTCTGATTTTTCTCGCTTACTTCGTTTTCTATAATTAACAAAATCAGCCTGTAATCTCTGTAATCTGCTTAATAGATCATCTATTTCTGCATCCATTTCTTCAATCTTTTCATCTTTTTCCTTAACTTCTTCAATTAATTCTTCCCGAGAAATTTCAATTTGAATACCATCACGTTTTGATTCGCTTTCTGCTTCTGTTTCATTTTGGGATGCAGTGTTTTCTTCTTTGATTTCCTCATTTTCTTCAGCAGTTTTATTATTTTCTGCTGCTGAATTTTCATTTTCAAGTTCAATCTCTTCTTTTTTTTCTTTGTTCATTATCATCACCCACTAGCCTTTGAAATTAATTTACCTAAAATATCAGAAATAACATCAACCGATGAAATAACACGTGGATATTCCATTCGGGTGGGACCAATAACTCCAATTTTCCCAACTGCCCTATTAGAAATATAATAAGTTGAAACGACAAGTGAACAATTTTTAATATCTTCCACTTCGTTTTCCTGACCAATCTTAATTTCAAGATCAGTACTAGAAATACTATTAATAATTTTATTTAACATTTCTTCCTGATCAAGTAGTTTAAGCATTTTCTTTACTTTTTCCAGATCATTAAACTCTGGCTGCTCTAAAATATAGGAGGTACCTCCTAAATAAACTTTAACACCGCCAGGTTCAAATGCACCTTCAAACTCATTATAAAATTGTTTAAATAAATCAACAGAAAGGTCAATTCGACTCAGCAGCTCTTTTTCAATTTCATTTAAATAATCAGAATCCAAATTAACAAGTAATTTATTTTCTAATTTATCACTTAAAAAATTATTGATATATGAAATTTTTTTGGCTGATAAATTCTGATCTAAATTAATAATTTTATTATTAACCATTCCAGTATCAGTTACCAAAACTAAGAGCAGCGAATTATCCGCCAGCTGCATAATTTCAACTTTTTTTAGTCTACTGACCTGACTTTTGGGCTCACTTACCATCGCAGTATAATGAGTCATATTGGACAACATTTTTGCCATACCAGAAATAATATCCTGTACATCCTGCAGATCCTGATATAGATCTTCAATATTTTCAATTACACCAGGAGTTTGATTTTTTTCTCTACTGACAAGCTGATCAACGTAATAACGATAACCTTTATCAGAAGGTATTCTCCCAGCAGATGTATGTGGCTGTTCTAAATAACCTAAGTCTTCTAAATCAGACATTTCATTTCTGATAGTTGCAGGACTTACATCCAGATTATATTTTTTCGCAAGTGTCCTTGAGCCAATTGGAGATGCGGAAATTATGTGTTCCTGAATGATGGCCTGCAGTATTCTCTTTTTTCTTGAATCTAATTCTTCAACCATCATTTCTCACCTCTCTTTTTAGCACTCATTGATGGAGAGTGCTAACAGCTAATAATAAAATAACATATTGTTTTTTTTTTGTCAAATAATAATTGGGTTTATTCCAATAAAAATTTAAGAAAAACTTCATTTGCCACTTCTTTTCCTCGATTTGTCAAATGAATTCTCTCATTCTCTTCAATTATTAACTTATTTTCTTTTAATTCTTTAATCTCATCTTTATATATAGATCTAAATTTCTGATCGAATTTTTTATAAAATTTATGATAAAATAAGCCTTTTTCAGTTCTTAAAGCCAAAAATGAGTATTCAGCCATTTTTTCTTTTTTACTTAAACAGTCAATTTCTCTAATTTTATTATTTTTATCTTTTTCCAAATAAATTATACTATTCTTTTGCTGAAGTTCATTAAACTCCTTAAAACTTAATCCTTTTGGATTATAATATTTTATATATTGTTCAAGGTCTTTTAAATTTTGATATCTGCAATCCCCATCAAAACCTGAAGCACCTGGCCCTAAAGCAAGATATGGCTGATAAAGCCAGTAAATATAATTATGATGCGCTCTATAACCTGGCTGTGAAAAGTTAGAAATCTCATAGTGTTGATAACCAGCAGCAGTTAAATTTTTGAGAGCCAGCTCATACATATCTGCATCAAGTTCTTCTGCAGGCAGCTTTAATTCCCCACTATTATATTTTTGATAAAAAGGAGTGTTTTCATGTATCTCAAGATTATATAAAGAAATATGAGGAGGAGAAAATTCCAGCATTGTTTTTAAATCATTCTCAAATTCCTTTAATGTCTGATCTGGTAGAGCAAAAATTAAATCAGCACTGTAATTATCAAAATAATAATCTATTAAAGCTAAAGTTTTTTTAGAATTAATGGAATTACTCTTTCTTCCAAGAAAAGATAAATGATCATCATTAAAACTTTGAATCCCAACACTTAGACGATTAATACCAGCTCTTTTTAATCTAATTATTTTTTCTTCATTTATTGAGGCAGGATTAACTTCCATTGTTATTTCAGCAGCAGGAGGAAGTTTAAATTTGCTTTTAATTTTTTTTATTAACTCATTTATCAAAATTGGATCTACTAAAGAAGGAGTACCACCACCGATATAAATAGTCTGAATCAAATTATTTTTTACTTTTTTTGATAATTCTTCTAATTCCATAAAAAGGGCGGCCCAATACTGGTCCACCCTTTTTTTAGTATATTTAATTGAATAAAAGTCACAGTAAGGACATTTACTACTGCAAAACGGAAGATGAATATATACAGCATTTGCACTCTTAAAGTTTATCTTATGCATTTTCGTCCCTTTCTAGAACTGTCATAAAGGCTTCCTGAGGAATTTCTACACTTCCTACCTGTTTCATCCTCTTTTTACCCTCTTTTTGCTTTTCTAATAACTTACGCTTACGACTGACATCTCCACCATAACATTTCTGCAAAACATCTTTGCGTACAGCAGGAATATTAACCCGAGCGATGATTTTACCACCTACTGCAGCTTGAATTGGAACTTTAAACATATGACGGGGAATAACTTCTTTCAATCTTCTTACAAGTGCATTACCTTCCTGATATGAATGTTCATCATGTACAATTGTGGATAATGCATCTACAACTTCTTTATTTACTAAAATGTCGAGTTTGACAAGCTTGGATACCTTGTATCCTTTTAATTCGTAATCTAAAGTTGCATAGCCTCTAGTTTTTGATTTCAACTGGTTAAAAAAGTCCGTAATAATTTCACTTAAAGGCATTTCATATTTCAAATTTACCCGATCCTGATCTACATATTGCATATCTTTAAATTCACCACGGTTGTCCTGACAAAGCTCCATCGCTTGACCCACATATTCTTCAGGCAGATGAACTTCTGCAATCACAAAGGGCTCTTTAATTTTGTCAATTTCACTCTGTTCAGGAAAAGCAGCTGGATTTTCTATTTTTAATTCTTCACCATTCTTTTTGATAATCTGATATTCTACACTGGGAGCGGTTATCACAAGATCAAGATCATATTCTCTTTCTAATCTTTCCTGTATAACTTCCATATGCAGCAGACCTAAAAATCCACAGCGAAATCCAAAACCTAAAGCTTCTGAAGTTTCAGGCTCAAATGTAAAGGAAGCATCATTTAACTGCAGTTTTTCTAAAGCTTCTTTTAAAACCTCATAATCAGCATTGTCAGTTGGATAAAGTCCACTAAAAACCATAGGCTGTACCTTTTTGTAACCAGGCAGAGCTTTTTCTGCAGGGTTTTTCTTTAGAGTAATTGTGTCACCCACCCGACAGTTTCTTACGTCCTTAATACCTGAAATAATATACCCTACTTCACCAGAAGTTAATTCATCTTTTTTCTGCATAGCAGGTCCAAAAAATCCAACCTCATCTACTTCATAACTTTTTTGGTTGGACATCAATAAAATTTTATCCCCTTTTTTAACAGAGCCATTCATAACTCTAACATAAGCAATTACTCCTTGATAAGAATCATAAAGAGTATCAAAAATCAGTGCTTTTAATGGCTGATTTTCTCCATTATATGGAGCTGGAACACGCTCAATAATTGCATCAAGAATCTGATCAATGTTTGTTCCATTTTTAGCACTGGCTAAAATTGCTTCATCTGGATCAATACCTATATCTAATAGCTGCTCTTTAACTCTTTGAGGATTGGCAGATGGTAAGTCGATTTTATTTATTACTGGTATAATTTCTAAATCATGCTCTAAAGCTAAATAAATATTGGCCATTGTCTGGGCTTCAACACCCTGAGCTGCATCAATAACCAAAATAGCACCCTCACAAGCAGCCAAACTTCTTGATACCTCATAGGCAAAGTCAACATGGCCGGGAGTATCAATTAAATTCAGCTCATAACCCTGGTGTTCAATTGTCACCGCTTGAGCTTTAATAGTAATTCCTCTTTCTCTTTCTAAATCCATCTTGTCTAAAACTTGTTCCTGCATTTTACGATCAGTAATCGTTCCTGTATATTCTAACATACGATCAGCAAGAGTTGATTTCCCGTGATCAATATGAGCGATTATGCAAAAATTCCTTATATTATCAGTTTGCAACAAAACTTCCTCCTTTATACTTTAATCATTTCTGAAGTACAATAAATTTAATTTACATATCAATTTAATTATATTACACTTAGAGTTATTAATCAATTTTCTTTTTTGGCAAATCCCTCTCTGCATTTAATTTAATAATTCATCACCATTTTAAATGCTAATTAATAAATCTAGTGGCTGCCAATTAACTTTTTTAATTTAGTTCTTGCATTTTAGATTACAACATGTTAAAATTGAAATGTTGCAAATTAAGTCTGAGAGTATAAATACTTACTTTTAAGAGGGGGTGAAGTTAGATGCCTATTATTAAATCTGCTAAGAAAAGAGTTAAGACTACAGAAAAGAAAACTGCTCAAAATCGCGAATGGAAAAATAGATTAAAAAATGCGATTAAAGATATGGAAAAGGCAGTTGAAGCAGGGGAAAAAGAAGCTGCTGCAGAACAGTTAAAAGAGACTAAAAAGGTCATCGATAAGGCTGTAACAAGAAATATTATTCATAAAAACAATGCAGCCCGCAAAAAATCCCGCCTCACAAAGATGTATAATAATATGTAATTTCAAATTACAAAAAAGATCTAAAAGATAGCTATCTTTTAAATTATTAAACTCATCCAAATGGATGAGTTTTTTTATTTGCTCAAAAAAATTCAGCTACTGCTAATTAAATGTTCTTTCTTAATTAATAAACAATCGATTTAATAATAATCATTTCTAGGGCTGTGTTTTGATCAGGATAATAGCCGGTTAAAAAATGATAATTGGCTCTCAGTATTTCTTCTAAAATCTTTTCTAGTTCTTTCTGGGTGAAATTGCGGCTTCTCTGCATTGCTTTTTTTACCGGATAAGGATGTTTACCCAATTTAGAGGCAATTTTTTTATTATTATTTGTATACTGACTATAAAATTTAACCTGCATTAAAAGTTCAATTTGATTTTTAAGCATTGTTAATAAATACAAAGGATAAACGCCCTTATTCAGCATCTCTTTTAAAGTTAAAAGTGCCTGAGCTGTTTTTTTATCACCTATTAAATCTAAAAAATTAAAAATCTCTTCATCTTCAATAAATTTTTCTCTACTTATAATTTCTTTAATATCATAATATGAAATCTTATCTTTCTCAGGATAACGAGTTACTATTTTTTCGATTTCACTATTTAATATTTCTAATTTATTACTAAACATATTTTCCAACATTTTGATACTTTTTTTATCAATTTTTTTATTATACTCTTTAAAATGATTAATGATCCACTTATCCAAATCACGATAGCGCGGTGTATCAAACTCCAGATATTCTACAACTTCTTTCAAAGTCAGGTAAAACTTCTTTCTTTTATCAATTTTATTAGCTGTTAAAAAAACTAAAGTAGAACTTTGATTAATATTCTCGAAAATCTCTAGCAGCTTCTCTTTTTCTCCTTTGTTTAAAGAATCTCCTTCTTCTAAATGAGAAATAATAAATCTTTTCTCTGCTCCCATCGGGGGAGTCTGAACTGCATTCTTAAGTCTTTTAAAATATTCATCACCGTAATTTACATAGGAAAGATTAAAATCTCTAATTTCTTCTGGTACAAATTTAACTATAAACTCTTTTTTGAATTTATTTCTTAAATATGAGTTCTCAGCATAAATATAATATGCTTTTTTTGGTTTTTTCTCTTTTTTTATAAAATCTTCTACATCCATTTCATTACACCTCAACAATCTTTAACTATTTATTCTTCTTATTGTAGTTTAACATATTTAAGAGCAGCTCTCCAGTCTTAAAAAATCTTTAGCTATTTAAAAATATTCATCTAAAAGTATTCACCAAAATTTTATTACCATCAGAGATGAATTTTATCATTCCACTTTTGTCAGTTCGGAAATATTTTATTGATTTTTTATTATATCTTTCTATAACTTCAGCGGAAGGATGGCCAAAATTATTTCTCCCAACAGAAATAACAATTATTTTTGGTTTTATCTTGTTAAGAAACATTTCTCCACTAGAAGTTTTGCTGCCGTGATGACCTGCTTTTAATACATCAACTTCTGCTAAATTATATTTATTTATTATTCGAACTTCTCCTTTTTTAGATAAATCACCAGTAAATAAAAAAGTGTTTTCTTTATGTGTTAACAAAAAAACTATAGAATTTTCATTCCTATCTTCGTTTAAATTATTATCATCCGGATTTAAAATATCAATTCTACAGTCAGCAATATTAAATGTCATTCCTGAACTCAAAAAATTAAATTTAATTTTATTTTTTTTAATTTCTTTTTCTAAAATATTATGCAGTTCTGTTTTTTCTTTAAACGATGGAATTAGAATCTTCTTAATATCTTTTCTTTGAAATAAATGCGGCATTCCTCCTGCATGATCAGCATCAAAATGACTGATCATTAAATAATCGAGACTGCTAATCCCCTGATTATTTAAAAATGAAATTATATTATATTCAACATTTCTACCATCATTACCTGGAGGCCCTGTATCAACAAGCATATTTTTGCCATTTGGAAATTTAATAAAAATACCATCTCCCTGGCCAACGGCAATAAAATTTACTTCTAATTCGTTGGACACTGGTTTTATAAAAAATGAAATAATAATTATAACTAGAAAGACTGGGATAATTTTCTTCCAAAATAAATAATTTTTGGCTTTTATATAAATATATCTTTTTTGATAAAGATAAGGTAAAGAAAACAAGAACAAATAATAAAAGATAATTATTACTAGTTCAGGCTTTGCAATAACTAAAGGTTTGTTTTGAATTAAAGTCATAAATTCTAAACCCTTAAATAAAAAATTAAGACCTATTTTTATTATGAGCGCTAAAGGCTGAAAAAAACTTAAACTAAATATAGATAATAAAACTAAAATAAAAATAAAAGGTAATAATATTGTAATATATGGAATCAACCACAGATTTGTAATTAAAGCTATATACGCATATTCATTAAAATAATAACTTGCTATTGGCAGTGAAGCCAGTTGGGCAGACAAAGAAACTGCTAAAACAGGAGAAATATAACTACTTAAAAGGGGTGTTAAATAGTATAAAGATATAACTAAAATATAAGAAAGTTGTAATGAAACGGTAAATAATGATAAAGGATCTAAAATCAAATTAATAATCAATGTTATAGAAATAATATTTAAAAAATCCCCTTCTCGATTAAACTCAGATGAAAAAAGAAATAGAAGCGCCAGCATTGCAGCTCTAATAATTGAAACTGCTGCCCCGACCAAGATGATATAATTTAATGTAAAAAAACTAAGTAAGTAGAGTGCATATCTTTTTTTAGAACAAATTTTAAATAATACAAATGAAAAACATAAAATAATTATTCCCATGTGCAAACCAGATATAGCAAGCAGATGACTTGCACCTGCATTTCTAAGTAAAATTTCTTGTTTATAACTTAGATACTCTTTTTCTCCCAGTAAAATAGATTTTATAAAAGCAGCATTTTCTTTATTAAACAAAGCATTTATATTGTTTAATAATTCTTTTTTAAATGAGATTATTTTATTTTTGATTGAATTACTTTTCTTGATTAACCTTAATTGTTTTGTATTCCAACCCTGTAAATAAACACCTTTATTTTTCAGGTATTTAGAATAATCAAAGCCGCCGGGATTAAGAGCAGCTTCAGGCTCTGACAATTCTAATTCTAGAAAAATTAAATCACCATCACTTAATTTTTTCAGTTTTTCAGAAGTAATTAAAATTTTTCCATACTTGACCTGCTGTTTATTAATAATATATGGTTTTAAATAGATTTTATTACTTTCTAAGTCACCAATATCAAATAATATTTGAGCAAGCACTTTGCATGAACCACAATCAGAAAAATTTATGATAGAAAATTTACTTTGATATTTATATTCTTGATAAGCATATAAAATAGACCCTAGAATAAAGCAAATAATTATTAATAAAATAAAAATTGATTTCTTAGAAAAATTGAATTCATAAAATAAATATAAAAGTAAATAGATAAACTCAATTATTATCATTATTTTTAAAATATTAAGATGCTCATAAATTATCAAAAAATAACTACTAAATAATCCCGCTGCTAAAGCAATAGCCATCATAAAAGCTGGACGTCTTGTAATTTTCATTTTATAATTATCTCATCTTTAATGTTCTCAAGTGTTTTTTCTCCTATTCCACTTACATTTAGCAAATCTTCTTTTTTGATAAAAAATTTGATTTTATTTCTATACTTTATTATTGCTGCAGCTTTTGAAGGACCAATACCGCTTAATGTTTCAAGCTTTGTCTGATCTGCTTGATTGATATTTATCAACTGATTATTTGATGAACTAGAGTTATTATTTAATATTTTATCACTGCTTTGAGATCCAGACTCACCTACAGAATTTAATTCTATATTTTTTTCTACAATTAATGGGATAACAACTTTCTGTCCATCATAAAGTTTTTCTGCAAGATTAATTTTTTCTAAATCCGCCTGATTTTTTAAACCACCAGCCGCCTTAATTAAGTCTATTAGTCTTTCTTTATTATTTAATTTATAGACTCCTGGATTTATAACTCCCCCACTTAAATGGATAATTATTTGGTCATTATTTTCTTTTTCTGATTTATTCTCTACCTTTTTATTCTCTAATGAGTTGAAATTAGAAGCAACATTTAAAAGTTCTTCATCTTTTTTATCTTGATTATAATAGCTTAAAAATAATAGGGCCAGAATAATAACAAAAATCATAAAATTTTTAGGATTAATTTTAAACATTAAAACACCTCCTAAACTATTATTCAAGATAAATTTTATATTTCCTGTAATTTTTTTACAATTAATGCAAAAAAATATAGCAGCCTCAGCTGCTATTAATTTAAATTTGTCTTAAATGATCTTTGATTTTCTTAATAATTAAATCATTTGCTATTTCATTTAATCCTCCATGTGGAATAATAATATCCGCCTGATACTTACTTGGCTCAACATATTTTTGATGCATTGGTTTTACTGTTCTTAAATATTGACTTTTAACAGATTCAAAAGTTCTATCTCGCTCTTTAATATCTCTGCTAATTCTTCTCAACAATCTAATATCTGCATCAGTATCAACATATATTTTTAAATCAAACAGCTCTTTTAGCTTCTCATAATGAAAAAGCAAAATACCTTCAACTATGATTATTGGTGCTGGTTTAACTTTTTTAGTCTTATCTAAACGTTCATTAGTTTTATAGGAATAAACCGGTCTCTCTATAGCCTTTCCGATTTTTAACTCTTTGAGCTGCTTAATTAATAAATCAGTTTCAAAAGAATCTGGATGGTCAAAATTAATTTTGTGATCTGCTACCTTAAAATGACTTCTATCATAATAATAATAATCGTGTTTTAAAATTGTAACTTTATCTTGAAAAGAATCTTTTAATATTTTGGCAAGTGTTGTTTTCCCAGAAGCAGTTCCTCCTGCTATTCCAATTAAAAGTGAACTCATACGTTTAACCCCTTTTATAAATTATTATCTTAAACCTTAAAATAAATGTTTTAATTTATTTAATTATTATCCCTTAAATCTGAAAGACATTCTTGACAGATATAATTATCTTTATATGTATTTAAATTAGATTTGGCTCCACAAAAAACACATTGATGATCAGCAGAACTATGTTCTGAACTAGCTTCATCATCACCATATATTCTTTTTCTTAAATCTTTAATCATTTCCCTTTCAGCATTTAAACTTTCATTTGTTTTTTTATTTTTCATAAAAAATAAATCCTCCCATTAGATAAATAATTTCTCAGCAATTTCCAAAATTAAATCTTCTTTTAACTGTTTAGGCAGCAAACTACTCGTTTTAATAAACGCTGGAAGCTTCCTAGTTAAATCCTTGTCTTTTTTCTGATAGTTTTCTCTAACAAGCCTTAATAATTCTTCAAAAGTATAAATCTTATATCTATCAATTTTTAAATAAGCTGCTAATTCTTCTAACAATCTAGTTACAATTACTGTATAATTTGATTGATAATCAATTTCTAATAAATTAACTAATTTCGGAATTGAATTTTCAAAAAAAGAACGAAGATATGGTTCTTCAGCAAGTGAAAGTTGTTTTAATAATCTTTTTATAGTTTTTTTATCAAGATTTAATAAATAATTAATAAAAAAACCTTCATCTTTTTTTATATTCAAGTAATATTTATTCCCATCCAAATTTTTGAAATATTTCATTGTATCATAATAACCCATCTTAATATTTTTCCGAGCATTTTCTTGATCAAAATTAAGCATTCTTCCTAATTCTTGGCTGGGATTAATAAAAATCATTTCTTTATCATCATCAATCTGCTTTTCTATATTTCCTAAGCCATAAGTTCTAATTGCAATAATTTTTTTATAACCTTTATTCAAAAGAGTATTTAATGGTAAATTATCATAAAAACCACCATCAACTAAAATTTTACCATCTATTCGCTGCATTTTAAAAGCGGGCAAATAGGAACTAGCCATAATATAATCGATAACTTTTCCCTGAGGGATATCATCAATGAATAATTCTAATGGTTTTAAATCACTTAATGATAAAGTAACAATAGCAAAATCTATCTCAGAATTCCTTAATTTTTCTTCATCAATATTATTTTTTAAAATTTCCTTTAGAAAAGAATTATCTAAACCTCGATTTTGTAGAACCTCTTTAGCTTTTTTAATAAAATAAGAAATATTATCCTGATTAATACTTAAACTTAAAATTTCAGATAGATACTTATCTTCAATATCTAGCACTTTAGAAGTAGAAATGTTATACCAGTAATCATAGGCAATATCAAGTTTGTTTTGCACAAACATGGCACCATTCATTGCCCCAACAGAAGTACCTGCCACAGCTTCTATTTCAACATTTAATTCTTCTAAAGCTTTTAAGGCTCCAATATGATAGGCGCCCTTAGCTCCTCCACCTTCAAGTACTAATCCATACATATAAATTCTCCTAGTTTAAGTTTGACTAAACTTAATAAAAGAAACAGCAAACAATTAAAAACCAAAGCAATATTGTTTTTCATCAAGTGAATTTAACTATATTTTAATAAATTCCTTAAATTAAGTCAAAGTAAAATTCAGTTATTGTTCTGTATTTTTCCCCTGGTCTTAAAATAGTTGTTGGAAAATTTTTATGATTTGGAGAATCGGGAAAATGTTGAGTTTCTAAACATAACCCACCCCTTTTTCTATATTTTTTGTTATCTTTAGCAGTTTCACTTGTAGAAATTCCATTACCAGAATAGAATTGAATCCCTGGCTCTGTGGTCCAGACTTCCAATTGTCTTCCACTCTGAATTTCTATTACTCTAGCTGCAAGTTCTAAATCATTATCTTCTTTATTTAATATCCAATTATGATCATAACCGCCTGTAATATTTAACTGTTCAGTATCTACATCAATTTCTTTTCCAAGTTCTCCAATTACAGTAAAATCAAAGGGAGTATCCTCTACAGCTTTAATTTCACCGGTAGGTATCATTCCTTCATTGACTGGAGTAAAGTAGTCTGCATTGATGTATAATAGATGATCTTCTATATTACCTTCCCCATGCCCTTTCAAATTAAAGTAGCTGTGTTGGGTTAAATTAACTACGGTGCTCTGATCTGTTTCAGCTCTATATTCTACTCTCAATTTATTATCCTCACTTAGAGTATAGTAAACAGCTACTTTTAAATTACCTGGAAAACCACTTTCTTTATCTTGGCTTAAATAAGTTAATTTAAGTCCTTTTTCGCCATCAAGTACTGTTTCCTTTGTCGTCCACAATTGAGAATTAAAGCCCTCTTTTCCTCCGTGCAGACAACAGGGATGGCCAGCAGGTTCTTCATTAATATCCAACTGATATGAATTATCTTCAATTTCAAATTTACCTTCTGCAATTCTATTCCCATAACGACCGATCAAGGCTCCAAAATAATTGGGATCATCAAAATATTGTTCTAACTTATCATAACCTAAAACTATATCCTCTAAATTTCCATCCCGATCCGGAACAAAAAGCCTGACAATAACTCCACCATAATTTGTTATTTCTACCCTCATCCCATTCTCATTTTCTAAAGTATATAAATCAGCAGTTCGACCATCTTCTAGTTTCCCAAACTTTTTTTTGCTGATACTTATTTCACTCATCAAATAACCTCCAGTTTTTACTCTAAAACTAAGCTATTAAATTAAAATCTATATTATCTACTTCATTTTTTAAAGAAAGTAAAATCAAAAAAGACAGCACAATCTTAAAAGAATCTGATAAGTACTGTCTAGATATTTGACAATCGAATTTAAAATAACTTTAATTTTTTAAGCTCTGCAGCGGAGCAGGAATACGTCCACCTCTAGCAATAAAATCACTACTTGAAAAATCACTTACTTTCATAATTGGAGCTCGACCAAATAAGCCTCCATAAACTACTTCTTCACCTACATCTTTACCTGGGACGGGAATAACTCTAACAGCAGTTGTTTTATGATTGACCATCCCAATAGCAGCTTCATCAGCAATAATAGCTGAGATTGTATCTGCGGTTGTTTTTCCAGGCACTGCAATCATATCCAGACCAACTGAACAAACTGCAGTCATTGCTTCTAGTTTTTCAATACTTAAAGCACCTTTTTCCACAGCTTCAATCATACCAGCATCTTCACTAACTGGAATAAATGCTCCACTTAAGCCTCCAACGTGTGAAGAAGCCATTACTCCACCTTTTTTAACTGCATCATTTAATATAGCAAGTGCTGCTGTTGTTCCATGAGCTCCAGCAACTTCTACTCCCATTTCTTCTAAAATTCGAGCAACGCTATCGCCAACTGCTGGTGTAGGTGCTAGAGATAAATCAACGATACCAGCAGTTACACCCAGCTTTTCTGAAGCTTCTTTTGCAACCAGCTGACCCATTCGAGTAATTTTAAAAGCTGTCTTTTTAATAGTTTCTGCAACAATATCAAAGGGTTCTCCTTTTACCGTGGTTAAAGCCGCTTTAACTGCCCCTGGCCCAGAAATACCAACATTTATCATGCATTCTCCTTCACCAACCCCATGAAAAGCTCCAGCCATAAAAGGATTGTCTTCAGGAGCATTAGCAAAAACAACTAATTTACTGGCTGCCACACCTCCGTTATCAGCTGTAAGTTCTGCACATTTTTTAACAACCTTGCCCATTTGTGCTACAGCATCCATATTCAAGCCAGCTCGGGTAGTTCCAATATTAACTGAAGAACAAACCCTTTCAGTTTGAGCTAGCGCTTCAGGAATTGAGCTGATTAATTTTTTGTCGGCTTCTGTCATTCCTTTATGTACTAAAGCAGAAAAACCACCAATAAAATCAACTCCAACCTCTTTTGCTGCCTTATCAAGAGTTTTAGCAAATTCTATGTAATCATCATCTTCACTGGCTGCCGCTATCAGTGAAATTGGAGTTACAGAAATTCTTTTATTAATAATTGGAATATCATATTTAACTTCAATTTCCTCAGCAGTTTTAACTAAATCACCAGCATAATTTATAATTTTATTATAAATTTTCTCTCTGGCTTTTTCACCATTACTATCTGCACAATCACTAAGTGAAATCCCCATAGTTACTGTCCGTATATCTAATTTCTCTTCTTCCAACATCCTTATTGTTTCCATTATTTCATATGTATTTAACATTAACTCACTTCCTTTCTAGCTAACAAAAAAATCTACTTTTAATCTAAAATAACTTATCGTGCTTAAATCCGGTGCATTGAACGGAATATATCTTCATGCTGCAGTCTAATAGATACTCCCAATTTTTCTCCTTTTTGAACCAATTCCTTTTTCAATTCTTCTAAAGGAATCTCAAGTGCTTCCAGACTCACAAGCATTGTCATAGTAAAATAGTCATCAAGAACTGTTTGATTAATATCTAAAATATTAACTTTTTCAGCTGCCAAAAGAGTACTTACTTCAGATATTATTCCAATTCGATCAACACCAATAACAGTAATTATAGCTTTCACATAAATCTTCCTTTCCATATTATATAATTATTGTAAAACTCTATCAAATTAACTTATTAAATTATAATTCTTAACATTTATCTTATCACTTATTTTATTTCTTTACAACAATAAACATACTTAAAATTCAGCATCTAAGCAAAAATTATAATGCCTTGACCAAAAGCTTTTTAAAGGAATTAAGAAAATTATAGTGAATATATTAAATAAGAAAATAAATAATTTAAGTATATATTAAATTTTATCTAAACTAAATGTTTTAATAAAAACTCAAAAGGAGTGAAATATAATGAAGGTATTATTTATTGGTGGAACAGGCACAATTAGTCAAGCAGTATCAGAACTTGCAGTCGAAAAAGGAATAGATTTATATTTATTTAATCGAGGCAATAATAATCATCTAGCCCCTAAGGAAACAAAAATAATTGAAGGCGATATTCGAAACCAAGAAGAGGTAAAGAAAAAGCTTCAGGGACATAAATTTGATGCTGTAGTTGATTGGGTTGCCTTTAGTCCAGAACATATAAAAAATGACATTGAAATTTTTAGAAATAAAACTGACCAATATATTTTTATTAGCTCAGCTTCAGCTTATCAAAAACCACAAACCAGTTATTTAATAGATGAATCAACCCCCCTTGCCAATCCATATTGGGAATATTCACAGAAAAAAATTGCATGTGAAAATATTTTAATGGCTGAATACAGAAAAAATGACTTTCCAATAACTATAGTAAGACCCTCACATACTTATGGAAAAACATCTATTCCAGCTGCTATTAATAGTTCTAAAGCTCCCTGGACTTTAATAGATAGAATGCGGAAAGGGAAAAAAGTACTGGTACATGGTGATGGCAGTTCGCTCTGGACAATGACCCATAACAGTGACTTTGCTCAAGCTTTTATAGGTTTAATTGGTAATATCCAAGCTATTGGACATGCTTTTCAAATTACTTCTGATGAAAGTTTAAATTGGAATCAAATATATAAAGCTATAGCATCAGCAGCAGGAGTAGAAGATTTAAAATTAGTACATGTTGCTTCTGAAAAAATTGCAGAATATGATGATATTTATATCGGAAAATTACTTGGAGATAAAGCTGCAAGTGTTGTTTTTGATAATTCTAAAATCAAACGCTTTGTACCTCAATTTAAAGCGGTTACACCTTTTGCAGAAGGGGTAAAAGAATCGATTGAATGGTTTGATGCTCATCCTGAGCTGAAAACTATTGATCAAAAGTGGAATGATTTGATGAATAAAATTATTAGAGAAAATGAATAATATACATCTGAGAAATAACTGCTAAATAAAAACCCCCTTTTTGATAGAAAAGTTTTTATTATTCGCTCTTCTACCAAAAGGGGATCATTTCTTTGTTGTATTAGTCATTATTTTGTTCTGCTATTTTTTCAATCTCTTCAATTGACCTCAGTATACCATCAGCAAAACCATTATTAAAATTTAATTTATTATTATCCATTCTATAATTCTTTTCAATTTCTTTTAAATTTTTGATTAATAAATCAACATTAATATTTACCATGACTACACCCCCTAATTTTTTAAATTTTCTAATTAAAGTATCTATACATTATATTTTAAAGTTCATAATTTTCTTACTTTAATTATATAATTCAATAATATCATAATCAAGCCCTTAGTCTATTTTATACTAAAAGTTGAAATGAAAATACTTTCTGGGGTTATAAGCTCAATTGTAAGGAATTCCGTCTCTTACTGATATTTGAAACAAATATAAAAATTAATACAAACATGAAAATAAATTAAAGAATTGCAAATATTCATAAAATTATGAAGGATTAAAGAATAAGATCGCGAATATAATATATATATGTATTAATTTAATGTAAAAAAGGGAGGTGAGAATATGCCTATGACAAATCCTGTTGCTATGGCCTCCTATATCACAGCTATGGGAGAAGCAGCCAGGCAAGCACAAGTTAATATGTCGCGTGGAGCAAACCCAATGATAATTAAAGAATTTCGTTTTAAGGCGAATATTGATGTTGAAATTAATGTTGAAGCTGATTCAAGTTTAAATTTTGATATAAAATTGTGGTCTTTATCTCGTAAATTATCTGTTGGATATAAAGCAGAATGGGGACTTGAAATAGAATGCAAAATTATTCCTACTGTTACTGCTGATACAGAATAGAATGAAATTAAAGAGGTGTGAATATGAAGAAAAATGAACTTCTTCTCGACGAGTTAATAAAAATGTTTCAATTATCTCTTCATAAGGCTTCTGAACGATTACAAAATGAGGAAAAAGGCGATTTGCGTTATACAGTAACTAATTGTAATGTAGAGTTGTCTGCAGCAGTTCAAGGAGATAAAGAAAATAGAGAACCCCGCTTGCGATTGCCTACTTTTACTGAGCTCGCTGAAGGTAAAAACACTAATTATTCACGAATTTCTCTTGGGTTTTCTCCTATACCTTTTAATCCAAAAAAAACAGATCAAGTAATAAATTCACCAAGCAGGCCAACTGCAAGTGATTCTTTGTCGAGTATTATTGATAAATTAAAACATGAAGATAAAGATATTGTTATTGAAGCTTTAAACGAATTACAGCATCTTGATACAATTTTACTAAACATTTTAAATGAATTAAAAAGACTAAGAAAACATTCGAACAAAAAAATTCAAAAAAGCGCAAAAAAGATTATTGAGCTAATTCAAAATTTAGATTAATTTTCTTGCTCTCGTCGAGAAAAAAACTCTTTTTATAAGAAAAACCGGGACATCTTATTTTCTAGATCTCCCTATTTTTTTGTCAGATTAATTTATTTAAAATAATTTTTTCCATACTTTTAAATATATCATTTTTCAGCTATGCTATAATTCACTTTGGATCACTTAATAATATTATTATTTCATAAAAAATTCTTTAAAGCCTCCAACCATTTCGAGGTACTAAAATTGCTCTAAATACGCTGACATATCATTGACACAATTTATTGTGAATGATAATATATTACTAATCGGTAAGAAAAGAGTTTATTGCACAAACCTTTGTAAAATCGGTTGCACATGACTTGCAATTACTGCTTTCCCAACATTTTTTGGGGTTATAGCTCAGCTGGATAGAGCAACAGATTCCTAATCTGTAGGCCGGCGGTTCAAATCCGCCTAACCCCACCACTTAATATCCTTGTTATATAAGGAATTAGAATCTAAGTCTACCATTTATTTGGTCGGGCTTTTTTTGTTTTTGTAGCCATTTTGTAGCCATGCGTTTTGATTTTAATTTATATAAAAAAATCAAGTGCTAGAATTTTTTTTAAGATTATTAAGGATAACAGTTATTTTAGAAGCAGACATTGGTTTATAAAAATAATATCCCTGAATATAATCACATTCTATTTTTCTTAATATTTCCAATTGTTCTTTTGTTTCTACTCCTTCAGCAATAACTTTCACGTCAAATTTATGAGCAAGATTAATCACTGATTCAACTATTAATCTGCTTTTTTCTTTATAAATATTATCTATGAATATTTTATCTAACTTTAATAAATCAAATGGTGACTTACCAAAATAACTCAAAGATGAATACCCTGTACCAAAATCATCTAAACTAATAAGAAACCCCATCCGTTTTAACTCATTCATTACATCTGTAGAAACTTCTTTAAAAGATCTTTCCGTTATTTCAAATTCTATTTTTTTGTTTGCAATAGAATAAGAACTTGATATTTTTTTTATTATCTTAATTATATTAGGATCATTAAGTTCTATTTCAGACATATTTATACTAATTACTATATCATCAAAACCTATTTTTTCCCATTCTTCTAGTTGTTTAAATGTTTGGTCTAAAACCCAAACCCCTATTTTTTTTATCATTCCAGTTTTTTCTGCTATAGATATAAATTCATCAGGCTGAATTATACCCTTATTACAATGATTCCATCTTATTAAAGCCTCGAATGAAACAATTCTTTCAGAGTATGTATTAACCTTTGGTTGAAATTCCAAAAATAAATCTTCATTATTTATTGCTTGTATTAAATCTTGATGTAATGACTCAAACTCTACTTTATCTATAAAAAGTTTTTTATTATATATTTTATAATTATTTTTCCTCTTATCAACTAGATACATTGCGTGTTGAGCTTTTGATAACAAACCTTGTGGCTTTTCTGCGTGGTCTGGAAAAACTGAAATTCCAATATTAACTTTTAATAAATAATCAAAATTTATTTCGGTTAAGTATTCTTTAATCTCAAATAAAAATTTCCTGGTTTGGTTTTTTAATCTTTCATAAATATTATCTTTATCCATCGAAAGCAAAATCAAAAATTGGTTTCCATTAAAAACTGACATTTCTTCAATTTTTAAAGAAGAATCTAAAATAACATCTCCCATTTTTTTGATAAATTTATTACTATTTTCAAAACCAATAATATTGCTAAAATCTACAAAATTATTAAATTTCAAGTATAGAATAATTATTTTTTCTGTTCCATTTCTTTCTTTAATTCTTTTATTTAATTCTTTAAAAAAATACTTTTCATTATTTAAACCAGTAATATTGTCATGATAAGCAAGATAATGCGTTTTTTCGAAATCATAGTTTTTATTCTTTCTTTCATCATCCATTTTCTTATCCTCCAAAATTAGTCAAATAATATATTAAAAATTACGATCCATCTGCACTTCAATAAGTTTTTTTAACTTTCTTTTAGCTTTATTTTCAGGTAGTTGAGCTAAATATTTTTTGACTCTGTTAACAAATACTACTAGAATTTTTCGGCTTTCTTTAAGCACCCCTGCATTCTTAACATCCGATATGATATTTTTAGCTACTTTATCATCTAAAGTACTATTATTATAAGCAGAATATTTGTCTCTATATATTTCCTGCTCCATCAATAAAATCACAGGTAAAGTAACTATTCCTTCCTTTAAATCTTGGGCCATTACCTTTCCTGTTTCCCTCTCATCTCCCTCGAAATCTAAAAGATCATCTTGAATTTGAAAAGCCATGCCAATTTCTAATCCTAGTTTATATAATATACTAAGTTGTTGTCCTCTAATTCCACTAACATAAGCTCCCAAATAACTACTTAATGCAAATAATAAAGCAGTTTTATGCCTTATCCTCCTGTAATAATCCTTTATTCCAATTTGAAGATCAAAACGTTTTTCAGATTGTTCAATTTCTCCTTCACATAAAAGACGTACATTCTTGTTCATTTTCCGCAAAGTTGCTGTATCAAGATATTCGAAAAAGATATCAAAAGTCCTGGATAATAAAAAATCACCAATGAAAACAGCTTCTTTTTTACCAAATTTTTTTTGAGCAGTTTTTTTACCACGCCTTAGTTCTGCATTATCTATAATATCATCATGAACAAGTGAAGCCATATGCAGCAGCTCAATTCCGCTTCCCAACTGCAGCAATTTTTCTTTATCATAATCTCCAAAAGAAGCAGCAAGAAACATTAAAAAAGGCCTCAGTTTTTTACCGCCACCACTGATTAAATCCTCCACAGCCTGATTAATTATTGGTCGTTTAGATTTTGTGATATCAATGATATTTTCATTTAATTCACTGCGTATTTTTTGATAAAGCTTATCTTCAATTAGCAATCTCTTCACCTTCAATTATATTAAAATCAGAATCTTTAATAGTTACAATTTCTTTTAAGCCAGAAGAAAGATAAACATCCAGTTCTTCTGTGATAAACATAGCATAAACATTTTCCATGTTTTCAATAAATTTCATTCCTTTTTCTAACCCCATTACATAAATAGCTGTAGAAAGTGCATCAGCATCAAATGAATTTTCACTAATAATGCTTACACTTAAAAGATTATTATCCGCAGGATAACCAGTTTTGGGATCTAGAATATGATGATACAGCTTTCCGTTCTCCTCAAAATATCTTTCATAATTTCCAGAAGTAACAATAGTTAAATCAACAGCATCAACTACTGCCATTACATTACCTCGACCTTGTCTTGGATCTTGAATTCCAATTTTCCAAGGGGAACCATCTACTTTATCACCAATTACAAGTACATTTCCACCAAGATTTACAAAAGCATGTTCAATATTATATTTCTGCACAATTTTTTTAACCTCTTCAGCCGCATATCCTTTAACTATACCACCAAGGTCTATTTTTACTCCCTCTTTTGTAATCTCAGCAGAATTATCAGCTAAATCAAGATGATTATAGCCGGTATTGGCTAAAGCTGTTTCGATTTCAGCCTGCTCAGGAACAGCCGCATCTTCTGTTCCAATTCCCCAGAGCTCAACCAGAGCCCCAATAGTTGGATCAAAATCTCCGTCAGTTAATTTTGCATATTTTAATGCCTTTTCTAAAACAATTATACTTTCATTATCTATTTCAATTTCTGTTTTTGAATTGTTATTTAATTTATAAATATCACTTGTTTCAATAGTCTTACTCATTAATTTTTCAATTTCTCTAATCCGTTCCATGCTCTCTTCAACAGCAATCTCTGCATTTTCTCCATGTGCCCGCATCTGAACTAAAGTATCCATCAAAAAAGCATTCTCTTTTGCCTGTGGCATTTCTTCACCATTATTCCCACAGGCTGTTAAAATCAATAAAAACACTAAAAGTATACCCATTAAAATTATCTTTCTTGATAAAATTATTTTTTTTGTATTAAACATTCTATCACTTCCCACCCATATTATAAATTTCAATTTATTATTATTAAAATATTTTTTCACAAATTTAACTTAACTAATCATCTTAATCCCGGGTAAATCACTTACATTTTATCATAAATACTTAAAATTGCAAAGAGCAAACCTGAGTGTTTTACTTGCATTTTTATTTCTATGTGCTATAATTATAGTGTGAAAAAAATAACTCATAACTTTGTTTTATAAAATATCAAAAATTATATATTTAATTTTAATAAAATTGTTTATGACAGAATAAATATATAAAATGAAGATGAATATTTAAGGAGGTAAAAAAATGAGTAATAATATTATTATACTTGGAGCAGGATATGGGGGAGTAACTGCTGCCCAAACTCTCCACAAAAAATTAAAAAAATACCCTGACTCTACAATTACCCTCATTGACAAGAATTCCTATCATACCCTTTTAACAGAATTACATGAGGTAGCAGGTAATAGGATTGAAGAAGATGCACTTAAAGTTGATTTAGAAAGAATTTTTTCTTCAACAAGGGTTAATATAGTTCAGGATAAAATTAATGATATCGATTTTGAAAATCAGATTTTAAGTTCTGCGGATCATCAATATACCTATGATTATTTAATTATGGGGGCCGGCAGCAAGCCGAGTCACTGCGGAGTTGAAAATGTAAATGAACACGCCTTTACATTATGGTCTATGGATGATTCAATGAATATTAAAAAACACATTGAAAATTGTATGCAGGAAGCAAGAATGACTGATGATCCAGTTAAAAGAAAGGAACTTCTTTCATTTGCAGTTGCTGGGGGAGGTTTTACCGGAGTTGAAATGGTTGGTGAATTAATTGATTGGCTTGATGATTTTAGTAAAAAATATAATATATCTCGCGATGAAATAGAAATTTATAACTTCGAAGGTCTTGATAAAATACTTCCGTCTCTCAGTGATGAAATGGTCGACAAGGCAATGAATTACATGAGAGATAATGGAGTCAATGTTAAAACCGGTGAATTTGTTGATCGATTAGAAGAAAACAAATTAATTTTAAATGATGGCAAGGAAATCAAAGCCGGTACCATTATCTGGACTTGTGGTGTACAGGCAGCTGATTTTGCTGCAAACTCTGGCTTAGCTACTGATCGTGCAAATAGAATTAAAGTCAATAAATATCTGCAAACCGAAGATTATTCCAATGTATATGCTATAGGTGATAATGCAGCAGCTCCCTGGAAAGATGATCAGATATTACCTGCATTAGTAGAATCAGCTCAACAGACAGGTGAATGTGCTGCTGAAAATATTGTAGCCGAAATCAAAGGCGGTTCCAAAAAAGAGCTCGATCCAAATTTACATGGTGTAATGGTTTCAGTTGGAAGCCGTTATGCTGTAGCTGAAGTAATGGGCTTATCTTTGTCTGGAATTCCAGCTATGTTTATGAAACACTCAGTCAATATGTTCTATCGTTTTGAAATAGGTGGTATTAAAGAAACATACAGTCTGATTACTGAATATATGAAAGAGCAGGCATCTCACAAAGGATTATTAGCACAGTTATTTGGCTTTGTCAGTGAGACATCAAGGTCACTCTGGTTAGTTCTCTTACGTGTTTTTGTTGGAATTATGTGGCTTTATGAAGGTTATACTAAAGTGAGAGATGGCTGGTTATGGAGTGGAGATTATTTGGTTTCTGGAGCTTCTGCCTCACCGATTGGTGACTATGCTGTAGGCTGGTATGTCTGGTTAAATGAGGCAATAATCTTTAAGTACCCTCTATTCTTCCAGATTGTAGTAACACTAAGTATGATTGGAATTGGCATTTCCTTAATCTTTGGTTTATTTGCAACACTTGGTGCCTTAGGTTCAGCTGGATTTTCAGTTAACTTTTTACTGGCAGGTCAGTATGCCCACTGGTCCAGTGACTGGCCCGGACACTTTAGTCCTTTATTCTGGTTCTTATTTGGCTCTATTGCTTTAATTGGCTCGGGACGTTCCTTCGGACTTGACTACTATGTTCTACCCTGGCTTAAAAGTAAAATCTGGAGCAGACCGAAAAATAAAGATCAGGATCTAAGAAAAGTAATTAAAAAATAGACTATAGATTAAATGATTCTTAATTTCAAAAGTTAATATGAAAAAAGCAGGAGGTAAATTAAACCTCCTGCTTTTATAATTTAAGTGTTTTTTTTATTCTTCAGCTGCAAAAGTTCTTTTAAGAAATACTAAAATAAATATTTTAAACTAACTAAAAGATGATCTATTCTGTTTTTTGCATCAAAATATAATTTCTTAAGCTGCCCTTCATTATTCTGCAGCCTTTTTTTATTTAAGCTAGCAGTAAAGTAAAGTCGATCAGAATTATTCTTGCCCTTAGCAAAGCTGAAGGCGTTATAAACATCTACCGCCTTAAAACCACTATTTTTTAGCAGTCTTAAAATGGTCTGAATCTTATACCCACGCTCACTGTGAATCTCTTCAAAACAGGGAAGCTCATCATTATTCGGACAAATCTTTAATTTAACCTGCCATAAATTTTCTTTCTCATTTACAATGTCTTCCCAAAAACATTCATAGCTATCTCCCTCAATAACAAATGATTTTTCTTCAATTGTCCTAATTCGACCAAGAGAATTCATATCAAAAATAAAAAGTCCATCTTTAGTTAAAGATGATGCCGCACTCTCAAAGCAACTCTGCAGTTGATCTATGTCAGTCAAATAATTAAAACTATCAAAAAAAGATACTATTAAATCAAATTTATTTTCAAAATAAAAATCTGTCATATTTTGAGCTGTAAAATCAATTGTGAGTTTTCTCTGCTCATTCTGCAAAAAATAACTCATAGTATTTTTTTGAAAAGAAAAATCATTTAAATCCTGATTATTCTGTAGTTTAAGTTCTAATTTTTCTGCTGCTCTTGAAATCATCGCTGATGACAAATCAAGCGCGGTAATCCTATTTAGAGACTGCAGCTCAATTAGTTTTAATGTCATATTAGAAGTTCCCGAAGCAAGTTCTAAGACTGACTCTGGTTGATGATTATAAAATTTTAGAATATCATTTAAATACCTGAACCAGTATTGATAAGGAACATTTTTCATTACATCATCATAGATTTCAGCAAAATAGGTGGTATAGCTGTGTTCCATTTTTAGCTCCTATCTTTTGACAACTGCATTAAAAAATCTAAATATTGATAAACTTCTTTACTTCCATCTCCATTCTGAGCAGAAAAGAAAGTAAAATTATCTTCTTCTGTTAAATTTAACTCTTTATAGATTAGTTTTTTTGTTTAGCTTTCTTATTATTTGAAATTTTATCTACTTTAGTAGCAACAATTAAATAACTTAAGCCACTTGCCTGCAGCCATTCAACCATCATTTTATCGTCTTTAGTAGGCTTATGACGAGAGTCAATTATTTGTACTACTCCAATTAAATTTTCCCGATAATTTAAGTAAGTATCAATTAACTCCGCCCAGTCATCTTTTACTTTTTGAGGCACGTTGGCAAAACCATAGCCTGGTAAATCAACTAAATAAAATTTATCATCCACATTAAAATAATTCAAACATTGGGTTCTACCAGGAGTATTACTGGTTCGGGCTAATTTTTTTTGTCTGGTTAACCTATTGATCAAAGATGATTTTCCGACATTTGAACGACCACTAAAGGCTACCTCAGGCTGCTGCAGCCTGGGGCAGTCTTCATATTTATATACACTTTTATAAAATTCAGCATTAGTGATCTGCATGATTCTCATCCTCTAGTAGTAAAATATCCATTACTTGATCCATATGAGAAACAAATGTAACATCTAAATCTCTAGTAATTTCTTTTTCTATTTCTTTAAAATTATTCTCATTTTTTTTCGGTAGAATAAATTTATTTATTCCTGCTCTACGACCAGCAAGAATTTTTGTTTTTAAACCACCAATAGGAAGTACTCTTCCTCTTAATGAAATTTCCCCAGTCATTGCATAATCCCCACTAACTTTGCGGCCTGTTAAAGCTGAAGCTAAGGCAATTGCAATTGTAATACCAGCTGAAGGGCCATCTTTTGGGACTGCTCCCTGAGGTACATGAATATGAATATCGAATTTTTTATAAAAGCCATCACTTAAATTTAATTCATTCTGTTTTGAACGAACATAACTTAAAGCTGCTTGAGCCGACTCTTTCATTACATCACCTAAAGAACCAGTTAAAGTCAGTTCACCTTTTCCTGGTACTACTGCAACCTCAATATCTAAGATATCTCCACCTGCCTGATTATAAGCAAGACCAGTTGCAACTCCTATTCTATCTTCAAGATTACTTTTTTGATGTTCATAATCAGCTAGTCCCAAATATTTCTCAACACTATTAACCGCAACCAGAGCTTTCTTATCTCTTCCTTCCACAAACTCTTTAGCTATCTTTCTTGTAATAGCAGCTAATTTTCGTTCTAGATTTCTAACTCCTGCTTCTCTAGTGTATTCTCTGATAACTTTTAAAATAGCATTAGAAGAAATATTAATTTTTTCTGCTTCAAGGCCATGATCTTTATATATTTTGGGAAGCAGATGCCTTTCTGCAATTTTAAGTTTTTCATCTTCTGTATAACCAGGAATCTCAATTAATTCCATTCTATCTAAAAGCGGAGCTGGAATTGTATGAGCAACATTTGCAGTTGTTACAAATAGAACCTGAGAAAGATCAAATGGTACTTCCAGATAATGATCACCAAATTCTTTGTTTTGCTCTGGATCTAAAACTTCAAGTAGAGCTGAAGCAGGATCACCTCTGAAATCAGAACTCATCTTATCAACCTCATCTAATAAAAAGACGGGGTTTTTGCTGCCTGCATCACGCATAGCATTTATAATTCTACCAGGACGAGAACCGATATAAGTTCTTCTATGTCCTCTAATTTCTGCCTCATCTCTAACTCCACCTAGAGAAAGACGGACAAAATCTCTGTCTAGTGCTCGAGCAATTGAACGGCCAAGAGATGTTTTACCTACACCAGGAGCTCCTACAAGACATAAAATAGGACTCTTTTTTGCTGGAGCCATTTTTCTAACAGCAAGATATTCTAAAATTCTTTCTTTAACATCTTTAAGCCCATAATGATCTGCTTCTAAAATTTCTTCAGAATTTTTAATATCTATTTCGTCTTCCTTAACTTTATTCCAAGGTAGATCTAAAATACAATCCAAATAATTGCGGATAACTGTAGCTTCAGGCGACATATTTGGTGTGCGATCTAACTTTTCTATTTCTTCTTCTACCTTTTCTTCCACATTATCAGGTAGTTCTGCTTTTTCAAGTTGTTCGAAATACTCTGCTATCTCATCAGTAGAACTTTTATCTTCATCTAATTCATCTTGAATAACCTTCATTTTTTCTCTTAAATAATATTCTTTTTGATTTTTTTCTACTTTTTTCTTAACTCTATTATTAATATCCTGCTCAATCTTTAAAACTTCAATCTCATCCTGAAGCAGGCTTAACATTTTTTCTAAACGTTCAACAATATCAGTTGCTTCTAATAATTCCTGCAGCTGTGGGTATTTCAATTCTACCTGTGAAGAAATAACATCTGCTAAACGTCCAGGTTCTTCAATATTGCTGGCTGACATAATAGTCTCAGCCGGTAAGTTTCGATTATATTTAATATACTCTTCAAATTCTTTAATTACTGTTCTCATTAAAGCCTTTATATCTTTGCTAACTTCTATTTTTTCTTCTGGACGGCTTTGTACTTCAGCCAGAAAGTATTCTTCTGTATCAATATATTCAATAACTTCAGCTCTTTCTATTCCTTCTACAACAACTTTAATCATTCCATTGGGAAGTTTAACAAGCTGTTTCACTTCCGCAATTGTTCCGAATTGATAAATATCATCTAATTCAGGCTCTTCAATTGTTTCATCTTTTTGAGCAGCTATTATTATTTTCTTTTCTTCCATCATTGCTTCCTCTAAAGCGGCTATAGATTTATCTCTACCTACCAGAAGAGGAATTACCATATGGGGAAAAACAATTACACCACGAGAAGCTAGTAAAGGCAGTTCCATTACTTCTTTAATTTCATTATTATCGACCATTAGAATTCACCTCAATCTATTATATTTAAGTACTTTAAATACTTATAATTAATTCTACTTGTATATTTCGGGATAACTAAAATTTAACCTCCAATTTTATTCAAAAAAACGAAAGAGATAATACCACTCACTCATTAGGAGTAATATTATCTCTAAATCTAATACAGCTTAATTAAAATTAAACAGTTAAATTTTTAACTTTTGGCTGTTAGGCGCTTTCTTCCTCTTCTAGATGTTTTTCATCAATCTCTAGAATTGGATCAGCATTTTCTTCTATAACTTCCTTAGTAATAATACACTTTCTAATTTCAGGTCTTGATGGTAAATCATACATTATATCTAAAACAGTATTTTCAACAACTGATCTTAAACCTCGAGCACCAGTATCACGCTCTAAAGCTTTAGTCGCTATTGCCTTTAATGCTTCATCAGTAAATTCTAGCTCAATATCATCCATTGCAAAGAATTTTTCATACTGTTTAATTAAAGCATTTCTGGGTTCCTTCATAATCCGAACCATATCTTCTTCCTCAAGTTGATCTAAAGTAACCTGAACTGGCATTCTACCAATAAATTCAGGAATTAAACCATAGTGTAATAAGTCTTGAGGTTGAATATGCTTTAGAGTATCTCCAATGTTTTTATTATCCTCTTTAGTTTTGATATCAGCACCAAAACCCATTACTTTTTCGCTGATACGGGAGTCAATCAATTTCTCCAGACCATCAAAAGCTCCGCCAGCAATAAAGAGAATATTTGTTGTATCTATTTGAATAAATTCTTGATGAGGGTGTTTACGTCCACCCTGTGGTGGGACACTGGCAACAGTACCTTCTATAATTTTAAGAAGTGCCTGCTGTACTCCCTCTCCAGAAACATCTCTAGTAATAGATGTGTTTTCTGATTTGCGTGCAATTTTATCGATTTCATCAACATAGATAATACCCTTTTCTGCCTTTTCTACATCATAATCAGCAGCCTGAATTAACTTCAATAAAATATTTTCTACATCTTCACCTACATATCCGGCTTCCGTCAAAGAAGTAGCATCAGTTATTGCGATCGGTACATCTATAATTTTAGCCAGAGTTTGAGCCATTAACGTTTTACCACAGCCTGTTGGTCCAACCATCATAATATTACTTTTTTGTAATTCAACATCATCAATCATCATATTTGAATTAACTCTTTTATAATGATTATATACAGCTACAGATAAAGATTTTTTTGCTCTATCTTGACCAATTACATATTGATCTAGATATCCTTTAATTTCTTTTGGTTTTGGAACACTCTCAAATTCAAGTTCCAATTCCTCATCTAATTCTTCTTCTACAATTTCATTACAGAGTTCTATACATTCATCACAAATATAGACTCCTGGACCAGCTACTAATTTTTTCACCTGATCCTGGCTTTTACCACAAAAGGAACATTTAAGTTCCCCATCTTCGTGATCGTGATCGCCAAATTTGAACATTATATCACCTCTTGGGCTAAATTACTTTTCACTTAATTCATTGCGTGTAATTACTTCATCAATTAATCCATAATCTACAGCTTCTTCTGCAGTCATGAAATAGTCTTTCTCTACATCTTGAGCAATTTTTTCTGGACTTTGACCTGTGTGGTCACTCAGAATATTGTTAAGCAATTCTCTGATTCTCATTAACTCTTTAATATGAATTTCAGCTTCAGTTGCCTTACCTTGAGCTCCACCAGCTGGCTGGTGAATCATAACTCTTGCATAAGGAAGAGCATAACGCTTACCTTCTGCACCAGCTGCAAGAAGTAGAGCACCTGCACTTGCTGCCTGTCCCATACCAATTGTAACAACATCAGGTTTGATATACTGCATTGTATCATACATTGCCAAAGCAGCAGTTACTGAACCACCTGGACTGTTAATATATAAATAAATATCTTTATCTGGATTATCTGCCTCTAAAAAGAGCAGCTGAGCAATAACAGTATTTGCAACATCATCTGTTACTGGTGAACCCAAAAATACAATTCTATCTTTTAAAAGTCGGGAATAGATATCATATGATCTTTCCCCACGATTTGTTTGTTCTACGACCATTGGGATTAGACTCATTGATTAAAACCTCCTTTGATTTATTGCTGCCAAATAGATTAAATTATATCTGGCTCATAACTATTATATATAACTTTATACTGAAAAACAGTTATTGTTTAACAATATAATCAAATTTTAGTTGTTTTCTATTAAAAATTCAATTGTTTTTTGTCTTCTAATATCTTCTTTTAATTGATCTAACTGTCCCTGCATCTGAAGAATAGCTTTAATCTTTTCTGGCTCCTGATCATGCATTTCTGCAATTTCATCAACCTCTTCATCTATTTCTTCTTCACTAACTTCAATATCTTCAATATCAGCTATAGCTTCAAGTACAAGTAGTTCTTTAGCTCGATCAGAAGCTGTTTCTCTGTTATCTTCTCTCCAGCTTTCTTCGTCCATACCCATATATCCAAGATAATCTTCTACTTCTAAACCTTGTTGTGAGATAGACTGAGATAATCTCTCAAACATTTGATCTAGCTGTTCATCGACTAAAGTATCTGTCATATTCACTTCAGCATTTTCGCTTGCTTTTTTAATTAATTTTTCTCTAAAATTATTTTCAACAGAAGTTTCTTTTTGTTCAGCTATTTCTTCTTTTATACTAACTCTCAATTCATCCATAGTTTCATAATCACTTGCTTCAACAGCAAAATCATCATTTAACTCTGGTCTCTGCTTAACTTTAATTTCTTTTAGAGTTACCTCAAAAGAGGCATCAGCAGCAGCTAAATCTTCTGCTTGATAATCTTCTGGGAATGTTACTTCAACTGTTTTTTCTTCCCCTACCTTCATTCCAATTAGTTGTTCTTCAAAGCCTGGAATAAAGCTTCCAGATCCAATTTCTAAACTATATTCTTCCGCCGAACCACCTGGAAATTCTTCACCATCAACATAACCAGTGAAATCAATTATTGCAAAATCACCTTCCTGCAGTTCTTCGCGATCTGCAGTCATTAATTGGCTGTGTTCATCCTGCATTTTTTCTAAGCGCTGAGAAATTTCTTCCTCTTTTACTTCTGCATCTTCTTTTTCTATACCTAAACCTTTATATTCACCAAGTTCAACTTCAGGTTTAACTTCTACTATTGCAGTAAATGTAGCAGCTTCTCCTTTAGATATATGGAAATCCTCAATATCAGGTTGTGCTATAGGCTCAATATCAGCTTCTTCTATAGCTTCACTATATCCCTGTGGAATTAAAATATCTAAAGCATCTTTGTGCAGAACTTCTTCACCAAATCTCTGCTCAATAATTTTACGTGGTGCTTTCCCTTTTCTAAATCCAGGTATTTCAACGTCTTTAACTACCTGACGATATGCTTGTTCTAGAGCTTCATCCACTCTTTCGCTCTCTATTTCAATTTCCAATTTAACTTTATTACCTTCTAATACTTCTTTCTTTACTTCCATTAATATTCCCCCTAACTTATATTTAGATAAAACTTTTAAAAAACTCTCTATATGTTAATAATCCCCGATCTGGCACCGGGCCAATATCGGGGGTCAATGACAGAATTATTAAATGGTGCGAAAGGTGGGACTCGAACCCACACGGGGATTACCCACTAGATCCTAAATCTAGCGCGTCTGCCAATTCCGCCACTTTCGCATGATAAATAATGCTGTGAGTGAAAATTCTTTTTTTCTTTTTCACAAAAAGCACATATAATGTTAGCATAGCTTTTTACTCTTGTCAAGGATTTTTTAGAAATTAGTTAATAAAAATTAAAATCTTGTAATATAACCCCTGAATTAAAATTTCCATCTTTTCTATTATATAATAAATTAAATAAAATATCCAGTAAAATTAAAATTTAATTTATTCTTTTTCTATCTCTATTGTTTTAGATTCTAATTCTTTCCATCTGCGAAAATTATCTAGCTCCTGTGAGAGCTGTCTAAAAGCCAATATAAATACTGCTGCATCATCTGTAAAACCAATTCCAGGTAAAAAATCAGGGATTAAATCTGTTGGCAAAATTAAATAAGCCAAACTGGCTACAACCCAACCCACTGCTGCATCATTCAAGCTAAAATTACCCTTGGAGTACTCACTTAACATTTCAAGTAACTCACTTACTTTATCAATAAAAGGAAGTTTATAATTATGGGAATCAAGAAAATTACGAGTTTTATCTAAAATTTTACTAACGCTTTCATGTCCGGTCCCCCACTTACTTGTTAGACGACCTAAAAAAGCAAGTAGATCATTATCATTAAAATCTTTTTTCATGTTTTCACCACCATTTTTATAAATAGAATTTCCTTAAAAATTAATAATTAAGCTATTGATATTATTTTTCAGGCTTCATTAAAGATAAATCTACTTTTCTAGACTGAACATTCAAAGTCCGATTTAACAGTTCTTCTACAGCAGCAAATTTATCAATATACATCTCTTCAGTTGTAAATTTAGCATAATGTCTGTGTAAAAAGTTATCAATACCCATAAATAGTATTTCAGTAACCTCTTCTGGGTAATCAGTCTCGAATTCTCCTCTTTCCACACCCTCTTTTACTATTTCAGTAAATATAGGCATAAATTTATTCCAAAATTCTTTATTTCTTTCTTTCATAAATTTTGCATTTTCATCAATTTTAAAGAACTCATAGACTTTAAAATTACCTCTTCTACTAAAGATCAATCTTAAAATTATTTTTTCAAGTTTTTCTAATGAACTCATGTTTTTATTTTCTAAAACATGTCTTGCTTTCCTTTCGGTTTTTTTATATCTCTTTTCTAATAAGGAAGAAATAATATCTTCTTTTGTATCAAAATAATAATAAAATGTACCCTTAGCTACACCAGCATGTTCTGCTATGTCTTTTACAGTAGTTTTTTCAAAACCTTCTTCTATAAATAATTTTTCTGCTTCATTTAAAATTGTATTTCGTCTTTTTAGTGATTTTTTTGTTTGCTTTGCCACTCTTTTTACCCCCATTTGTATTTTTGACCAATAGTCAACATAGAGTGAATACATTATAGCATAACTTTTTATTAAATTAAAGAGAGAATATAATAACTCTTTAGTTTTATCTTGATTTAATTATATCTAGTTTAAGAGTTACTAGTCAAGATTATTAAATTTAAACATAAAAAAATCACCTTTTCAGGTGATTAACATTTAAAATGGGGTGGATGATGGGGCTTGAACCCACGGCCTCAGGAGCCACAATCCTGCGCTCTAGCCAACTGAGCTACATCCACCATATTTGGTTTTAATTTTAAAATGGCGCGCCCGACAGGATTCGAACCTGTGGCCTACGGATTAGAAGTCCGTTGCTCTATCCGGGCTGAGCTACGGGCGCATAAAATGGAGCGGGAAACGAGACTCGAACTCGCGACCCTCAGCTTGGAAGGCTGATGCTCTAGCCAACTGAGCTACTCCCGCTCAAAAAATGTTCTATAATTTAAAATGGTCGGAGCGAAAGGATTTGAACCTTCGACCCCCTGCTCCCAAAGCAGGTGCGCTACCAAACTGCGCCACGCTCCGACGTGTTTTGTGCCGCAAAAATTAATAACTTTTTTCGCGACGACAATTAATAGTATATATGAAATGCCGCTTTCGGTCAAAAAAGAAAACGGCATTTACATGCTTTTAGATTAAATTAAATAATTAATACTCTTTTTTACTACTTGTATCTCTGTTTTATTTCTCTTTTCATTTTCTTTAAAGCTCGGCCTCGATGGCTAATTTTATTCTTTTCTTGTTGGCTAATTTGGGCCATAGTTTTATCGTATTCAGGTAAATAAAATATAGGATCATAACCAAATCCATTTTCTCCTGCTGGTTCTTTAGCTATAATTCCCGGACATTGACCTTTTACAGTAATTTCTATATTTTTAAATGGATCTACAAGTGCAATTACTGATATAAAAGCAGCCCTTCTTTTTTCTATTGGCTGTCCATTTAATAATTCTAATATTTTCAAGTATTTTTCTTGATCAGTTAAGCCTTCACCGCCAAATCTTGCTGAATAAATACCAGGGGCACCATCTAAATAGTCCACTGAGAGTCCAGAGTCATCTGCTAAAACTATTTCATTTAGCTCTTGAGCCCGCTGCCTAGCTTTTTTTAAAGCGTTTTCTTTATAATTCTTTCCATCTTCAATAACTTCTGGAAGTTCTAGCTCTGAATCTAGACCAACAAACTTAAAATCTAAATCTGAAAAATAAGCTTTAATCTCTTCTATTTTATGCTGATTTCCACTTCCAATCACTATTTTTGGCATCTTATTCGCCAACCAATTCTAATTTTTGCTCTTCTATCAGCTCTAAAATACCTTTTTCAGCCAGATCATATAGCTGATCTAACTCATCTCTAGTAAATGGATGTTCTTCTGCTGTTCCCTGGATTTCAATAATTTCTCCAGCCTCTGTCATTGCAATATTCATATCAACCTGAGCCTTAAAGTCCTCTTCATAACATAAATCAAGCATTGGAGTCCCATCAACAATTCCCACACTTGTTGCTGCCATGAATCCTTTAAGTGGACTTTCTTCTAATTTCCCTTCATCTAACATAAAATTAATAGCGTCGACTAAAGCAACATAGGCACCTGTGATTGAGGCTGTTCTAGTTCCTCCATCAGCTTGTAATACATCACAATCAACCCAAATGGTTCTTTCTCCCATCTTATCAAGATCAATGATAGCTCTTAAACTTCTACCAATTAAACGCTGTATTTCTTGAGTTCTACCACTTAATTTTCTTTTTGCTGCTTCTCTAATATTTCTATCTTGAGTTGCTCTTGGTAATAAGGAGTATTCTGCAGTCAACCACCCTTTATTTTGACCTCTTAAAAAATAAGGAACACTATCTTCAATTGATACATTACATAAAACCATTGTGTCACCAGTTTCTACAAGGACTGATCCTTCAGCATATTTAGTATAATTTCTTGTAATTTCAACATCTCTTAATTGATTAACTTTTCTTCCATCTGTGCGCATAATTTATTTGCCTCCCATTTTAATCATTAGTAAATATATTTTCTTCTTTGAAATTTAATTCTTTCAAATTTAAAAACTTACGACCGTGATCTAAAAACCTTTTTGAGATTCTATTTTTATCACTTACAATAAATTTGTGTTGATTTGAGTTATTATTTGTTTTTTTAATCAATCCCATTTTATTTAACGTATTTTTAACTTCTAAAGCCATTTCATGAGCAGGATTTATTAATTGAACATTCTCTCCCATTGTTCTACTCAAAACCGGGGTTAAATAAGGGAAATGAGTACAGCCAAGAATTAATGAATCTACATCAGCTTCTATCAAGGGTGAAAGATAATCTCTAGCAGTTTTTCGAACTTCATTACAATTAAATTTACCTTCTTCTACTAAATCAACAAATCTAGGACATGCTTTAGCAAAGAGCTGAATCTCTGCATTGATTTTCAAAATCTCAGTCTGATAAGATTCACTATTTACTGTACCTTCAGTCCCAATGATCGCAATTTTTTGATCACTGCTTAACTCTACTGCTCTAGCAGCAGCACTTTTAATCATTCCAAAAATAGGAATATCAAATTTATTTTTTACATAATCTAAAGCTGCTGATGTTGCTGTATTACACGCTATTACAACAGCTTTAACATTTTTATTCTTTATTAAATATTGTATTATTTCTTCTACATACTCCCTAATTAAATTTAAATCTTTTGGTCCATATGGGAGATGCATTGTATCTCCGTAATAAATTATATTCTCCTCTGGCATTAATCTAAAAATTTCTCGAGCAACTGTCAGGCCACCAACACCTGAATCTAATAACCCTATTGCTCTATTTGAACCTTTCAACAAAACCAACTCCTATCTAGAATATTAATTACTTACAGTTAGTTTTTGATTGTACATCAAGGGCTGGCTTAAGTCAAGATGTCCAACAAGTGTTTCTACCTCTTCTCCCTCAAGTAATATTTTGACACTTTCAACTTCATCTAAAGAAGTGTAAGTATTTACAATTGAGTAAATAGTCATTAGTTCCCCTGTACTTCCACCCCAATGATTATTTCTAAGTTCAAGACTAAAATTTAGTTTCAAATTGTTCCCTTCTATTTGATAATCTAATAACTTGCTCTCTTCTGGTATAGTCCTTACTAATTCCTTTTCCGTAGGTCCAGCCTTAAGTTCTTTAAATAATTGAAGATACAAATCACCTTTTTCGTCTAAAACTCTTTCTTCAACCTTTAGATAATTAGCATCAACTGAGGAAAAATAAAGTTTTGCTTTATTTTCTACAAAGTAATTATTATAAAAGAAGAAAAATAAATATAAAAGAGCTGCAGTCAAAAGTAAAATTCTTAAAACAAGTAGCAATTTTCTTTTTTTATCACCTGTAATTTTTTTCTTTTTTGCAGCCATTTTACTTGCCTCCATTCTCTTCCAAATAATCAAGTATTCCATCCACTATCAATGAAGCTGCTTTTTTTTGAAAGACCTTAGTTTTGAGAAATTGTTCTTCTTTAGGATTACTCAAAAAACCGACTTCTATTAGAGCAGAAGGCATTTTAGTATATTTGATAACATAAAAATTGCTATCTTTTATACCACGATCAATTAAACCAAGATTTCTACCTAACTTGTCATGTATTTTTTCAGCTAAAAATCGATTTTGGTTATTACTACTTTGATTATAATATGTTTCTACCCCACCAGTATGAGAATTGTTAAATGAATTTGCATGAATACTAACAAAAATATCCGCTTTTCTTTGATTAGCAAATTTAACCCTTTTTTGTAAAGAATGAAATTCATCAGAACTTCTAGTTAATAGGACATCTTGATTTTCCGAAGCTAAAAGCGCTGCTATTTGCTTAGCAATAGCCAAATTTGGAACTTTTTCTTCTAAACCATTAATACCTATTGCTCCTGGATCAAAGCCACCATGACCAGCATCAACGACAATTAAATGTCTTCCGATTTCTTTTTTCCTTTCTTCTTCGTCTTTAAAATATTCTTTAGCCAGTGCTATCTTAATTCCATGTCCTTCTGCATAACTCTGAACCTTATGGCTATAGTATTCATTAAGTTCAAAAACTAATCTAGTAACCTCTTTACCTTCAAGTTGATAATTGCTATTTCTTATATCTTTTATCAAAGAAGTTTTTTCAAATTCTCCTAATTTATCTAAATTATTTAGAGTGTTTTGGAAATCTACAACAATACGGTGAGGATAATTAAACTTTTTCACCTCATAAACAGCCTTAGAATCCATAAGAATATCTAAGTATTGATAGTCTTGATTGTCTTCAGTCTCTATTTTAGCAAATTTATTTTCTAAGTTAACTGTATAATAATACAGACCATTTTTTTGTTCTTCAACAAAATTGTAACCAGTTAATTCCTCTAAATCTGCTACTATTCTTACAGTCTGCTCATCAAATCGAGCTGTCCTAATGTTTTTAATCAAATTATTATCAATTTCTACTTTATCCAGTATTCCCTTACCTCTATTAACATGATAAAGATTCATAACTAATCTTGGAGGTGTTTCAAGTAAAAACAGCTCAGGATTTAAGGCTGAAGAAGATGTAAAACTGAAACTTCCCTCTGCATATTCTAAATTAGAAATTTCTGAGCGCTGCCCTGGTTTAAATGTTAAAATATTATTTTCTTTTCGCTGAAGAGGTTTAAAGATATCTCCATTTGCCATAGTTGCTTCTATTCTTAAAACAACAGGGTCTAAATCATGCTGAGTGACTTTAATATCTTTTATAAGCGAATTATCCTCAATATCTAAGTCAAAATTACCTATAACTACTGACGGAATGTCAATAACCATTTTTTTAGTATCAGAAAAATATTTTGTTCTAGCATCGGGAATTTTCCCAGTTGCTTCAACACTTAAAAGATTATTCTTATTAATTCTAATATCTTTTAATTGTGGTAAAAATGTTAAAACCAAAGAATCTTCATGTTCATATATTCCACCATCAATCTGAAAAGGAATTGGAGTTCTGCTTTTAATTATGAGTCTCAACAAAGCTCTATCAGGAACATTTACAACTTTAAGATAATAATTATTATTAGAAATATTATCACTAAACTCTTGATTAATCTCAGCCTTATCTATTTCAATAATTATTTCAGTTCCATCCTCACTGTGCAAAACTCTATAGGGAGTTATTTCATCCATTTTAATCTGAAGCTGATTACCATCTTCCTGCCATGATACGCCATTTATTGTGGTTTCTGGTTGAAAAATATATAATTCTTCATTATCACGTTGATACTCTAATAAATATCCAAATGCCTCTATAGACTTAACAAGAGGAATATAAGCTTGATTTTTTATCAGCTGTAATCCAGCCTTGGTTCTCAGAGCATCATTACCGATCTGGATATAACGACTATTAGCCATCATTTTTATTGTAACAGACTGTGATTCCATCTCTAATGACTTCAAGGCCGGTCTCCATGTTAAATCTGCATCAAGTAATTCTGCTAGGTCCCTTGCTCTAATTAAAAGCTCACCTTCGCGGCTGACAGTTTTAATCTCTGAAGTTATATCCTTACTATTAAAAAATATTGTATTTTGTGCAGATGCAGTATTAATTATTAAAAAAGTAAATATTAGTACAAATGAAATTATAATTTTTTTATTATTTAAAACTGACAAGGAAACCTCCTCCTTATATTTAGATGTTGTTAATGTCACTAAATTCCAATTCGATTTTATTTAAAAGACTATCTGCATAATAGCTTTCTAATTCTACATTTTTTTCATCTATTGTTTCAATTGGTAAACAAACATTAAATCGACTGTATATACCATATATACTATCTAAAGTTATTTCTCCCCCATGCATCTCTATAATTGATTTTGCAAGTGAAAGTCCTATGCCACTGCCTTCTCTTTGTTTATTGAATTTTTGATCAACCTGTCTAAACTGTTCAAAAATTATATTTTGATTTTCCTTTTTTATTCCAATACCTGTATCTCTGATAGATATTATTATATTTTTATCCTTTTTTTCTATTGTTAATAAGATTTCATCACCCTCCGAAGTAAATTTTACAGCATTAGAAATTAAATTTAAAATTACTCTTTCTATATTAAATGGATCACAGGCCATTATTTGAGAACTAACTTCACTCTCAAAACGAAAATTTCTGTTTTTAGTTTCTAAATAATCTTTTGTACTATCAGCAACAGATTCCACAAGTTTTATAACATCTAAATTACCTCGATTAAGTTGAAAAGTATTAACATCAATTTTAGTTATATCTATTAGATTATTAACTAAACGCAGCAGCCTAAATCCATTGTTTTTAATTGAAGATAAATACTTATCAAATTGATAAGTATCATCAGAAAGAGTATTTTTAAGCTTATATTCTAATAACTGCAGACTAGAAAAAATTAAATTTAGTGGGGTTTTTAACTCATGAGAAATGTTAGCAAAAAACTGAGTTCTCAATTCACTATATCTTAGTTCTTCTTTTTGACTTTCAACTCTTTTCTGTATATTAATTTTTTCAGTAATATCTTGCGCAATAGATATAATTTCAAGTATTTTATTATTTCTATCTTTAATCAGAGCAGTATTCCACTCACAAAAAAGTTCACTGCCATCTTTAGCTATATTTTTATTTATATTATAGCTTTCTTCTCCTTCAAAAACATTTTCTATAAGCTCTGTAATATCAGAATAAGATTGTTCTTCTACAATTATATTAAAGTTTTTATTTATCACTTCTTCTTTTTTCCAGCCAAATATTTCTTCTGCTTTATCATTCCAATCAATTATATTTGTTTCCCTGTTTGAAACTACAAATGCCAAAGGTGCTTTTTTAAAAATACTTCTATATCTTTTTTTGTTTTTATAAAACTTTTTTTCTTTTTCAAGTTCAGCAGTAATATCTTCTGCTAAACAAAGCAAAAAGTCAACTTCACCTTCTAAATTATGATGAGGAATAGTATCTACTTTTATTATTTTTTGTTCATCCCCTATTTCAATCTCAATTTCAGCGGTACTACGCAAACCGTTTTCAAAAATTTCCTCATTAAATTTTTTTACAGCTGGAATTTTATGATCGTCTAAAATAACTGATATTGGCTTCCCTTCAATCTCTGAAATATTTAAAGAACAAAATTCAGCCATTTTTTCATTAACAGCTCCAAAATGGGTGGGATCAATCAAAAAGTAGGAAATTTTATTCAAATTATTAAAAAGAAAATCAAATCGCGGTGAAATTTTATTCATGTTATCCCTCCCAAATATCAAGGCATTATCTCAAATCTAATTGTTTAAATTCTTAAAAACCTGCTGTAAATCAGCTTCATTTTTATTGAAATCAATTAATTTTAATTTCTTTGAAACAAAAGCTGCTTTCTTAAAAAGATCTTGATTAATCTTTAATCTCAAAATTATAATTTCTGAATCCAAACTGTAATAATCAGCTTCTGTTAAAATTTTTTCCAAATATTTTTTCAGATCTGAATTTTTTATATTTTGATTGTTTATAAACTTAATTTCTAAATGTTTTTCTTTAAGATTATTTTTGAAAGCTGAAGGCTTATCAACTGCAATGACCCGGCCTTCATTGATAAATGCTACTCTATCACAAAGCCTATCAGCCTCTTCTAAATAATGAGTACTTAAAACTACTGTCTTATCTTCTTTTTTGAAATCAAGAACCTTTTTTCTTATTATTTCTGCAGAAATTGGATCTAAACCACCGGTCGCCTCATCTAAAATTAAAATTTCGGGATCTGACAATAATGCTCGACAAATCATTAATCTTTTTTTCATACCTTTAGAAAAGTTTCTAACTTCTTTTTTTGAAACATCCTGGAGCTCAAATTCGGAAAGCAGCGCTTCAATTTTTTCATTATTTATATTATTAATTCCCGCAAATAATTTCAAATTATCCATTGCATTTAACCTAATATATAAATTACTTTCTTCAAAAACAACAGCAATTTTCTCTTTTATCCAAACAGGAATTCCTTTATTAATTTCTGCTCCCATAATTTCAACAGTTCCAGAATCAGAATTTAAAAGACCGGTTAAAATCTTAATTGTAGTACTTTTACCTGCACCATTAGGACCCAAAAGACCCACAATTTCTCCTTTTTCAACCTGAAGATTAATCCCCTGTAAAGCTTTAAAACCTGAAAAACTTTTTTTTAGTTCACTTATATTGATTATTTTTTCATTCATTCTCATCATCTCTATTTAAAGCTTTATCATCATCTAAAGCATTTTGATAATCCCAAAAAATTTGAAAATCATCATTAATTTTTCTCACATAAACCATCTTCTCAGAATTTTTTTCTCGACTACCAAAATGATTGAATTTTAATAAATATTCCACCTGCAGCATATAATAATTTCCAAAATCTACTGCATAATCGAATTTATCTTTGACCTCCTTAAATTCAATTTCTTTAGCATCACCGACTTTAATATCAGTATATTCGAGATCATATTTTTCAAAATTTTCCTTTTGAAAATCCAAATAAATCTTTTTTTCCAGTTCTCTTTTTAATTCTGCTGCAAAATTATTATACACTTCAGAAAAATTTTCTTCAGAATAGTTTTCATAAATATATTCTGTAAAAGCTTTAGGGCTGTCAAATCCTTCTGTCTGAGCCAAAGGTGATAAGAATAATATAACAAATATAGTAAAAAATATAGTTTTTTTATTCAACAAGAGAATCAGCCTTTCTTATATAAAGCATAATAATTAAATAAAAAATAAAAGAAAATAATATTAAAGACGATATTTCCATAAATAAACTACTATTTTGACCTTGATAAACCAAAACTTTATCTAAAGCCTGATAAAGGTAATGAGTAGGAAAAAATAAAGCAAGTCTCTGAGTTAATGGAGAAACATCTGCTACTAAAGCTGGAAAAATAATTGGGAAATAAATAACTGTTGATATTGATCTAGCAGAAGATTGACTATCAGTAAAAAGACTAATAATTAACCCCAAACCACTAAATACAAAAGATGCTATGGTAATTATTATAAAGGCTAAGAATAATCTTTTAAAGCTAATTGCTAAAACTCCATTTAAAGACCCCATTAATATTGATGTGATTAAAGACAAAATCCAGGCAAATAAGGTTTTAGCTGCAATTATTTGATAAATATTTACCTTAGTTACCAGCAAAGCAGCTAGTGTTTTGTTGTCTTTTTCTTCAGATAAAGAGGCAGAAATTAGCATTAGACCAATCATTGTAATTGTAACAGTTAACCAAACTGGTAAAATAGAACTACTTACCTTAAAATCTGCAGCAGCTTGAAATTTAAAATCTGGGCCACTATCTATATTATGATATGTAGTTAATAAATCCGAAATATTTTCTTTTAAAATAAAAAAATTAACTGTATCTCTACTGTCTAAATAAATTTGATATTTTTTTTCTAAACTTTCTTGCCGTGGTTTATAATGTATTACAGCATCAATACTACCAGCTGCTGTAGCAGACTTTCCAGCTTCTATATCTTGAAATTCCTGAATAGAAAAGTTTCTAAAATTTTGATTAATAAAACTTTGGAATTGTTCTGTATCCTGCCCACTAATCCCAAGTTCAAAATTTCTAATTAACTGTTGAGAGCTGACTAACGAAAACATTAAAGAAGCAAAAAGTGGTAGTAAAATTATCATAACTGCTGTTCTATTTTTAAGTGATTCTTTTAAATCTTTTTTTATTAATAAAAATATAATCTTTAGACTTTCTTTAAAATTTGACATCATTACTCTCCTATTAGTTTATATTTATTTTTCTGATTTTATGAAAAATAAGGGAGAAATATAATATTCCTCCCTTAGATTTTTTCTTATGGAGCCATTCTATCAAAAAAGTAAACAAGGGCCCAAACTATTACTATAATCCCTACTATTTCTGCCATAAGAAAAACCTCCTTTCAATTTCATAAATAATTAAAGTCTATATATATCTATTCTCTAAAAAAATTTATTATCCTCTTTATTAAGGCCGTTTAATGGGATATTATCAATTATTTTACTTTTTTTAGCTATGCTTTTTCTAATGTGTTATAATATTAGCGGAGGTTGAAACTACAGTGAAAAAAATAATTAAAATTTTCTTCATTTTTTTTAAAATTGGATCTTTTACTTTTGGGGGTGGCTATGCAATGCTGCCAATTATAAAAAGAGAACTAGTTGATAATCTTGGCTGGATCCAAGAAAAAGACATTTATAATTATTACGCAATTGGTCAGAGTACACCTGGAATCATTGCAGTTAATACCGCCACAATGACTGGCTATAGCCTGCAGGGAGTTAAAGGTGCTCTAGCAGCAACTACTGGTTTTATTTTGCCTTCTCTTATTATTATAACCTTTATTGCTTCATTTTTTAAGCGTTTTCAAGAAATTAGTATTTTTCAACACGCATTTACAGCTATCCAAATTGCTGTAGTTGCTTTAATAATTGATATTGTTATAAAGATGTGGCAAAAATCTGATAAAAGTAAATTTAGTTTCCTTTTATTTATACTTGCATTTTTACTACTGGTTTTATTTGATATATCACCAGTGTTTGTTATCTTAGGTTCAGCAGCCGCCGGTGTTTTGATTCAATATTTACGTGGTAATTTACAAACCGCTTATGAAAATTATCAGAATCAAATTAAGGAAAGTGATTAATTATGATATATTTAATACTATTTTTAGAATTTTTCAAAGTAGGCCTTTTTGCTCTAGGTGGTGGCCTAGCAGCGCTTCCTTTTCTGCAGGATTTAATAGTAAAATATGGCTGGATGACTGCTGAAGAGTTATTAAATATGATTGCTGTCTCAGAATCAACTCCTGGAGCAATAGGGATTAACACTGCAACCTTCATCGGCTTTAATACTGCTGGTATTGCAGGAGGTGTCATAGCTACAATTGGACTCGCTGCTCCCTCAGTAATTATTATAATAATTATAGCTCATTATTTTCAAAAATTTAATCAGCATCCACTGGTTGAATCTGCCTTTAGTGGTATTAGACCTGCAGTAGCAGGATTAATTGCCTCTGCTGCTTTTGAACTAGCAAGTGGTGGAATTTTTGACTTAAATAAACTTCAGTTAAATAATAATCTAAAAAATTTCTTTGATTATAAATCATTATTATTATTAATTATTATACTTGTTTCTATCAGGAAATTCAAAAAACACCCGGTAATTTATATAGCAGCTGCAGCTATAATCGGAATTATTTTTGAATTTTAATATCAAAATTAATTCTTATCACAACAAAAGGGTTGAAAATAATACTTTTTTATATTATAATTGGTATAGTCCACATGTTGTATATTCCTTATCAGGAGGTAAAATATGAAAGAAATTAATAAAAATAGCCCCCTACCACTTTATTATCAATTAAAAGAAAGCATTTTAAAAGCAATAAAAAACGAAGAAATTGTGGTTGGCGAAAAAATCCCCTCAGAGCGAGAACTAGCAGAATATCATAATATTAGCAGAATGACTGTCAAAAAGGCAGTTGATATCTTAGTCAATAATGATTATTTAATTAAAAAACAGGGTAGAGGAACTTTTGTTTCTAATTATAAAGAAAGTTACAGCATCTCACCCCTTTCAAGTTTTACTAAAGAAATGGAAAAAAAGGGATTAAACTACAAAAATAAAATTTTGGATTTTTCTAAAATTAAAGATAAAAAAATAGCTAAAAAACTTAATTTTAAAGAAAATGATGAATTTTTCAAATTTGAAAGATTGAGATTGATAGAAAATAAACCATTTTTACTAGAAAAAACTTATCTTTCAACTAAAAAAATTGCTAATCTAAAACAAGAAGACCTTAAAAATAATTCTCTTTTTAAACTTATTAAAAACAAATATAATATTAAACTCAAAAATGCTGAAGCGGAAATTGAAGCAGTCATTTTAAATGATCAGGTTGCAAAAAAAATGAAAGTTAAAGAAGGAATGCTGGGCTTATATTTTGAACAAATAAGCAGGGATGAAAATGATGAAATTATAGAATATACTTCTGCTTATTATAGAAATGATAATTATAAATTTAAATTTAAATTTGATTTAGAATAATAACAAAATTACTTGTTATGAAAATTAAAAGGATGTGTTAAAATGAGAATTATTGTAGAAAAAGATTATCAAGCAATGAGCAAAAAAGCGGCCTTAATGGTTGCAAGTCAAATCACTTTAAAAACTGATAGTAATTTAGGTTTAGCAACAGGAGCTACTCCTCTAGCTATGTATGAGAAGTTAATTGAAATGTATAAACAAAATGAAGTTGATTTTAGTGAAGTCCAAAGTTTTAACCTTGATGAATACTGTGGACTAAAAGCAGAACATCCAAATAGCTATCACTATTATATGTACGATAACTTCTTTAACAAAATAAACATAAAAAAAGAAAATATTCATATTCCAGATGGAAGTGCAGAAGATTTTAATAAGGAATGTAGAGATTACGAAGAATCTATCAAAAAAGAACGTGGAATCGATCTACAAATTCTAGGTATTGGATCAAATGGACATATAGGTTTCAATGAACCTGCTGAAAGCTTAAATGTAGCAACTGAGGTTGTAGATCTAACCGAGGAAACTATAGCAGCCAACAGCCGATATTTTGATAGCAAAGAAGAAGTACCTAAAAAAGCTATTTCCATGGGGATGGCCACTATTTTAAAAGCTGATAGAATTGTACTGCTGGCAAGTGGAAAAAATAAAGCTGAGGCAATAAAAGATACTGTTAGTGGTAAAATTTCAACTAAAGTTCCAGCATCTTTACTTCAAACTCACCCTGAAATAACTGTTTTGCTTGATCAAGAAGCTGCTTCTTTAATCAGCAAAGAAGAACTATCAGCTGATTGTCACTTCATAATTTGTGACTGAAAATTCAGGAAAAGATTCAATAAAGTTTAGATATTTATCCATTCTACTCTGTAAATAATTATAGTCATTTCCAACCACTGCTACCCCAATTACTGCAGTCTGAATATAATCTTGGGCATCTACTTCTGCTGCAGAAAAATCAAATTTATTTCTGCTTTTCTGCAGCAGACTTTTTATAATATTTCTTTTGTCTTTTAAAGTAGCCGCGCCAGGTAAATATAATTTTATTTCACAGCTTGCAATTAACATCTTTTAATTCTCCTTATTTAAGTTTTTGCTATTTTGATTCAATTAACTTTTATTCTCTTCAAAATTCAACTCCTGAATATTTTTAAAATTACTATTTAAATTTTCTTTATTACCAAAATGAATAGTTTGGGTTGGAAAAGCAAAATCAACTCCCAATTCTTCCATTTTTTCTTTTAATTTAAAATTAATTTCTTGTTGAATCCCCATATAAACCTTATAATCACTATCTTTAACATAATAAACAACCTGAAATAGCAAACTAGATGCTGCAAATTCTGCAAAGTGAGCTCTATCAAATTCTGTTTTATCAATATTTTTAATAGTCTCTTCTATTATTCCGGGAACTTTTTTTAATTTACTCAATGGAGTATCATAGGTCAAACCAAAATTAAAATTAATTCTCCTTTGTTGCATTCTTTTGTAATTATTTATTCTGGAATTAACAAGATCTGTATTAGAAATTATAAGCTGTTCACCACTTAAACTTCTAATTCTTGTTGTTTTCACCCCAATATGCTCGATTGTTCCTCTATATTCTCCTGTAATAATAAAATCCCCTATATCAAAAGGTTTATCAAAAAATATTGTAAAATAATTAAATAAATCGGTTAAAATACTTTGAGCAGCAAAGGCAATCGCAATACCACTAATTCCAAGACCAGTAACTAAACCTGTTATTTGTATATTTAGATTATCCATTACAAAAATTAAAGCAATAGTCCAAATTAAAATTTTAATTAAAAATAAAGTAACATTTAAAACTTTAAGCTGTTCGTCATTTCTTTCTTTTTTTCCCCAATATTTTTTTATGCTATAACTTATAATATCGCTCAATGATAAAACTACTAAAATCACAGTTAAAATCATTAAAAAATAATTAACAAAATTGTCAAGTTGGGATATAATTGTTAGCTGTCTGAAGGCAAAATAAATAGCTAACAAATATAGCAGCGGATAAATTCTCTTTTTTATTAACTTTTTTAAAAACTGAGAAAAAGATCTAGAAAATTTTTTAATTAAGATATCCATTTTTTCTAATAAAAATTTATCGAAAAGTCTAATAGTAAAATAAACTATTATTAAAAAACTAAAAGCTAAAATATAGTTTTCTATACTATTATTTAAAAATATTGTTGTTAATTCAACTTTCTGCATTAAAATCCCTCCTGAAAAATATTACATTATCTATCTTTATTTTTCATTTTTTTCTTTTCTTCATACATAGCACGATCAGCTTTATTAATTAATTGATCTAAACTCTTTTTATAATCAGAACTATATTCTGCTGATCCATGACTGACTGAAATTTCATAATCCTTATCATTAGATTTTGATAACTGTTTAAGCTTTTCTCTAACTCTATTCCATATTTTTTCAGCAGCTTCTTTATCACTCTGGGGTAATATTAAAAGAAATTCATCTCCGCCCAGTCTTACAACCATATCATTTCTTCTTAATGAATTCTGCATAACATTACTTACCTGCTGTAAAAGCTTATCTCCTTCTTGATGTCCAAAATTATCATTAACTGATTTCAAATCATTAACATCAATAAAAATAACTGAAAGAGTAAAATTATTTGCTTCAGCTAAATTCATTTCCTCCTGTAAATAATCTAAACCAGCCCTTCTATTTAAAACCTCAGTTAATAAATCAGTAGATGCATATTTTCTTAAACGCTGCTCATTGTCTTTTCTCTCACTGATATCCCTGAAAATAATCACCTTACCCTGATTTTCTACTACTTTTGCTGCAGAAAATTCTATTGGAATTGAATTGTTGTTTTTTGAGATTAAAATTGCTTCTTGATTATTAATTTCTTCTTTTTTTTGAAAGAGAGAAGCTAAATCAATCTCAATATCCTCCTCAACAGCTGAGTTTTCTTCAGTTATCAACTCTAAATCATGACCATTATTTTTTTTTATGGAAACCTTAAAAATATCCCTACATTTTTTACCTTTAGCATCATCTAATGACCACCCCAGCATCTTCTCTGCTTTAGAATTCAAATAAACAATATTATTCTTATAATCTGCTGTTATTACACCTTCTGCGATGCTGCTTAAAGTAACTCTATATTTTTCTTTCTCTGCTTTTAATTGCAAATTTTGTTTGTTCAATTGACGCTGCAAATTAACTAATTTGTTATTTAATCGGCTCATCTCATTATATATTTCTTCATCTTTAGCTGGTATGTTTTTATTTTTATTTTCTTTGATGTTAGATCTTAAACTGTTAACATATTCATTATTAATTTTCATTAATTCTTCGTAATATTTAATCATATCTTCTGATTGATTGGCAGCTATTATAATATTATCAGAATCAAGATTATTTAAAACTGTTAAAATATATGATTCAGTTTTTCCAATTAAATTAAGGTCCATTTCTCTTCCAAAAACCACATCATCTTTTTCAGCCTCTTCTAATAAAGAAAAGTATTTTTTTAAACTTCCTTCATCTATATAATTACTGAAATTCTTATTTTTTAAATTAAGCTTTTCTTTTAGTGAATTAAAAACTATTTCTTTTATTTGTCCTTCTTCATCAATTTTTAAAATAAGACCATGTGTTAATCTGTCTCTGCTAATCATAATAATGAATCAGCCACCTTTACTGCTTCTTTTGCGTCAGCAGCAAATCCATCAGCTCCAATTTTCTGCCATAAATAATTACTCTGCATAAAAATTCTTCCTCCAACCATAATTTTTAGTTTTGATAATTTGTCATTTTTATGAATTAGCTTTATTAAATTACTAGTTTTTTCCAGCTGTCTTGGTAGAGTAACTGAAAGAGCTAATAAATCAATTTCTTTTTCTTTCAAAATATTTATAATTTCTGCTGGTGGAGTATTTGATCCTAAATGAATAGTATCCCATCCATTCAATTCTAATAAATCAGCAACCATTCTAATTCCTAGCTCATGCAGTTCAGCACCAATACAGGTAGTTAAAGCTTTTTTCCCTTTCTCAAAAGAAGTAAAAATTTTAGGATATAATTGTGACATAGCAAGTTGAGTGACAGAAGTTGCATAATGCTCTTGTGCAACACTTATTTGGTTAAGCTGCCAGAGTCTTCCTATTTCATATTGTGCAGGTTGGAAAATTTTTAAGTAAATATCTTCTATTAATATATCACTCTCTGCTAAATCTAAAATTAAACTAACTGCTTTTTCTCGTTCCATGTTCATTAATAAACTAAGATATTTATCTGTTTCTTTATGCAAAAAATTATCTTCTTTTATAAAGGACTCATAATGATTTTTAGAAGAATTGATACTCACATCTGCGGCAGTTAAATAACTTTTAATAATAGCAAACTCTTTTTTGTCTAAATTTCTTTCTAATACATTTGTTGTTGCTATTAAATAATTTTTTAAAAGTTTAGCTTCTATTCCTCGTTCTTTTAAAACTATGTATAGCCACCTGTAGTAATTTGAAAAAATATTAACCTCGTCCACAAATAACGCTTGGGCAAGATAGTTTAAAATATCAGAAATGTGATCCTCACTTTTTTGAATTTGAACTTCATTATAGTAATCTTTTAATTCTGGCATTAGTAAAAGCGGCTCTTCCACTATTTCTTTTATCAAATTGTCCTTATTATTCATAACAAAATCTTTTATTTGCTTTCTTGACATACAAATCTCCTCATTTCTCCTACTATATATATATTAAAGATTTTGAGGTGATTTCCTGCATTTATAAATAAAAAAAGAACCCATAATAGTTAGGTTCTTGGTTTATAAATCATTATATAATTTTGGTGGAGGTGGTGGGAGTCGAACCCACGTACTAAATGGCTCACCCAGTAGTTTCTACAAGCGTAGTTCAGCATTTAGTCTTACAGTAAGCACTCCGCTGAACTGGATTACTTACTGCCAGCCTGTTAAATGTCCCTTCTTCTTACAGACATCAGAAGAAGGTTAGCCTGTTTTGTATGACACCTAAGACGACTCCACAGACAGGATCCGCTCAGGCGTTAACTGCCTACGCGGCAGCTAAAGCGTAATTATTATCGTTTGCAGATAATTTTATTTTCCCAGTGTTTAACGAGTGAAAGGAACTCCTCGGCTTGCTTCTAAAAGGTTCACCATCCAGGCGAAGCCAGAACACCCCCTGAATAGCTCAAATCTATCTTTTGCATAATTATTATAACTTAAAGGTCAGGAAATGTCAAATTTTTTTAATAATCTCCTTTTTGACGGCGATTAAAAGCTTTTTCTATTTCCCTTTTTGCTGTTTTCTCAGCTATATCTCTTCTTTTATCATGCTGCTGTTTACCCTTAGCCACTGCCAGTTCCACTTTACAGAGGTTTTTCTTTAAATAAAGAGTTAAAGGAACAAGGGTATAACCTTTTTGAGTTGTATAACCAATGAGTTTTCTAATTTCACTTTTGTTAAGCAGTAATTTTCTCTTTCTCTCTGGCTCATGGTTATAGCGATTTCCTTCTTTGTAGGGACTGATATGCATATTGTGCAAATAAACTTCTCCATTTTGCACCAAAGCAAAACTATCTTTTAAATTTACCCGATGATTACGAATTGACTTAATTTCAGTACCTTTAAGTATAATCCCTGCCTCATATACTTCCTCTATATAAAAATCATGTCTGGCTTTTTTATTTCTAGCTATAATCTCTATATCTTTATCCTTAGCTTTAGCCATGACTACCACATCCTTAATCTATTATTTCTACTAATCTATTTTTTCAATTAATTCAAAGTCAAGTTCTCTTTCATCTCTATTTACTTTAGTAACTTTAATTTTAACTTCATCACCAATTCTATAAATCTTTTTAGTTCTTTCTCCAATTAAGTGATATTTTTCTTCATCATAGTGATAATAATCATCACGAAGATTTTTAATATGAACCAAACCTTCTACAGTATTTTCTAATTCTATAAACATTCCAAAACCAGTGATTCCACTTATAATACCTTCAAATTCTTCTCCAATTTTATCTTCCATAAATTCAATTTTCTTTAAATCAACTGAATCTCTTTCAGCATCCATTGCTCTTCTTTCCTGCAATGAACAGTGATCTGCAATTTGGGGAATCTGATTATCTAATTCATCCTGACGCTCTTCACTTAAATAACCTTCAGTAATTGTTTCTTTGATTATTCTATGAGCGGTGAGATCCGGATAACGTCTAATTGGAGATGTGAAATGACTATAATGAGTAATTCCAAGGCCAAAGTGTCCAATATTTTTCTCAGAATAAACTGCTTTTTTAAGTGAACGAAGCATTACTGTTTCAATTATTTTTTCTTCTTTTGTTCCTCTTACATCCTCTAAAATTTCTTGTAGAGCCCGGGGATGAACCCCATTTTTTACTCCTTTTAAACGATAACCAAAATTATGAATAAACTCATTAAATTGCTGCATTCTATCAAGATCAGGCTCTTCGTGTACTCTGTAAATGAAAGGCATCTCACGCCATGACATTTCCGCAGCAACAATTCTATTAGCAGCAATCATGAATTCTTCAATTAACTGCTCTGCTTCTCTATGGCTTCTTTTCTTTAAATTAATAGGATGTCCCTCTTCATCAAGTTCTACTTTAACTTCAGTAAAATTAAAGTCCATACTACCTTCTTCAAAACGATTGCGGCGCAGTCTATCTCTTAATTCATTCATCATTTCAAGTTCTTCTACAAAGTCGTCATATTTTTCTCTTTCAGAACTCTGTTCATCATCTAAAATATTTTGTACTTCATCGTAAGTTAAACGGTGGTTAGAATTAATAACTGATTTTGTAATTTTATGATCTATAATTTCAATTCCATGTTTTCCTCTTAATCTATATTCTATAAAAACTGACATAGTTAAACGATCTACTTGAGGGTTTAAACTACAGATGCCATTAGATAATTTTTTAGGAAGCATCGGTATTACTCGATCAACAAGATAAATGCTGGTCGCACGTTTATATGCTTCATTGTCCAATGGACTCTCTTCTCTTACATAGTGACTTACATCAGCAATATGAACTCCCAATCTATAAACATCATTACTTACCTTTTCTAAAGAGACTGCATCATCTAAATCTTTGGCATCGGCACCATCAATAGTTACCAGTTTTAAATTCCTTAAATCTTCTCTTTCATCATCTTTTTCAACTATATTTTCATTTACCTGATCCGGTATATTTTCAATTTCCTTTAAAACTTTATCTGGAAATTCTCCTGGCAAGTCAAGTTGACGAATGATCGCTTCAATATCAACACCAGCATCATCTTTATCACCCAGTATCTCAACAATTTCTCCTTCAGGATTTCTATTTTTTTCAGGCCAGCGGGTTATTTTTGCTACCACTTTTTGACCATTTTGAGCATCATTTAAAGCTTCGGGTGGAATAAAAACATCATTACATATTCTTTTGTTATCTGGTATTAAAAAACCATAATTTTTATATTTTTCTAAATTACCCACAATTTCTTTATTAACTCTTTCTACAATTTCGGCAACTTCTCCAGCCTGACTTTTACCTCTATTGGAACGAACCGGTCGCACAAACACTTTGTCATTATGCATTGCCCCGTTCATATTAGCTGAAGAAATATATATATCATCTTTCTCAGGCTCATCTGGAATTAAAAAAGCATTACCTGAAGCAATTTTTTCAATTCTACCACCAATTAAATTAAATTTTTCAGGTACACCATATAGGCCTTGAGAATTTTTGAATACTTGTCCTAATTTAATCAAATCATCCAGTAAATCTGAAAACATCTGCTGCTGTTCTTTTGCTATGTCAAACTTATTGAAAATTTCTTCTTTACTAAGTGGACGATGTACATCTTCTCTTAACTTTTTTAATAATTCACTTCTAGCACTCATTAATAATCATCCCCAATCTTTTTGTGATAATGGGCTTTTTGAATTTCTGTTTTATATTCTAAAGTCCTAATTCATCAGAAATATTCTGCATTGAAGTTAGAGAAAGTTTTATAAATTCTTTTAGCTCAAGATCCATTTCTTTACAGGAAGCAATAACATCTCTATCAGCACCTTTAGCAAAAGAACTATCCCCATATCGATTTAAAACAAATTCAGTATCCAGTGCATTTAATTTTTTTTCGGGGTGAATTAAGGCTGAGGCTACTATTAGCCCTGTTAGTGGATCTGATGCATATAAGGCTTTAGCCATTAGAGTTTCTCTGGGAAGTTCGTGCATTCCATTATGTGCTCTAACTGCATCAACAATTTTAGGTTCTATACCCATTTCAGCCAGCATATCTGCTCCAATTTGACTATGCTTTTCTGGCTCGTCAGAAGTCTCTTCATAATCAATATCATGCAGTAAACCAGCTAATCTCCATTTTTGTTCATCCTTATCAAAATAATTCGCTAATTTAGCCATCACCGCCTCAACTGCCAGACAGTGTTTGCGTAAATTTTTCTGCTTAATATTTTCTTCCATCAATTCAAGAGCTTCATTTCTCTGCATTAAAAGTCCTCCTTAATAATTATTTTAGATTTATGTAATAAATATTTTTAATTATAATTTAAGCTTCCATAAATTTAGCTTCAGCCTTAGCCTTTAAATTACCTTCTTCATCAAAAATTTTTGCCTCTGTATAATAAACATTAGCAATAGAACTTTTTTTAGAGCCTTTATATTCCCCAATTATTTCTAATTTTTTACCGATTTCTACTGCAGTTCTATATCTGACATTAAGTTCAGCCGTAAAAGCCTGTATGTCTTTAAATCCAATAACATAGGCCATTGCCTCATCCAACAGAGTTGCAATTAATCCCCCATGCATTATACCATCATATCCCTGATGATTTTCACCTGGAGTAAATTCTCCTCGAACTGTATTTTCATCGGTTTCTTTAAATTTTAACCCTAATGAGATTGGATTTTCCTGCCCACAAGCAAAACACATTTTATCATCTACTTCAGTCATAAACACACTACCTTTCTAAAAGAAAACCCTCCAAGTAGTATAAACTACAAGGAGGGTAATTAATCCTTTACTACTATATTAATTTTACATGAATAACGGAGCAAATACAAGTGAAACAATAGTCATCAATTTAATTAAAATGTTTAAGGATGGACCAGACGTATCCTTAAATGGATCTCCTACTGTATCACCAACAACTGAAGCAGCATGAGTATCTGTACCCTTACCACCGAAAGCTCCTGATTCAATATATTTTTTAGCATTATCCCAGGCTCCACCGGAGTTAGCCATCATAATAGCTAATAAGACACCGGAAGAAAGTGCTCCACCTAAAAGACCACCAAGTGCCTGTACATCCCAGATTCCAACTACTACTGGAACTACAACAGCTAAAAGACCTGGTAAAATCATTTCTTTTAGAGCAGCGGTTGTACTGATATCAATACATTTTTTGTGATCAGGTTTTTGAGTACCTTCCATAATACCTGGCATTTCTTTAAACTGTCTTCTTACTTCTTCAATCATTTCTCCTGCAGCCTTACCTACAGCCTCCATAGTAATAGCAGAGAATAGGAATGGAAGCATAGCTCCCAGGAAGAGTCCAATAATAACCTGAGGATTAGTTAAAGAAATTGACTCTAAGCCAACTGCCTGTGAAAAAGCTGCAAATAATGATAATGCTGTTAAAGCAGCAGAACCAATTGCAAAACCTTTACCCATTGCAGCTGTTGTGTTACCAACAGAGTCTAATTTATCAGTAATATCTCTAACAGAAGAATCAAGTTCTGCCATTTCAGCAATTCCACCTGCATTATCAGCAATAGGACCATAAGCATCAACAGAAAGTGTAATACCTGTTGTAGAAAGCATACCTACAGCAGCCATTGCGATACCATAAAGTCCAGCAAAATTATAAGCTAGGTATATAGCAACTGTAATAACTAAAATTGGAAGTGCGGTACTTCTCATACCAACAGATAAACCACTAATTATGTTAGTTGCTGTACCAGTCTGTGACTGACGAGCAATATGTTTTACAGGCCCATAATGTTCAGAAGTATAATATTCAGTAATTCTACCAATTAAAGTTCCGGCAACTAAACCAGAAATGATTGCTATAAAAATACCAATTTGACCGGTCAAAGAAGTTACTAAAAAATATGCTCCAACAATAGTAATACCTGCAGCGCTCATTGTTCCTCTTTCTAAAGCCTTAGCAGGATTCCCACCTTCTTTAGCTCTTACAAAACGAGTACCAATAATAGCAGCAATAATTCCTAAAGCTGCAATTAACATCGGCAGTAAAACATGATCTACACTTAAAGCAGCTCCTAAAGTCATAGCAGCTACAATTGAACCAACATATGATTCAAATAAGTCTGCTCCCATACCTGCAACATCACCAACATTATCACCAACATTATCAGCGATAACAGCAGGGTTGCGAGGATCATCTTCAGGAATTCCAGCTTCTACTTTACCAACTAAGTCAGCACCAACATCAGCAGCTTTAGTATAAATACCACCACCAACACGGGCAAATAAAGCAATAGAACTAGCTCCAAAAGCAAAACCTCTAATAAACTCTACATTATGAGAAAAGAACATATATAAAATTCCAAGTCCTAAAGTTCCTAAACCTACAACAGACATTCCCATCACAGTTCCACCAGAAAAAGCAACCTTTAATGCTGCATTTAATCCTGATCGAGCTGCATGAGTTGTTCTAGCATTTGCCTGAGTCGCAATCTGCATTCCAATAAATCCAGCTAAAGCAGAGAAAAATGCACCTAAAATAAATGAAGCTGCATACTGCCATCCCAGACTAGGTACAACTGTCATAATAACCGCTACAACTGCAACAAATACTGAGAGCATCTTGTATTCACGACCTAAAAATGTCATAGCCCCCTCATTGATTGCATCTGATAGCTCTGCCATTCTTTCTGTTCCCATACTTTCTTTTTTAACTTTTCCAGCAAGAATAAAAGCAAAAATTAACGCGATTATACCTGCTAAAGGTGTATAAAAATTCATGCACCAACCTCCTTATTAATTAATTTTTTTAATTTCTTATAAATGCTAATTTTTTCAGCATCTTATTTTGGTATATATTGCATATAAATTTAATGAAATTTTTTTATTATATTAAATAATTTATTATTATAAATACTTTTTCACTTAATTATATAATTATTAAACAATTCTTACTTAATTATCAAGTTTAAAATATAGCTAGAATCAGAGAATTAATCATAAATAATACTGCAGCAATAGTTGTTGCTTTACTGATCTTATCTTCCATCTTCTTTCCAGACTTACCAAAAAAAGTGGTAGCACCACCATCAATTGCCCCAGATAAACCAGCACTTTTTCCTGATTGCAGCAGAACACCTACAATGACTCCAATTGCTATAATAAAATGTAAAATCTTAAGTACAAACATTTTAATCTCACCTCCAAATAGTTAAGTAAAATATTGCTAAATATCCATAATTCAGCACAAGTTTAATTTTAACATATTAACACCAAAAATACAATAATTTATAGCCAAAAATCATAATCTGTTATTTATAATATCCATATTTTTAAGTTATCAAAAGACATTATATTTTTTTTGAAGCCTCTTCTTTATCAATACCATAGATTTTAGAAATAATTATTTCTTTTAAATCAGTCAAAAGCGAATAAAAGATCGGAATAATAAATAAGGTCAAGAAAGTTGCAAAACTCAATCCACTTACAATTACTATTCCTATTGGTTGAGATAATTCAGACCCTTCTCCAATTCCTAAAGCAATAGGAATTAAAGCTAATATTGTTGTTAAAGCAGTCATCATAATCGGTCTAAATCTTACTGTTCCTGCGGTAATTATAGCTTCAAGCTTTTCTTTACCATTTCTCCGCAGTTGATTAATATAATCAACCATAACTATTCCATTATTTACTACGATTCCAGCAAGAGTTATTAATCCAATCAAAGAAGCTACCGAAATTATATTTGAGCTAATATAAAGCGCAAATATAACCCCAATAATTGCCAGAGGTATAGTAAACATAATTATAAAAGGGTGAATTAATGATTCAAACTGTGAGGCCATTACCATATAAATTAAAATAATCGATAGCAAAAATGCATAAGCTAAACCAGTAAATGATTCATTTATATCTTCAAATTGCCCTTCATAACTAATTTCATAGCCTTCAGCTAATTCAAAATCACTTAGTTCCAGTTGAATATCATTCACTACACTACCCAAATCTCTATCAAATAGATCTGCAGTTATTTCAGCATAACGCTGTTGATTAATTCTTAATATTTCAGCAGGACCTTCTACTAGCTCAAATTTTGCAATTCTAGTCAGTGGAACTTTTGTTCCTTGATTATTAATTACATTTAAATTAGATAATGAATTTAAAGAATCATAATCTTCTTTATCAACTCGAACTCTGATATTATATTCTTCCCCATCAACTTCATACTTAGTATTAACTGTTCCGCTAATAGCGTTTCTAATTGAAACAGCTATTTGTCTTAGATTAATAGAGAATCTTGAAGCTATTGCTCTATTTATTTTGACCTGTAGTTCTGGTCTGCCAACTTCAAAACTATCTTCTATTTCTCTTAAACCCTCAATATCTTCTATTTCTGTTACAACTAAGGCACTATATTCTCTTAATTTCTGAAAATCATTACCTTTAATCTTTATATTAACCGGTTTTTCTTGTCCTCCCATACCACTCTGGCTGGCAACAGTTAAATTAAGATCAGGAATTTTAACATTTGCTCTAACTTCCTCCATAATATCATCTATAGACCGGTTTCGCTCTGATATATCTACTAAATCTACGTTGATTGAACCACTATTACCACTGCTTATACCCTGCATCATATCAGTTGTGCCAACAGTTGTCATTATTATTTCAACCTCAGGTATCTCATCTAATATTTTTTCTATCTCAAACGCCGCTCTATTTGATTCTTCTAAAGAAGTACCAACCGGTAAGTTATAAGAAATTGAAAATGATCCCTGATCTGCTCCTGGCATAAATTCAAAACCAATCTTTGGCACCAGCATAAAACTTGAAACTAAGGCAATTATCAAAATCAAAACAACCACCCAGCGATGTTTTAACGATTTTTTTAAAAGCTTTTTATAAGTACGAATAATAATCCCTTGCTTTTTCTGTCTTTTAAATTCTTTCGGGCTCAGTTTCAATATTTTTGAGGAAAGCATTGGAATTAATGTTAAAGCAACAACTAATGAGGCTAAAAGTGAAAATGCTACTGTAAATGCTAAATCTTTAAATAGTCTTGCTGCTAACCCTTCTACAAATAGTACCGGCATAAAAACCACAACAGTTGTCATTGTTGAAGCAACGATAGCCATCGCTACTTCTGAACTTCCTTCTTTAGCTGCTTCAATTTTACCTTCTCCCATACTTCTATATCTATATATGTTTTCCAAGACCACAATTGAATTATCTACAAGCATTCCAACACCTAAAGCAAGTCCACCTAACGAAATAATATTTAAATTAATTTCTGCAAAATACATTAAGACGAAAGTTGATATTATAGAAACAGGGATAGCTGTTCCAATAATAATAGTACTTCGTAAATTTCTTAAAAATAAGAATAAAATTATTACTGCAAGTATTCCACCTAATACAGCATTCTGACTTACATTATCTATAGAGTTTTGAATAAATTCGGACTGATCAAACCCTAGAAAAATATTTAAAGAATTATAATCTTCATTTATTTCTTCCATTTCAGCTCTTACTCTATTTGCTACTTCTACAGTATTAGAGTCAGTCTGTTTTTGAATATAAAGAACAACACTATCTTTTTGATTAGAGCGAGAAATTGTAACAGGATCTGCAAAGCCATCTTTAACCTCTGCAATTTCTGCTAATTTTAACCTTCCTCTAGTACCAACTGGGATATTTATATTTCTAATATCATCTAAACTATTAAATTTACCAACAGCTCTAACTAATAAATCTTTTTTACCCTGCTTAATTTCTCCAGCAGAAATATTTAAATTTTCATTTATCAAAATATTGTTCACTGTGTCAAGATCAAGATTATAAAAATTCAATTTTTCTCTTTCTAAAGAAATTATTATCTCGCGCTCGAGTCCTCCCTGAATATTTACCTGAGCTACACCAGGTAACCTTTCTAATTCCGGAGCAATATTATCTTCTATCTCTTTTTTTAATTGATATAACTCTAAATCATCAGAACTTAAACCATAAATCATAATTGGCAACATTGCAGGATCAAATTTAAAAATCAAAGGGCTATCTGCATCATCTGGTATTACAGCATTGCTAATTATATCAGTTTGTTCTCTTAAATTTTGCACAGCAAAATCCATATCAGTTCCCCAGTTGAATTCGACAACAACTGTGGACTGCCCCACTGAGGAAATTGAACTTATACTTTTTACCCCTTCTACAGTAGAAATAGCACTTTCTATAGGCCTTGTTAATAAATTTTCAATTTCTTCTGAGCCAACCCCTTCATATGTTGTAACTATTGCAGCACCAGGAAAAGTAATATCTGGATACAAATCTATTTTCAAATTAGAAAAAGATACAAGTCCAATTATAACAATTAATAAAATCAACATTGCTGTAGTTACAGAACGAGAAATAGCAAAATCAGAAATTTTCATTTTGTTTTTCCTTTCAAAAGCCTCTAGATAGTATAAGTCAATTATATTTTATTATTATAAAAGATTCAAGTAAAGTTAATTTTTTTTAAAAAAAGACCAAGTAGAGAATTAACTCCACTTAGCCTTTTAATTAGTTAATATTATTTTTTATTAATTTTACTTAAGGTTATAAAATGCTTCTTTACCTGCATACTGAGCTGCATCTCCTAAACTTTCTTCAATTCTTAGAAGCTGATTATACTTGGCAACTCTCTCAGAACGTGCAGGAGCACCAGTTTTAATCTGGCCAGTATTCATTGCTACAACAAGATCAGCAATTGTTACATCTTCAGTTTCACCAGAACGGTGCGATACAACAGAAGTAAATCCTGCTCTTGTAGCCATCTTAATAGTATCTAAAGTTTCAGTCAAGGAACCAATCTGATTAACCTTAATTAAGATTGAGTTACTGCTTTTTTCTTCAATACCTCTGCTTAATCTTTCAGTATTTGTTACATAGAGGTCATCACCAACAATTTGTAAACGATCTCCAAGTCTTGCAGTCATCTTAGCAAAACCTTCCCAGTCATCTTCAGCAAGACCATCTTCAATTGAAATAATTGGATATTTATCAATTAATTCAGCATAAAAATCAATCATTTCCTCAGAAGTTTTTTCTACTCCTTCACCAGCTAATACATATTTTCCATCTTTATAAAATTCTGTTGCAGCTGGATCAAGTGCGATATAGAAATCATCACCTGGTTCATAACCTGCTTTTTTAATAGCTTCTACAATTACCTGTAAAGCTTCTTCGTTAGAACCTAAATCAGGAGCAAATCCACCTTCATCACCAACACCTGTACCTAAACCTTTTTCCTGCAGAACTTTCTTTAAATTATGATACACTTCAGCACCCATCTGCATTGCTTCACGGAAGCTAACTGCTCCAACAGGCATAATCATAAATTCCTGAAGGTCTACATTGTTATCAGCATGTTCTCCACCATTTAGAATGTTCATCATTGGAACAGGTAAAGTTTTAGCATTCATTCCACCAAGATAGTTATAAAGGAATGTTCCTGTAGCTTCTGCTGCTGCTTTAGCAACTGCCATTGATACACCTAAAATAGCATTAGCACCTAATTTGCCTTTATTAGCAGTACCATCTAATTCTCGCATCAGGTTATCAATTTCAATTTGTTCCCGAACATCATAACCAATTATTTCAGGTGCGATAACTTCATTAACATTTTCAATAGCATTAAGTACACCTTTACCCATGTAACGATCTTCTTCACCGTCTCTTAATTCTACTGCTTCATATTGACCAGTTGAAGCACCAGATGGTACCGCTGCTCTCCCCATTACACCGTCTTCTAAGACTACTTCTACCTCTACAGTTGGGTTACCACGTGAATCTAAAATTTCTCTTGCATAAACATCTACAATTGTTGTGTTAAACATTATTAATTGACCTCCTTATAATTTTACAGTGAAACTATTTTTAGTTTTATTTTAACAGAGACAGCAAAACTGTCTCTGCTTATTAATTATTTATAACTTAAGCTTTAATTAGCTTTACTTAAGAAGAGTTACTAATTTTCGATGATTAGTGATTCGCCTGTCATTTTTTCTGGTTTTTCAATCCCCAAAATTTCTAACATTGTTGGAGCTAGATCAGCCAATTTACCAGAAGCTATACCTTTATCTTTTGGACCACCTATATAATAAAGTGGAACAAGGTTAGCAGTATGAGCTGTAAATGGAGATCCATCATCTTCTTTCATCTTTTCTCCATTACCATGGTCAGCTGTAAGTAAAGCCTGGCCTCCCTTTTCTAAAATAGCTGGTACTATTTTAGAAAGACAGTCATCTACAGTTTCTACAGCTTTAATAGCTGCATCCATAAATCCAGTATGTCCAACCATATCTATATTAGCATAGTTTAAAATAATCACATCGTATTCTTCTGCTTCAATTTTTTCTAATAACTTATCTGTTACTTCATAAGCACTCATTTCAGGTTGCATCTCATAAGTCGCAACCTGCGGTGAAGGAATTAAAATTCTATCTTCACCTTCATTAGGTTCTTCAACTCCACCATTGAAGAAGAAAGTAACATGAGCATATTTTTCAGTTTCAGCAATTCTCAGCTGCTTTAAACCTTCACGGCTTAATACGTCACCAAGTCCATCTTCAATTTCTACCGGTTCAAAAGCAACTGGTAAATCGAATTCTTCATCATACTCTGTCATAGTTACATAGTATAAATCTTCAGGATGTTCTGGCTCACGCTCAAAGCCATCAAAGCCATCAATAGTTAAAGCCTGAGTAATCTGACGAGCTCTATCGGCTCTGAAATTAAAGAAGATTACTGAGTCGTGATCATTCATTGGTCCCACAGGCTCACCATTTTCGGTGATCACTGTTGGTATCACAAATTCATCTTCTACATCTTCTTCATAAGAAGCTTCTACAGCTTTTACAGCATCTTCCGCTATATTTCCTTCTCCCAGAACTAACATATCATAGGCTTTTTTGGTTCTCTCCCAGCGGTTATCACGATCCATTGTGTAATAACGGCCGCTGACAGTTGCAATTTTACCAGTACCTACTTTATCCAACTCTTCCTGCAATTCTTTTAAATAACCTGTACCGCTGGAAGGCGGAGTATCTCTACCATCTAAAATCGGATGGATATATACTTTTTCTAAACCAGCTCGATCAGCCATCTCAATTAAACCAAAGAGATGTTTGATATGACTATGAACACCACCATCTGATAAAAGACCAATTAAATGTAGTGCACCGTCATTTTCCTTTGCATGATCTACTGCTTTTTTAAGTGCTTCATTTTCAAGTAAATGTTTTTCTTCTACAGCCTTATTTATTCTTGTGAAATCTTGATAAACTATCCGGCCAGCACCAATGTTTAAGTGCCCAACCTCAGAGTTACCCATTTGACCCTCCGGTAGGCCAACTTCCTCTCCGGATGGTTTTAAAATTGAATGTGGATACTCTTTGTTTAATTTATCCAAAAAAGGAGTATCTGCCTGATAGACAGCATTCCCTTCTGCATTTTCATTAATTCCCAGCCCATCTGCAATAATCAGGGCCAGTGGTTTAGGTCTTGCCATAATAATCCTCCTTATAATCTTCCTTATTTACTTATAGATTTCGGCAGTTTTTAAAATAATCTCAGAGAAAGAATCAGCTTCTAAGCTGGCTCCACCAACTAAAGCACCATCAATCTCTTCTTGCGCCATAATTTCTTCTACATTATGTGGCTTTACACTACCGCCATATTGAATTCTAATCTTATCAGCAGCATTAGGATATTCTTTTCTAATGTTGTCTCTAATAATTCCGATAACCCGATTAGCTTCCTCAGCAGAAGCAGTCTCACCTGTACCAATTGCCCAGATTGGCTCATAAGCAATTACGATGTCTTCTACTTCTTTTTCGCTCACTCCTGCCAGAGCAGAATCAACCTGGAAGTTAACCTTTGCTTCTATTTGATCAGCTTTTCTCTCTTCTAAAGTTTCTCCAACACAGACAATTGGCTTCACACCATGAGAAAGTGCAGAAATAACTTTTTTATTTACTTCATAATCACTTTCACCAAAGATTTCTCTTCTTTCAGAGTGACCAACAATAGTATATTCGATCTCACTATCAGCCAACATTTTAGCAGAAATTTCTCCAGTATAAGCACCAGAGTCCTTCCAGTAAATATTTTCAGCACCTGTTACAATATCACTACCTGCAGCAGCATCTTTAACTGTTGTTAAGCATAGCGCTGTAGGACAGATACCCATTTCAACATTATCGACACCTTCAACTTTATCTTTTAAAGAAGTTATCATTGATTCAGCTTCTTCAACATTTTTATTCATTTTCCAATTTCCACATATAAATGGTTTACGCATTTTAATATTCCCCCTCAAATTTTTGCTAAAATAAACAATGACTTGATTCGATTACTAATTACTCAACATCGTCTAATGCAGCAACACCTGGAAGTTCTTTACCTTCAAAGAACATTAGTGAAGCTCCACCACCAGTAGAGATATGACTCATCTTATCTGCAACACCAGCCTGATTAATTGCAGCAGCAGAATCGCCGCCTCCAATTACTGAATGTGCATCAGATTCAGACAGTGCCTTTGCTAATTCAACAGTACCGTGAGCAAATTTCTCCATTTCAAATACACCTAAGGGTCCGTTCCAAATAACTGTTTTAGCAGATTTTACAATTTCTTTGTAGTTCTCTAAGCTTTGAGGGCCACCACAATCAAGAACCTGCCACCCTGCTGGAATTTCATCCGCAGCTACAGTTTGAGTGTTTGCATCATTTGAAAAATCATCAGCAATTACAACATCAATTGGAAGTACTATATCTACTCCCTTTTCTTCAGCTTCAGCCATTAGTTCTTTAGCTAAATCTACTTTATCAGCCTCAACCAAAGAATCTCCAACTTCATAACCTTTTGCAAGTAAGAATGTATTAGCAATCCCACCAGCAACAATTAATTTATCTACTTTATTGATTAAGTTTTTGATTACATCAATTTTATCAGAAACTTTAGCTCCACCCATAATTGCCACAAAAGGACTTTCCGGGTTTTCCATTACTTCTCCTAAAGCATTTAATTCTCTCTGCATTAAAAACCCTGCTGCAGCTGGTAAAAATTCTGTGACTCCAACTGTAGTTGCATGAGCTCTGTGAGCAGCACCAAAAGCATCATTTACATAAAGATCAGCAAGTGAAGCTAATTCTTTTGCAAATTCTGGATCATTTTTCTTTTCTCCAGCGTGAAAGCGGCTGTTTTCTAATAACATAACTTCTCCATTTTCTAAACTATCAGCAGCTTTTTTAACTTCTTTGCCAATGCTGTCATCCGCTTTTTTAACTTCTTTGTTTAATAAATTAGCCAGCGCTTTAGCAACTGGATCCATTTTCAAATCATCTTTAGGCTCTCCACCTGGGCGGCCTAAATGAGAAATCAGAAGAACTTTTGCCTCTTCTTTGATTAAATACTCTATGGTAGGTAGTGCAGCTTTAATCCTTGTTTTATCCCCAACAACACCATCTTTAAGTGGAACATTAAAATCTACTCTAACTAATACTTTTTTTCCTTTAAAGTCCATATCTTTAAGTGTTTTCTTCATTTTTTATACCTCCATTATTAATTAGCAATTACTAATTTGATCTGACAAGTATTAAAAACTTTATAAAAATTAAGCAAAAAAATTTGTTTAAATTAAAATTTCAGGGGCAGGCAAAAGCCCGCCCTGAAATAATTTTTAATATTACTTACAGCATTAATGTTAAGTCTATAACTCTATTTGTATAGCTTAACTCATTGTCATACCAGGAAATAACTTTAACCATATTGCCATTAACTACCATAGTTGATTGCGCATCAATCATGGAAGATTCGAACTGTCCCATAACATCTCTGGAAACTAATTCATCTTCTGTGTAGCCTAAAATACCCTTCATTTCTCCTTCTGCTTTCTCTTTAAACATTGCATTTACTTCTTCAACTGTTACGTCTTTTTCTAAAGTAAATACTCCGTCAACACAGGATCCATTTGGTACTGGAACTCTGATAGCCATACCATCAATTTTACCATCTAACTCAGGCATTACTTTTGTTGTTGCAATAGCAGCACCTGTAGTTGTTGGAATGATATTTTCAGCAGCTGTTCTACCTCTTCTAGTCTTGCTAGCTGGCATATCTAAAATAGCCTGGCTGGAAGTATAACCGTGAACTGTAGTAATTAAACCTTTTTCAATTCCAAATTCATCATTTAATGCTTTAGCTAATGGAGCTAAACAATTTGTTGTACATGATGCATTAGATACTATTAAATCATCATCTGAAAGATCATCATTATTAACACCTAATACAATAGTACTATCAATTTCATCTTTAGCAGGCACTGTTAAAATAACTTTTTTTGCACCGGCTTCTATATGTTTCATTAATTGTTCTTTATGGCGGAATACACCTGTTGATTCGATTACAACATCAATGTCGTTTTCGCCCCATGGTAATTCTGCAGGATCTTTAACAGCAGATACTTTAATCTTCTTACCATTAACAACTAAGTCTCCATCGTTAACTTCTACTGTACCATCAAAACGACCATGTACAGAATCATACTTAAGTAAGTAAGCTAGGTTTTCTACACTAACTAAGTCATTGATTGCTACAATTTCAATTTCCTCAGTATCTCTACCTTCTACCAGTCTTAAATATCCTCTACCAATACGTCCAAATCCATTAATTGCTACTTTTTTTGTCATTATTTTATTCCTCCTTATAAGATGATGAATCATTTAAAAATTAATTTACTTAACAAAAATTTAAAAAAAGAAAGTTTCTATAAACTGCTGATTTTAGTTTGCCAGCCTGTTTTCGGCCTCACCTCCCTTAAGAGAGATAATTTTTCGGGCAGTAATTTCATCAGTAATTAAAATATCCTGGTATTTTGAAGAAACTGCAGAAATTATAGCTTCTGCCTTATTTTCTCCACCTGCAACAACAATTACTTTACTAATTGCCTGCAGATCATTCAGGTTTAAACCAACACTTGTTGTAGAGTAGATTATTTCACCTTCAGAATTAAAGTAAAAACCAAAAGCTTCTCCGACAGCACCTGCCTTGAGAAGATCTTTGATTTCATTTTCCTTCATTCCTCTACGGGCTGCCATATCAGCAGCAGTACCCACTCCATGAATTAAAATGTTAGCTTGTTTTAAAATCTCTAAAGTTCTTTTGATAGTTGGTTCTTTAGTTACATGATAAATATTTTCTTCAGCCATATTGTCAGGAATATGAAGCAGATGATAGCTACCACCAAGTTTTTTTGCAATTTCAGCTGCAATAGTATTAGCTTGTATCTCAACATCTTCGCTTAATCCGCCTCGACCGGGAACTACAGTTACATCTTTAGGCTCAGTGCTGTATGTCATCTCAGAAGCTACTTCAGCTAGTGTTGTCCCACCAGTTACTGCAAGTATATCTCCATTTCTAATTTCTCTCTGTAAAAGTTGTGATGCCATACGTCCAATTTCGGCTTTTAAATCTCCACTTGGAACAGCTCCGTTAACCAAGTTAACTGTTTCTATCCCCAATATTTTTTCTAATCTGTTTTCTAAATAACTGATATCTCTCAGCTCTTTAATGTACTCATCTACTTCCATCAGAAAATCTTCTCCAATTCTTGTTATTCGAGTACCTGCTGGGCTAATAGTTATTAAAGCTTTTTTTTCAAAAAATTCTAAATCATTGCGGATTGTTCTTTCACTCAAACCAAGTATTTTAGCTAAAGCTCTTCTTCCAATTGGCTGATTATAATAAATACCACGTAAAATGTTATATCTTTGTTGAGCAGTTTTTACAATTTCTGGTACAATTTTTTGCTGAATTTTAAACAATTTATTCATGTTTAACCTCCGAGCTGGAACGTTTTTGTCCAAATGGAACATAATTGTCCCGGGACAGCAAAAAACAAAGCTGATATTTAAATCAGCAGCAAGCTTATATTTATTTTTAACTTCCATATACATTATATCATCTTTTAAGATTAATTCAAGTTAAATTTTGAGCAATTTTTTTAATCCTCCGCAAACGATGATTAACACCCGATTTACTAAGATCAATAATTTCTCCTAATTCTTTCAATGAAGCATATGGGTTTTCTCTTCTAAGCTCTGCTATTTCCTTAAGTCCAGGGCTTAAAGAATCGAGTCCATTTTCTCTTTCAATAATATCTATATATTCAAGTTGATCCATCGCAGCAGAAACTGATTTTTCTAGATTTGCAGTTTCAAAATTAACTCTGCGATTAACATTGTTTTTTAGTTCTTTAACTATATGATCATTTTCCATTTTTAACATTGCTTGATGGGCTCCGATAATATTTAAGACTTTAACAACGTCAGCATAACTCTTAAAATAAATCACATTATAACCTTTGTGTTCAGTTCTATGTGCTTTTAAATCAAACTTCTCCAATAATATTTCTAAATCTTCAGCCAAGCTCGCTCTCTCACAGCGAAACTCTAAGTGATATTCACTCTGAGGACTATTAACTGAACCCCCACCTAAAAAAATACCTCTCAAATATGCTTGGGCCAGCTTGCGTGAATTTAAATACTCATCTTTAATATGAAAAACAAGATTATTTTTAGGAGTTAAAAATCCCAATTCTAATAAAAATTCACGAACCCCTGGTTGTGGTGTCACAATTATATCATAATTGTAACTTAAGTTGAATTTCCTATCCTGTCTAACTCTAATCTCTATACTAAAACCAAAACGTTCTTTAATTAGTGAATAAATTCTTCTGGCTAGATTCCCATGATAAAGAGTAACTTTTACAGCCAAATGTTTATTTGAAATTTGAATTGAACCATCTATCCTTATCAAGGCAGATAACTCAGATAGCTGCTCTGAGTAATTATATTTATCTTTATGGGTTAATTCTTCTTTAACTTTATCTGTAAAAGACATTTATTGACCCTCCTCGGGACAAGCCACTAGCTTTGCTAGTAGAATTTAACATCTATCATCTTTAAGCATCTTCTTGACCTGCTTAAAAAATAAACTTATTTCTTGTTAATTATATTTTTTATTTAACTTATAAATTAATTTAGCTAATTCTTCCGGATCATGACGCAAATAACTGTTCTTTTTTAATAAATCTTCTTCAACAATCTCAACCCCTAGTTCTTTAAGACGTTGATGATCTATTTCAACTGGATAAGCGCCCTCAGCTTCATATTTTTGACGAAGTTCTTTTGTTCCCTGCTGATTATTTACAATTATATAATCAAAAACACCTTTACCACAATGATCAATTATCGCTTTAGCATGATCAGCTGCAGTATAATTGTCAGTTTCACCTGGCTGAGTCATAACATTACAGACATACAATTTTAAAGCATTACTTCTTTTGATTTCGTCAGCAATACCTTTTACTAATAAGTTTGGTAAAATACTAGTATAAAGACTACCAGGACCTATAATAATTACATCAGATTTATGAATAGACCTTTTAACTTCAGGGGTTGTACTTGCATTTTCTGGATACAAAAAAACTTTATTAATTTCTTTATCATATACAGGAATAGCTGATTCACCCATTCTTTTCTCTTGATCATGATAGACAGCACCCAATTTAACATCTTCATTTGTGGCAGGTAAAACCTTACCTCTAATTGCTAAAACCTTACTGGATGCTCTTACAGCTTCTTCAAAATCACCCAAAACTTCAGTCATTGCAGCAATATACAAATTACCAAAACTATGTCCCTCTAATCCACCTTCAGATTCAAAACGATGCTGAAATAATTTTTCCATTAATGGTTCTCTATCAGCTAAAGCTACCAGACAATTCCTGATATCACCAGGCGGCAAAATTCCCATTTCATCTCTTAATCTACCAGAACTACCGCCATCATCTGCTACCGTGACCACTGCTGTCAGATTATCACTATTTTTTTTAAGGCCACGCAAAAGATTTGAAAGGCCAGTTCCACCTCCAAAGGCAACAATCTCCGGTCCTTTATTTGATCTTCTTTTTTCATATAATAAATCTAAAATTTCTCCATGGGGAGTAATATGAGTATTTAGTTCTGCTACAATTTTTACAAGTGAATAATATGTTAAAATAATCCCACTTAATATCATAAATAAAGCTGTTACTTTTAATATAAAATCAGAATGTTCTCCAAAAAAGTTATTTAAAATTGAAAGCAATTCATTTGTTACATAAATACTAAGATCAAAGCCAAATAAAGGAGTTATTCCTACACTAATTAATATAAATGAAAATATTATAACTAAAAACCACCGTTTAACTCCTAAGCCCGGGAAAAACCATTTTGGCAGATTCATAATTACACTTCCTCTACTTTTCAATATCCCTGTGTTCTAAATTAATATTAAAATCCTGTTCTGCTAAAAATTCGGCTAATTTAATCACTGTAGTAACAGAGCGATGCTTACCCCCGGTACATCCTATAGCAATAGAAAGGTGACTTTTCCCCTCTTTTTTATACTCTGGCAATAAAAAGTTGATTAAATCAAAAAATTTATTATAAAATTTATCAGTTAAAGGCCATTTCAAAACATAATCTCTTACTTCTTGATCATTCCCTGTCTTTTTTCTTAAAGACTCTACATAATAGGGATTAGGTAAAAATCTAACATCCATTACTAAATCTGCATCTCTTGGAATACCATATTTAAAGCCAAATGAGATTAAACTAAGGTGAAGTAAATCTTTATCTTTTCCACTTAAAAATAATTGATTTAATTCTTCCTTCAATTTAGAAATTTCTAACTCACCCGTATCAATTATTCTAGTTGCTCTTCCTCTTAACTCTTCCAAAAGAGTTCGTTCTCTTTCAATAGCATCCAAAATCCTACCTTCTTCATCTAGTGGATGACGTCTTCTACTCTCTTTATATCTTCTAATTAAAACATCATCTGAGGCTTCAAGAAATAATATATCATAGTCCAAATTCATATTTTCTATTCTTTCTAATTCTTTAAATAATTCATTAAAAAATTCTCTTCCGCGTATATCACTAACAAGAGCAATTTTTTCCAAGTCTGACTGCAGACATAGTTCTGCAAATTTTGAAATCAAAGCGGGAGGTAAATTGTCAACACAAAAGAAACCCATGTCTTCAAAATAATTTAGGGCAAGAGACTTTCCTGCTCCTGACATGCCAGTTATAAGTAAAAATTCCATCTGAATATTATTCCCCTTCCGGATATTTATTTTTGAAATATGTTTCTATCTGCAGTAATCTAAAAATTTTTTTTCTGGTGATCTCATAATATCTAAAAATTTAAGCTTAGAAACTTTAACAGCCTTATTACCATAAAAAACATCAGGATTATCTTCTAATTTATCAATTGTTGCCAAACCCAAAGCATTATTGACAGCAAAAAACTTTTTATATCCTTTTAATTCAGCTGGTAAAGCATTATAATATTTTTCCAGAGCAGGAATATGACTTTTTAAATCAGTAAGCATTTTTGATAAAGCATCTATAGCTTTCTTCTCATTTTTAGGATCAGCTAATTTTTTTTCATTAATGCCCAAATCTTTTAAAGGCCAATAATGTTTATCTCTGTTTTTTAAGTCTTCTCTGATATCCCTAATCAAATTTACTTTTTGCAAAAACAAGCCAGCCTGATTAAAATTATCTAATAATATTCTCGTATTTTCCTGGTTAATATCGAATTTATAGATAATAGTTTCTGTTAAAAAACCGCCAACAGTTCCAGCTACATAATAACAGTACTCATCAAGATCTGCAAAAGTTTCGACCTTTTTTGTTAAATATTTTTGCATTCCCTGGTTCATTTCTTGAAGCCATTTATGAGAAATTTCTTGTATTTTAAAATCAAAATCCTGGTAACACTGATAAATTAGATCAATATTTTCAGTCAATTTTTTTAAAGAATGATCATCTATTAATTTAGATTTTCTTTCTATAATCTCAAAATCAGAACTGCGATCATATTCTTCTGTAGAAAATATTCTGCTGACTCGATCCATCATGTCCTTTTGCAGTTTTAAATTTGGAGGATGAATTTCATCTTCAAAATTATCTAATATCCTATCTTGAAGATAAACTAAAAGAACTTCATCTTTAATTTCTTCATCCAACATTGGAATTGTTAATGCAAAACTTCTAGAAACTTTGCCTAAAATATCTTTAGCAAATTTCATTGGTTCTGCTTTCATTTTTTCACCTCATCTAAAATACAGATTTATTTCTTGTACTTGAACTTAAAAATAATAAAGATTAAAATAATTATGTAAAACAATAAGATAGATAAAGAAACTTTATTTACTGGCATTAAATAGTCTATCAGTGTTGAATCTCCCTCTTTCTTTTCGAAATCAATTTCTAAATAAGGTACCTTTGGTAATTCTCCAGACAATATTTCTTTTTGACTTTTACCACCTGGTACTAATATGTCAAGTACTCTAGGATTTTTTGAATCTGAAATATTTGTTTCCGAATAGATCTGCCAGTAGCTTTTATTGTTAGATAATGAACGAAAATGGTCATAACCAAAGGGGTCAAAACTACCTATTAAAACAACAATTTTACTGTTTTGAACTAGATTTATTTCACTTTTAGAAATTCTGAGAAAAATATAATTATCTTTTCTACTTAAATTAATATTTTCTGATGAATTCGGTTCTCTAAGTGATAAATCGTTAATATCTAATATGTTCTCTTTCCGGCTATCCGGATTAAACAATTTTACCCACCAACCACTAATTTTTAAAAATTTGTTCCAATGAAAATCTTCTTCAAAACTTATATTAGCTCCACTATGAAAAAGTTTATTGCTTCCACCAGCTTGATTATCAATGTAAACTTCAATCAAAGGTAAAGAAAATCCATATTTTGCTCCCCAGGGATCAGTTAAGTTTGAAAAAGAAAACCTGTACTTATATTCCTCTTCATTTTCAAAAATTGTTAAAGATTTTAAATCAAATAAATTAGATCTATTTTTAAAAATATGGTTTTGAGGATAATAATAATCACCTGGACCATAATCATCTCCAACACCGTCAAGATGATTAAATATAACTTTATAATCCTCTGCATTTACAACTGATGCTAGAAGAAAAAAACAAATAATAAAAAACATAATTAATTTCAATTTTTTATTTTTTATATTTTTAAAAGCCATTTTTGCACCTCTACTATAAATACAGAGTTTATTTTTTCATAATATTTTCAGTAAAATCAACAGCTGCATTATATCCCATAGTTTTCATTCTATAATTCATAGCAGCCACTTCTAAAACTAAAGCTAAATTTCTACCCGGTTTAACCGGAATAATAATCTCATCAATTTTCAAATCCATTATTTCAGTTTTACGGCTGTCAATACCAAGTCTTTCATATTCTTCTCCTTCTTTCCATCTTTCTAATTTAATAGCAAGATTAATTGGAGAATCATGTTTAACCGCACCAGCGCCGAATAATGTTTTTACATTTATTATTCCAATCCCTCGCATCTCTAAAAAATAACGCGAGTTATTCGGAGCAGAACCACTTAAATGCAGTTCACCAACTTTTTTAATTTCTATTATATCATCAGCAACAAGTCTATGCCCTCTTTTTACCAGCTCTATAGCTGTTTCGCTTTTCCCGATTCCACTTTGGCCTTTGATCAAAACGCCTATACCATAGATATCAACAAGAACTCCGTGAATCACCTTTATTGGGGCCAACTTTTCTTCTAAATAATTCAAAAGCATACTGCTAAATCTAGTTGTTGAAATTGTGGTTGAAAAAATTGGGATTCCATTTTTATTTGCTTTTTCTATTAAATAATTAGGTATCTCCTCACCTCTAGCAACTATTACACAGACAGGATTATAGCTAACATATTCATCAATTCTTTCTTTTAAAATTGCTTCATCTAATCCTTTTAAAAAAGAAATCTCTGTTCTACCAATCAAATTTACTCTTTCTGGTGCAAAATGCTTCCAGAAACCTGCTAATTCTATTCCTGGTCTTTTTATATCACTTACTTTAATCTCTCTTTTTATTCCTGAGCGACCAGCTTTTATCTCTAAATCAAAACGATTGAATATATCAAGAACTAATAGTTTATCTTTATCATTCATTTTTTATCAACCTATCCTCCATAGCTACAGCTATAGCTCCCATCAAACCAATATCAGATCCTAATTCAGCTTCTTTTACTGTTACAATTTCTAAAGGACCTGGTAGTGCAATATCTTTCATTGTTTTTAATGCCTGATCTAAAAAAAGATCAGAAGCTTTCATTACTCCGCCACCTAAAATTATCATTTCAGTGTTAAAAATATTCACAACGTTACCTAATCCAATCCCTAAATAATATCCGGCTTTTTCAAAAATATCTATAGCAATTTGATCACCCTGATAAGCCGCTTGAGCACAAATGACAGCATCAATATCTTCTATTATATTATCCGCTAGATCAAGCATTTTTTTGCTTTTTCCAGCTGCAGCAGCTTCTCTAGCTCTTTTTCCTATAGAAGTACCAGAAGAAAAAGATTCTAAACAACCATGATTTCCACAGCCACAGAGTGGTCCATCTGGATCAATTACAGTATGGCCAATCTCACAAGCATTATCATTGACACCACTAAATAATTCCTTATTAATAATGGCTCCACCACCGATACCAGTAGAAATAGTCAAATAAACCATATTATCTACCTTTTTACCTGCCCCAAACCATTTTTCTCCAAGAGCCGCAGCATTTGCATCATTTTTCAACAAAGTATTAATTCCTAAAGCAGTCTCCATCTTTTTAACTAGCTGCACATTTTTCCAGGGCAAATTAGAATTTTCGATTATAATTCCTTTTTTAGCATCAAGTGGGCCTGGACTACCAATCCCTAGAGTTCTTACTTGTTCTTTGCTGACTCCAGCTTTGTTAAGCACTTCTTCTATAGTTTCAATCATATTTTCAATTATTTTATCTTCACCAAGTTCAGCTTCTGTTTCTTTTCTTGATCTTGTTATAATATTTCCTTGAGCATCAGCAAGACCAGCCAGAATTTTTGTCCCTCCTAAATCCAGACCTAAATAATATTCTTTCATTAAATTATTCTCCTCTCAAATAACTTTGTTTAATTTAATATTTAGCAATGATTTCTTCAGTACCTTTTATCATCAATATACCTATTAACCCAATGAAGCCAGCAGGGATACCAATACCAATCACAGTTAAAATTATAGTTAATAAAAATATGGCTAAAAACAAAATTAAAGAATAGATTATATTGTCTAAACTTAAAATAAAGGCAGTTTTTATAATTTTTTTAAGTGACCTATCCGGTTGAATAATTAAAAGCCCCCAAAAATATATCTGACAGATCGAAAAATAGATTAAAAGATAGGCAAATAAAAAGGCAAAAGCTAATAACCAAATATTTTCTTGGCCTTTGATTAAGAAAAAACGTAAATCTATTATAAAAATTATATATAAAACAAGTGAAAATAAAAAGGCTAAAAAAGCACGCCAAAAATTATTTTTTAAATAAGAAAAAAGAGATTTAAAAGCAACTCTCCCTTCTTTCATAATTTGATCAGCACCATAAAGAGATGTCAAAAAAATTGGCCCTAAAAAAAGAACCGGGACTAACAAAAATATATACCAACCACTATTGAATGCAATTAACACAAAAAACAACAAAATAAAACTACCAACAAACCAGGCTGTACTTAATAAAACAAGTTTAAATAAATCTTCATAAAAATCTTTAAAAGTAGATTTTAGTATCGAAAAAATTTCCAAATGAACCCCTCCAAATTTGATCGGGCATCAAGCTTATATATCATATTTTATTATAACATATATGGCTTTAAATTGCATAATTCTGAAAGCTCATTTCTATTATCTTTTATCTTCTATTTCTATATTTAGATTAAAATACTGCTTTAAATACCTTGCTATACCAAAATCATCATGGTTAGGAGCTGTAGCATCAGCATGCTCTTGTAGTTCGGGATGAGCATTCTGCATAGCAATTCCTGTTCCTGCCCATTCGATCATTTTTAAATCATTTAATCCATCACCAAAGGCCATAACTTCTTCCTGTTTAATGTTGGATTTCGCTGCAAATTCTTTTAATGGAACTGCCTTTGAAATATCTTTTTTAGTAATTTCAATAAAAGAAGGATAAGAAGAAGAAAGTTCAATTTTATCTTTAAAATTATCTTTTAAAAAATTTTTAATTTCAATCTGTTTATTTTCATCCTCTTCTATTATAAGCATTTTAGTTGGCTCTTCCGATAAAAATTCATCTAACCTACCTACATAATTTGCTTCTATACCAGCAATATCATAGTATGTATCTGTATATTTATTTTTTTCTGCTACATAAAGTTTATCATCTATATACAACTGCAAATGATAGCCATTGTTCACAACCATTTTAGTAATCTCATCAGCAATTTCAAATGGTATTGGTGCATGAAAAATTTCTTTTTCATCGTTGGGATCAATAACTAAAGCACCGTTGTATGCTATTACAGGGTCAACCATTCCCAAAAGTTTAGTGTGTGGTCTAGCTGAACAGTACATTCTTCCTGTTGCTACCATAGTTTTGATACCTTTTTCCCTTACTTTTTTAACTGCTTCTATAGTTTTATCCTGCAGTTTATGTTCAACATCCAATAAAGTTCCATCTAAGTCAAAAACTATTAATTTAATACTCATCTTATCACCTTTTCTGAATTGTTATTTTATTATTTCCTTATTATCTTTTTAAAAAAAGGGCCGGGTTTCCCCAGCCTTATAAGTAATTAAATTACGAAAATCTATTCCATAAATTTAGCAGAGAAAGCATGTACTTCTTTTTTCATTTCTTTAAGTTTCTCTTCATCATTGAGATATTTTAGGGCTTCAAAAATAAACTCAGCTATTTCCTTCATATCTTCTTTTTTCATTCCTCTAGTTGTAACAGCAGGAGTTCCAATTCTAATTCCACTTGTTACAAATGGACTTCTGGTCTCAAAAGGAATAGTATTTTTATTAACGGTTATTCCTACTTTATCTAGAGCTTCTTCTGCTTCTTTACCTGTTATCTCCATATTTGTTAAATCAACAAGCATCATATGATTGTCTGTTCCACCAGATACAAGTCTCATTCCATAATTATTTAAAGCCTCAGCTAAGGCTTTTGCATTATCAATAATTTGCTGCTGATAATCCATAAATTCTTCTGTCAAAGCTTCTTTAAATCCTACAGCCTTTGCAGCAATGATATGCATTAAAGGCCCACCCTGTAATCCAGGAAAAATTGCTTTGTCAATTTCTTTAGCATGTTTCTCTTTACAAAGAATCATACCTCCTCTAGTTCCTCTCAAAGTTTTATGAGTAGTTGTTGTTACAATATCTGCTGTTTCTACAGGGTTAGGATGTAAACCCGCAGCTACTAAACCAGCAATATGAGCCATATCAACCATAAATAATGCTCCCACTGAATCAGCAATTTCCCTAAAAGTTTTAAAATTAATTACTCGAGGATAAGCGCTGGCTCCTGCAACAATTAAATCAGGTTTATGTTCTTCTGCTAAAGCTCTAACTTGATCATAATCAATTATTTCCCTGTCCTTTGTAACCCCATAATGAACAAAATTGTAATATTTTCCAGACATGTTAACCGGACTCCCATGGGTAAGATGACCACCATGAGTCAAATCCATTGCCAGTATAGTTCCACCTTTTGGTACTTGAGAAAAATATACTGCCTGATTAGCCTGAGAACCAGAATGTGGTTGAACATTAACATGTTCTGCATCAAATAATTCTTTTGCCCTTTTAATAGCTAATTCCTCAGCTTTATCGATCACCTCACAACCCCCATAATACCTTTTATGAGGATAACCTTCAGCATATTTGTTAGTTAGTACTGAACCAGCTGCTTCCATTACAGCAGAACTAACAAAGTTTTCTGAAGCAATTAATTCAATGTTTTGAGCCTGTCTCTGCTCTTCTTCTGCAATAATAGCTGATATTTCCGGATCAATTTTTTTAAGTTCCTGCATCCAAAGCTCATCTCCTTAATTTTTATTATATAATTTGTTTAAATAAGTCTGTGTTAAAATAAGTCTGTATTAAAACAATTCTCTAAAAGAGAATTAAATCCTCCTTAATTTCTAGCTGCGTATTTGAAATAAAATTAGAAAAATTAAATTTAAAATGAAAAAGACCGGAGATAACCCCCGGTTTTTTCAAAAATTTATAAATTTATAAATTTATGCCTGGCTGATAGCATCTACTGGACAAACGGAAACACACGCTGCACAATCGATACATTCATCAGCATCAATTACATATTGTGTATCACCTTCACTGATACAGTCTACAGGACATTCTGGTGCACAAGCACCACACAAAATACAATCATCTGAAATTACATGAGCCATTTATTGTTCACCTCCTGCTATTCAGCATCTTAAAATTATTTGTAAAAAGTTCACAAAACTATTATAACCATCTAAAATTAAATTGTCAACTGCTTTACAATTAAAAACTATATTTTAAGGAAAAAGATGAAAAATCATTATCTTCAAACTGACCAAAATCAGTACCTTGATCCCCACTAAAGATTTTATGAGATATAGTAAAAACTAAATCTTGCTTTAACTCATAATCTACTGCTGCTTCTAAACTGTAATCATGTTCTTGCAAATTATAAATCCAGACTAATTCTGGAATGATTTTTTCATTTTGATAACTATCTTCTAATCTTAAAATAGCTCTATTAGTAGTATAATCTCCATCTGGATCATATTCTACATCTGCCAGATTATTATTTTCAATTTGATCATCATCCAATATTCTTTCACCTGTAAACTGCAGATTCAAATTAAGGTTACTAATTGGTAAATCACGGTCTCCCCCAATTACCCAGGCAATCTTGTTATTTCTAACTGTTGGTTTATCACCAGCAGTATCATCAGTTCTATAATAAGCTAACTCTAAACGGCTGTTAATATCAGCAATTACACGGGCCAGCTCAAAGCCAAAGACATCTACCTCGTCATAATGCAAGTCAGCAGCTTCTAAGGCAGCAGAAAATGTAGTGTTATCTTTTTCAAATTTTTCATATTCTGCTTTCAAAACAGCTTTATTATAACTGGGTGTTCTCAAATAGCCATGATAATAACTTAAACCATAATCAGTGCCACCACGGCTGTCTGTAAATCTTAAGCCAAATTGATTATCTTCATCTGCTGTAGCATCTTTTACCTGTGAAATAACTTCTGCTTCTGTTTGATTTGTAGCTGCAGCAATTTTTCTTAATGTCAAATCAGATGACTGAGCTGCAAAAGGATTAATTACCCAATTACCTAAAGGACTCTCTGGATCTTCTGCGAAACGATGAGGCGTAAAATCAGGTGTATAAATAAATTCTAAGTTTGCACTACCACCTCTAAAAAAGCGATCAACTTTAATCATTTCTTCTCCAATTTGACGTTCTTTGTACTCTGGATTAATAAAATCACTCATATCTTCAGCATTAATATTATCTAAAACATGGACTTTATCACCTTTACCCCAGATTACAATATTCTTACCAACTGTAAAATTATATTTCTCACCATAATATTTATAAAAAACTTCATTAAAATCAATTTCTTCTACTGCGCCTACCTGGTAGTCAATTTGGACTTTAAATTCATTTTCAAGACCTGGATAAACAAATTCCAGACTTCCTTTTAAATTTTCTTCTAAATCACCATCATCTGTAAAAAGCCTAAAGCTTGGTTCGATCTCACCATTAATTTCTACACTCTCTTCTTCAGATCCATTTTCATAAAATCCACCGCCATCAAAGGCAGCTGCTGGAATAGCTAAACAGAGTAAAATTAGTACTGAAAAAACTATTGATTTAAAAATCTTCCGTCTCATTTTAAAACCCTCCCCCGGGTAAATCTATATTTTATCTACCAGTTTTTAAAAACTGCTGAGTAAATCTTCTATTGTTAATATCACTATTATACTCCAACAAATAATTATTATCTCTCTTTTTAACATAGAGATTTGTTTTGTGACCACTATCTAAATTTTCCATTACAGTTGAAAAAACTGTCCAAATCCCATCAATTTTTTTGATATCACTTTTGACTTTCATTTCCTTATAAAGTTCTCCACTATCCTTATCATACATTTCAACTTTAACCGGAATATAATGTTCTTTGGTTATCCAACTAATAGTTTTGGCATACTGTTCTTCTTCTGGTTTTTTAGGTGTTGCTTTTACTACATAAGTTTCATAATTATTATATACATCTTCTTCTAATAATTCATATTCAAAATCATCAATTTCTCTGGATTTCATGTCATCATAGGTGAAATCAGATCCCATAAAGGAATCTCCACCCTGACCGCCTGAAATTCTACGAACCCGTCCTAAATCAGGGAGATAAATCCACTGATCATCATCTTCTCCATCATTTTCTTTCTGTAAAAACCTTGTGTTTTTGATAGAAGAAGGCTCATGGAAAACCATTATAGTATTATCGATGTCTTTTTCAAGGTCAGCTTTTTGTGACCAAACTTCTAAAACTCTTGGTCTAACATCACCATCTGCATCAATTAAGTCCATCCCCATCAATGCATGTCTGCTGTCACCTGTATTGCGATCATCAACCCTTTCCATAACCTCTCGCCCATCAATGGCATCAGCTGTCATATTTAAACTGCTTACAATAAATAATGCTATTAAACAAATTGAAATGATTTTTATTTTTTTCTTCATTATTTTTTCCTCCTATTGTTTTATTCTAATATTCTTTACTAATGAACTTTGGTTTAAATATATTTAATAGTACAGGCAAAATTGTTAAAGACGCTATCGAAGATGTAAACATTGTCACCGCAATCAAAAACCCTAAATAGATCAAGGGATAGAAATTGGAAAATAACAGTACCAAAAATCCTGCTGCTACAGAAATAGCATTAAAAATTATAGCTTTACCTGTAGTAGTTAAAGTTCTTTGAGTTACTAAGTGAAGATTATCCTCTTTTATTCTTTCAGCATGGTAGGAATGCAGAAAATGAATTGTATAATCCACTCCAATACCTATAGCGATAGAAGCAACCATTGCGGTCCCTACATCCAGTCTGATTCCTAAATGCCCCATTAAACCAAAGTTTATAATCAAAGAAAATGCAAGTGGAATAATACCATATAAACCTGCAATAACTGATCTAAAGGAAATAGCCACTATCAAAAAGACTATAATAAATGAAATCATTATACTTTTTGTTTGACTGTTAACTATTAAATTATTGGCTTCTAAGGCCATAGTCGCATTACCGGTAACAGTAAGGTTGTAATTTTCTGGGAAATTATTACTATAGTCTTTGATTTCTTTTCTTACTTTTTTGGCAACTAAGTTACTCGGGTTATTTAACTGAATTAACATCTGTGCTTTATCTGGTTCTAACTGATCATTAATTAAGTCATCAACACTACCAGAATATAATAATAGATATTGCGAAACTAAATTTTGTAAATTCTGTTTAGATTCAGCCCCATATTTGTCTAAATCAGCTGGAATTTCATAATAAGCAGCTGCCTGATAATTCATTTCTTCTTCTAATAACTTTACTAATTCTCCTGCATTAATATTTTTCTTTTCTGCTCTTGTTAAAGCAGCATTTAAGAGTTGAATAAATTGATACTCGGAAATATTTTTTTCTTTATCAGGACCTTCTAATAGTTCTCTTTCAGACTGAGAACCACTTTCTTTTTTGTTTTCACTTTGATAAAAACTTGAACTATCAGCTTCCGAATCATTATTAGTTTCATTATAAACACTTGAACTCTTTGCTTCTGTTTCTTCATCTTCTTTATAAAAACTGGAACTATTATCATCAACACTTTCTTGATTATCTTCTTCATAAAAACTAGAACCTACCTCTGAATTATCAGTAATTTTTTCACTATTTTCTTTACTATTAGAAGAAGCATCAGCAATTTCTTCCTCGGGATAATTCATTACCTGATTCATCCGTTTAATATAATCTGTTATTGACGAAGTTTTACCAACTTCATCAAAATGAGAAACTAAATGTTTCTGCAGACCATCCATTTCGGTTAAAATATCCGGGTGATTTAAATCTCCCATTTCTTCGCCTTCTACCATAACTCTCATTATGTTAGTCCCGGCAAAATTATCATTGATAAAATCATCTGCCTGCCTGATTTCTGTATCTTCTTTAAACATTTCAATTAAGGGAGTATCTACAATTATATCTTCAAATCCCAAAAATGAACCACTTAAAATTAAAACAGCAATAATAATAATGCTTATTCTTCTTTTAGAATAAAAATTATGCATTTTTTCCAAGAGTGATTTAAATTCTGGAGTTTCAGTATTTTTAGCTTCAAAATTATCTTTAAAATCAGCAATCATAATCAATAAAGAAGGAATCAAAAATAGAGCAACTATAAAAGCTGCTGCTATTCCAATAGCTGTAAAGACACCGAAACTTTTAATTGGTACAATATCACTAGATGCTAGTGAACCAAAACCTGCTACTGTTGTTAAAGCTGCTAGAAATACAGCTTTGCCCATTTTATCTACTGTTTTTACAACTAATGCCTTCTGTTCGGATACTGAAATTTCACCCTGATATTCATTAATATAATCATAATAATGGCTTAAAATATGAATACCATACGCGCTCCCAACTGCAATTAATAATACCGGAATTACTGTTGAAACCAAAGTTAAATTGATACCTAGAAATGCCATTAAACCAATAGCCCAAATGCTGCTAACTAGAACAGTCATCAAAATTAATACAACTGCTAAACTTCTTTTGAAAAATAGATACAGTATTAAAATCAAAACTCCGATGATAAAAGGAATTAAATACTTAACATCTTCAAGCATGCTGTGTCCCATTAAAACATTAACAGCAGTTGCTCCGGCTATATATATTTCTGTATTATTATTTTTATAATCATTAGTTACTTCTTTAATTTGATAATAAGTATTTTCCTTTTCTTGATTAGTTAATCCGTCATTTAGACTTATTAAGACCTGAGTTGATTTAAAATCATCTGAATATAAATTTTCTTCATAAAAATCCCAGCTTAATATTTTATTCTTTATTTGTCTACTTTCTTTAGCCTTTGTAGGTAATTCTTCAACAAGTTCCTCTACTATCATACCTTCAGAACTACCTTCAATATAGTCGACATTTGTTAATGAAGTGACCTCATCGATATTGGGGATATCTTCTAATTCAGAACTTAGTTTAGATAATATTTCTAAATTAGAAGGACTAAATATATCATCTTTTTTAAATTTAACCGCTGTAACTATGCTGTCACTTTCTCCAAATATATCATCTAATTGATTGTTACTTACTTTAGCTGGATGATCATCTGGTAAAAAAACTTGAATATCATTATTAATTTCTATTTTAGGTAGTTGAAAAAGAAAAAATAAGGTTATTAATGATATTATAATTACTATTAATTTATTATGTTTTAATATTTTTCTCATTACTGCGCCTCCTGTTTGATCAATAGAAGCGGAAAAATTAATAATAGCTAACTATTCTTTTTTTTGTACAATTTGATACATTTTCTCTAAATTATTAATTACTCTTTCCGCTTCCTTTTCCCCAATTTCCTTAATAAATATTTGAAACCACTGCTGATAAATATCATTTATTTCTTCTTTAACAGCTTGAGCTTTTTCTGTTAGATAAATTAAATTGACTCGTCCATCATTAGGAGATCTTTTTTTCTTTAAATAATTTTTTTCAATTAAAGAATAAATACCTCTAGATATAGTTGCTTTGTCTACTGCTAAACTGTCTTTAAGTTTATTTTGACTGATACCATCTCCATCCTTATATAAATAAACAAGCAAATTTGCTTCACTGTGATTCAAATTATAATCTGCCAATAAATTATCAACAAATTGATCATGATCTTTATACAATTTTGCTATCCATTTCCCAATTGGAGCATCTATTCTCATAATTACACCTCTTATAAAAATTAGTTGCGCTCTCAACTATCTTTATAAAATTATAACAAAATTTAGTTGAGTGCGCAACCTTTTTTAAAAAATTTTTTATTTTTTCTCTAATTATATTTAATATGTCACAAAAAAATAACCTCTCATTTAAATGAGAGGTTTAATAAAACTTAAATTTTTAGACTATAGCGCTTTATTTTCAGCACCTTCTACTTCTACATCCATTGCAAAATCAACTACACTAAAAACTATAACTGCAGTAAATGTGTTAACAACTGCTGCTGGTATTACAACTGTAGAAAATAAAACAGTAAATGGACCAGGTAAGCCAACTAATAAAGCAGCTGTACCTAGGAAAATACCTCCACTTAACATTGTACCAAAAGCTGTTATAATACCTGTAGATAATTTGCGTGATGGCAGTTTAATTATAATTGGGATTAAAGGATAAACTATTATAAAAGTCACTAATTTATCCACCATGTTTGCCACCTGTCCTCCAGGGAAACCGGTAGTTAATGCAGTAAAAATCCCAGTAGATACTGCAACTAAAAAACCTAATTTAAAATCCTGTTTGATGATCAATAAAATGAACATCATCGCTAAAGCAAAATCAGGTTTCATACCCATAACAATTGGAGGAAAAAATGCATGTAAAATAAATCCTATCGCTACCAACAAAGCCGCCTGTGCTAAATCTTTTGTTCTCATCTCAACTCATCTCTCCTTTTTTGTTTTTACTAGTCTCCTCTACTTCTACAACTCTGCTTTTATTATAATACTTCACTTTCCACCTGATTATATTCCACATCGATGGCAAAATCAACAACAGTAAATAATACAGCTGCAGCTATTGTATTTACAACTGCTGCCGGTAAAACAACACCTATAAATAAAGCAGTAAAAGGTGCGGGTAAACCTACCAGCATTGAGGCTATAGTTAAGAATATACTTCCACTAATAATTGTTCCAACTATTGTAGTTACACCTGCTAAAACTCGCTTCTGCAAAAACTTACTAAAAAGCGGAATTAAATTATAAACAATTAAAAATGTGAGCAGTTTATCAACTATGTTTGCTATCTGACCACCAGGAAAGGTAGTAGTTAAAGCAGTAAATATTGCTGTAGCTAAAGCTACCAGAAACCCTAATTTAAAATCCCTCTTAACAATTAATATGATAAACATCATTGTCAATGTTAAATCAGGTTTCATACCCAAAAATATTGGTGGTGTTAAAGACCTCAAAATCATCGCAATCGCTACCAACAAAGCCGCCTGTGCTAAATCTTTTGTTCTCATCTCAGCTAATCTCTCCTTTTTTATTTTTACTAATCTCAACTAATTTTAAGCTAATCTTTATTAGCTTTTCTAATTGCTTAATATTATACATCAGATATAATAAATTGTCAAAATATTGTTTCTTAACTCAGGATTAACTATTTTTTTAAAAATATATAAATTAAAGAATGATTTAAAAAAGGTTTTTAATAAATAATATAGAATTACTGAAAGAGAACTAAATTTAAATTTTGAGGTGAAAGATAATGAGATCTAAAATTAGTTTAATCCTGATTATATATTTAATAATATTTACTGTTTCAATTTATGCTCTTAACTTTGAAGATATCAACAATTTAGAATATGAAATTTCAGCTGAATATAATCATGATGCAGAAGCTTTTACTCAAGGTTTAGAGATTTATAATAATCATTTATATGAAGGAACTGGTCTTTATGGGAGATCTTCATTGAGAAAAATTGATATAGAAAGTGCTAAAGTTTTAAAAAAGATAAATTTAGATAAAAAATATTTTGGAGAGGGAATTACTATTTTAAATAATAAAATCTATCAATTAACCTGGAAAGAGCATACTGCTTTTGTATATGACCTTAATTTTAACTTACTAAATAAATTTGAGTATGACGGTGAAGGTTGGGGTTTAACTAACGATGGCCAGTATTTAATTATGAGTAATGGAAGTCAATTTATTTTTTTTAGAGATCCTAAAACATTCAAAATTATTAAAAAAATTAAAGTAAATATTAATGATAATATAGTACAAGACATCAATGAATTAGAATATTTAGATGGTTTTATTTACGCTAACATCTGGCAAAAAGATTATATTATTAAAATCGATGCTGAAACTGGATCTATTAAAGCATATTTAGATTTTAGTAATCTTTTAGATCAAAAGCATGAAGATCAAGCAGATGTATTAAATGGAATTGCTTATGATTTTCAAAATAAAAGTTTTTTAATAACAGGAAAATTGTGGCCTAAAATATATAGAGTTACAATAAAAAATGATTTAAATTAAAAGACAGCTGAGATTACCCCAGCTGTCTTTTTTAAATTATATATATTATTAAGCTGTTTCTCTTCTATTTAAAACATCAATCATAACTGCTAGAATTATAATAAATCCTTTAACTATCATCTGATAAAAAGTATTAATTCCCAAAAGACTCATACCATTATTAATAACACCAATAATAATCGCACCAATTACTGTCCCAGAAATTGTACCAACTCCACCCATAAAACTTGTACCACCAATAATTACTGAAGCAATTGCATCTAATTCAAAACCAGTACCTAAGTTTGGAGAGGCACCATTTAAACGAGAAGCAAGTAAAATACCAGAAGCAGCACTTAATACACCCGTTATAACAAATACCATTGTTTTAGATTTTAAAATATTGATACCAGAAAGCCAGGCTACTTTTTCATTTCCACCAATAGCATATAATTTACGACCAAATCGAGTTTTACTTAAAGTATAGATTCCAATCATTACAATTACTGCAAAAATAGCTACAGGAATTGGAATCCCTTGATAACCAATGAAAATAAAGAATCCTGCTAAAAAGCCTGCCACTGTAAGAATTAAACCACCTGTTAACTTTGCTTTATTTCTTACTTTTTCGCCACTTTTCATTTCAACGCTAGTTTTAAAAACTGCCATAACACCTAAAACTAGAGCGACAACAAGTATAATTAACGAAGGTAGTTTGGCAATATAACCACTACCAATGCTGGCAAAGGTCATGTTTGTTACCGGCACTGAAACTCCTTGAGTCAAAACTAAACTTAGACCTCGAGCTATTGTCATAACACCTAAGGTAATAATAAAGGGGTGAATATCAAATTTTGCACTCATAAATCCATTAAAAAATCCGATAACTCCACCAATCCCAATTAAGGTAATTAAAATTGCAAGCCACATCCCAAAGCCCGCCTGCATCAAGAGAGTTACGGTTACTGCAGATAATCCAACTGTTGATCCAACTGAAAGGTCAATACCTGCCAGCAAGATTACCATTGTCATCCCAACCGCAATAATTCCATTGATTGTAACCTGACGCACCAGATTAGTCAGGTTTCTTGAACTCAAAAATGAAGGTGATAAAAAACTCAAAATAATAACTAAAACAATTAATGCTATAAATGTACCATTATTTTTGATAAATTTCTTCAAATTTATTCAACTCCTTTATTACCAGTAGCATATTTCATTATTGTTTCCTGATCTGCTTCAGCACGCTCTAATTCAGCAGTCTTCTTTCCTTCTGACATGACAACTATCCGATCACTCATTCCCATAATTTCTGGTAATTCGGAAGAGATCATAATCACTGTAACTCCCTGTTCCACAAGCTGATTCATCAATCTATATACCTCAGTTTTAGCACCAACATCTATACCACGAGTTGGTTCATCTAAAATTAAAACATCAGAGTCAGTAATCAACCATTTACCAATAACAACTTTCTGCTGATTACCTCCACTCAGTTTTTCTACAAAAACATCTAAACTTGGAGTTTTAATATTTAATTCATCAACATATTTTTCAGCGACAGCTCTTTCAGCATGATTGTCCATTGCCAGTTTTGAGCTAAAACTCTTAATTGAAGGTAAAGTCATATTCATGACCAGATTTTTATCTAAAAGTAAACCTAATTCTTTCCTATCTTCAGTTACTAAAGCAATTCCATTTTCAATTGCATCAGCTGGAGCATTTATATTTAGCTTTTTACCATTAAGATAGATTTCTCCTTCACTTTTTTTGCCATAAACTCCAAAAATAGCATTAACCAACTCAGTTCTTCCAGCACCCATTAAACCAGAAATCCCAAGAATTTGCCCTTTATAGGCTGAAAAAGAAACATCATCTACCAACATTTTTTTAGGATTAAATGGATCTGGAACAGAAATATTTTTAACTTCCAGAGTTTTATCTCCCTGCTTAAATTCATGTCTGGGGAACAGGTCATTAATATCTCGTCCAACCATTCTGTTAATAATTTCATCTAAGGTTACCTGATTAATGTTAATTTTATCCCCTATTGTTGCCCCATCTCTTAAAACAACAACTGAATCTGCAATTTCTTCAATCTCTTCCATCTTGTGAGAAATATAAATAATTGAAACGCCACTATCCCTTAATTCATTGATAACAATAAAAAGTTCCTTAATCTCTGATTCGGTAAGAGCAGAAGTTGGTTCGTCAAATACTAAAATTCTGGTATCTAAAGAAAGTGCTTTTGCAATCTCAACCATCTGCTGTTTACCAACTGTTAAATCTCCAAGTTCTGTTCTTGGATCAATATTCATATTAAGCCGGGCCAGTACTTTTTCCGCGTTATGATACAATTCTTCCCATTTGATTCCGCCGAATTTGTTTAAAGGATGGCGATCTAAAAATATATTTTCAGCAACAGATAGGTCAGGCAGCAAATTTAATTCCTGATGAATAATTCCAATCCCTGCTTCTTCTGCCTCTCTTGTATTATCAAACCGAACAAGTTGATCATCAAGATAAATATCTCCCTCATAGGTGGGATATGGCCAAACACCACTTAAAACTTTCATTAATGTTGATTTACCTGCACCATTTTCCCCAACCAGGGCTAAAATTTCTCCTTTATCCAGACAAAAGTTTACATTATCCAAAGCTCTTACACCAGGAAAGTCTTTAATAATATTTTTCATTTCCAGAATTTCTTCAGCCATCTGTTTTACCTCCAGAATTGATTATTTAAAAAGCAATCCCATCCTAAATAGAATGGGACTGCTATATTATTTATTCTTATGGTCTTATATTTACTCTTCTTCGAAAATCTCTGTTGCTTCATGATATCCATCAGCCACTACAGTATCCATAATATTGTCTTGATTAACTACTACAATTTCTGTAATTACAGTTGGAACTTCAATCTGACCGTTATCAACATAGCGGTCAATATTTACTATTTCTTCAATTGGCTTATCTGAATTTTTAGCTAAAGTTACAGCAACTTCTGCAGCTTTATAAGCTAAAGGCTTAATTTTTTTGAAAATTTCAACTGTCTGTTTGCCCTGAGCAATATATCTAATATTTAATAAGTCAGCATCAGAACCAGCAACAAATACCTGATCACTATCTGCCATATTTTGAGCTTCTAAAGCTCTAACTGCACCTGAAGCAAGTCCACTATTATTTGCTACAACAGCATCAATATTGTTATCATACTTGGTTAGAGCATTTTCTGTTGTGGCCATTGCTAAATCTGGAGACCAACCCTCATGGCTCTGATCTACTACTAAGTTAAGGCCTTCATATTCTTCAACAGTATCTAAAACTCCCTGAGAGAATGCATTTGCATTAGAATCACCAGGCTGACCTCTTAATAATACTACATTACCTTTTACTTCACCACGATTTTCTTTAAACCACTTAACCATTGCTTCACCCTGCAATTCACCAACAGCCCAACTGTTCTGAGTTAGGAATACATCTACATCACTATTCATAATTAATGAGTCATAGTTTACTACAGCAACTCCAGAATCGTGTGCCATTTTAACCATGTTACTAGATGTACCAGTGTTAACTGGCTGTAATACTATTACATCAGCACCCTGAGTTAACATATTTTCAAATTTAGAAAGTTGAAGATTTTCGTCATTATTTGCTGAATCAAAAATTACTTCATCAGCGCCTAATTCTTCTGCTTTTTCAATAAAAGCGTCTCTATCTTTAATATATCTTTCTTCCTGCATTGTCTTTAGAAGAAAACCTACTTTTATAAGTCCATCGTCTTCTTTTTCATTATCACCAAGAAGATTGTCTAACCAGCCTCCGCCATCCTGTGCAAAAGCTGCCATTGAGATTGAAGAAACAAGTAAAATTACTACCAACAAAATACTTAATTTTTTCATAATTTACCCCCTAATAGTTTTCTCAATGTGAACCATTATCAACTTATAATCACTTATAATTCTCAAAGAGTTATTTAACTTATCTAAATTGTATATAATTATCTGAGAATTAACCATAGAATATTTTTTTAAACCCTTGAATATTTTTGGAATTAATGAATTTAAGTTATATTTTTTTAAATAATCTACTATACTTCTACTTTAACCAATAAAAATATGGCAAGAATTTAAAAAATTAAAGAAAGAAAAATCCCCAGCCTTTAATTCTCAGCTGAGGATTCTGGATATCTATTTAATTATATTTTCATCAATCAGATCAATATAATGGCTATAAAAGATTTATATTATCTCTATAAGTTGTGGGTGAGGCTCCGACCTGTTTTTTAAACCAGGAACTGAAGTAATAAGCATCATTAAAACCAAGTTGATCCGCAATCTGATAGATTTTGTCATTAGTAGTCTTTAAAAGTTCTTTTGCTTTATTTAATCTAATCATATTAAGGTAGTCACTAAAGCTTTCTCCAGTTTCTTCATTAAAAAGATTACTTAAATGACCGGTACTTAAATTAAACTTACGCGCCATCTCACTTAAAGTAATCCCATCCTGATAATTTGCTGCAATATATTCTTTCATTTCATTAATCATTTCTGCATTTTTATCCCCGGGATTAAAAGAAATCAAATCATGCAGTCTAAGCAAAAACTCTTTGAGCATAATTTCTATTTCCTTTAGATTGTCATAGTTTATGCTTTCCATCTTGTTTTTATCAATTGTATTCATTAAATCTTCAGCTTTATAATCTAAGTCTTTAATGATTTTAAAGCTTTCCAAAATTAAATTATTTAAAACCACATATAATTTTTCTTTATTCAAATTTACACTCTTTAATTCCTCAATAATTTTATTTACAGTTTTTAAAATATCATCTTTGCTGCCTCTTTTTAAAACTGCATTAAGATCAACTCTATCCATTATCAAAGACTGATACTGAAAAAATTGATCATCAATCAACCAATTATAAATTGTATTAAGTTTATTTTCATTTATATAATTAGAAATTTCTCCTCTTAAAACAGCTAACCGTTGTTCATTATTTTTTTCTTTAATCAATTCTTCTCTAGCTTTGTTGACAACTTCCAGCAGCTTTTCTGAGCGAAAGGGTTTTAATAAATAATCATTAACCCCAAATCGAATTGACTTTTGTGCATATTCAAATTCTGCAAAACCAGAAATTACAATAACTTTTAGATGACCACTGTTTTTTCTCGATTTTTCTATTAAATTCATCCCACTTATTTTGGGCATTTGAATATCAGTTACCAAAATATCAATTCCCTTTTCTTTGATAATATTCAGGGCCTGTTCCCCATTAGAGGCAGAAAATATTTGATAGCCTTCATTTTCCCAGTTAGTATTATTAATCAGTTTTTCTCGAATTGGCTTTTCATCATCAACAAGCAATAAATTATATTTCAAATCATTTTCCTCCCCGCTGATCAATCCTGATAGTAACAATTGTTTTTTCACCTTCGACACTCTCTACTTTTAGGCCAGAACTACCACCGTACATCAGTTTTAAACGTTGGTCAACATTGCGCAAACCAAAATATTTTTGTTGATCATCAGTTCTCAACTCGCCGCTTAAAATTTTATTGATATCTTCAACTTTAACTTCTGCAATTCCAACTCCATTATCTACAATTTTAAAATAAATATTTTTATTTTGTCTGTAACCTTTAACAATGATCAATCCTTTTTTTTCTGCAGGCAGCAGGCCATGATAAATTGAATTTTCCACTATCGGCTGCAGTATTAATTTTGGAATATGCTTATCCATTATTTCAAAATCTTCTATATCAATAATATATTCATATTCTTCTCCATGTCTAAACTGCTGAATAAAAAGATAATTTTTAACATGTTTGATTTCATTTCTAATCAGTACCATTTCCTTACCATGGCTTAAACTCAAACGAAAAAATTTACCAAGAGCTTCAACCATATGAGTAGCCCTATCAAAATCTTTATTTTCTAAAAGTCCAATTATCAAATCCAAGGTGTTATAAATAAAATGAGGCTTAATCTGATTATCCAGACTCTGCATCTCAAGCTGTCTTAAAAGTTTCTGTTCCCTCACATTCTGCTCCATTAATTTGTTTATACGTCTGATCATCTTATTAAAACTTTTTCCTAATTCTGCAATCTCATCATCACCACTGATATCTATCTTGACTGACAGATCATTTTCAGAAGCTCGATGAGTTAATTCCTGTAGTTTCTGTATCGGCTTTGATAAAGATGACGATAAATATAAGGTCAGTAAAATAATTAAGATTAAGATAATTACAGTCATATAAACTGTCAGTTCAGTAATGTAATTTAATTCGGCTTCAACCTCATCAGCAGAAGCCATACTAATTATATACCAGCCTGTAGCACGAGAAAAAGTGGAGGTAAGTATATATTGTTCGCTATTTAAACTAATCTTACGATCAGGAAAACCAGCATTATACAAAAGACTCCTCTCTCCTATCAAATTTTGATCTGGATGATAGATAATATCCCCGTTTCTATCAGCTATTAAAAAGTAACTTTTTTCACCCAAATTAAAATCAGTTAAATTTGCCAGTACATCAAGATCAATATCTGCAGAAATCAAAACATTTTCTTCTGCAATTTCTGGATAATATGAACTGACAATTGTAATTACTTCCTGCTGAAAATAATTTTTATAAGGAGGAGTAAAAAATATTTCTCCACTCAAGTTTGAATACATTCTACTTTTAAAATCTTCAATATCAATATTAAAAGTCCCATAACTGCTGATTCTACTTCCATCCTGAAAAGTAATAGCTATATCCTCCAAGCCGGGTTTCATCTGTTTTAAATTATTAAAATCTTCCCAGATTCTAAAAGCATATTTCCTGTTATTCCGGAAATCATTGGCTTGAGTTAATTTTATAAACTGATTTATATAAAAATCCTGTTCTCTACTTAAAAATGTTTCTATTTCATTAATATAATCCTCCAGATCTCTTTCCATCCTATTTACCATTTCTTGAGAATAATCACTAATCCGATCATTTATTGCTCCCCGATAAATATTAAAAGAAAGCAGCCCAAATAATAAAATTGGCAGCAGACCAATAACCAAAAAGGATATTATTAATTTAGTTCTAATTGTATGAATTCCTATTTTATTAAATAATTTTTTAAAAAGATTATTAAACATTAAATCCCACCTTATTTAACCCTCCAGGGTCGATGAGTCTTTAAAAGTCGCTCCAAGTTTTCTTCATTTGCAACTTCTACTCCTGTTTCGATATATTCTTTGGGCTCAGCTCCATATTTTATATAATAATATAATGTTGAAAGTCCTTTAGAACCCATTGTAGCCATATCCTGCCCAACTAGATACTGCAGCAGTCCTCTCTCCTGTAATAAAAGTGCATCATAAAAAATATCAATACCTACTGCTACCCCACCATTTTTTGCCCACTGCTGAAAATTAGGTAGAGCCTCAGCCGGAACATAAAAAGGCCAGCCTCCAACAAAAAATATAATTTCTATATCAGGATTTTGCTGTAAATACTGTTCCAGCAGCTCCACTGAAAGATTAACACTATCCTGATTTTCTACAATATCCTGAACTTTAAGATTTGTGTTCTTAACTTTATCCAGAAAACCTTCAATTCTGCTGTCTAAATTCAAAGCGCCTCTAACACCTGTCATGATCATAGTATCTAACTGTTTATTCTGATTTTTATAGTCGATATTTTTAGCTTCTAAAACTTCAAGCAGCCCTTCAGCAGTAACTTTTCCCGCTTCATAATTATTAATACCAATGTGGAAAAGCCTTTTGCTGTCAGGTGCATCAGCATCAAAAGTTGCAACTGCAATCCCATTCTCTACTGCCTTATTAATCACCTTAATATAATCTGGAGTGTTATTAACACTAACTACCATTCCATCTACCTTTCTGCTAATTAAACTCTCTATGATTTTTATTTGCTCTTTAGCATTATAGGTAAAAGGAGCCACCCATTCAATATTGATCCCAAGATCAATAGCTTTTTCCTGTGCATGTTCAAAAGCATCTAGAAAAATTGGATTGTCAAGCGATCTCGGCACATAAGCTATAGTAATTTCTTCGTTTTGCATTACTTTTTCTTGAATATTTTCTGCCTCAACAGTCATCGGTAAAACAATTATAAAAATTATAAGCATAAAAAAAGAAAATAGAAGCTTATTATTTTGTGCAAACAAAATTACCACCTCATTTTTTAACTTTCTATCTGAAAATTGAAAAATTTGAAAATAACATATAAAAAGACCCGATCAAAGGTCTTTGATTTTAAAATTTAAAGATTAATCTATTATCAGATTAAAATTTAAAGCCAACATATCTATAATAATAGCAGATTTCAAGATATTTTTCCACTGTTTTAATAAATAATCAAGTTAAGCAGGTAATTACAATATTTTGTTTAATTAATATTAATAAGGAATAAAATAAAATTTGAAAGGAGAATACTAATGACTAATAAAAAAGATTATTACAAAGTAAAGGCTGAAAATGTGATTAAAGGATTTAAGAAAAGAAATATTGAGGGCTATTATGTTAAAGACTCTGAAGAGGCAAAAAATAAAATTATTGACCTGATTGAAGAAAATTCTTCAATCTCCTGGGGGGGATCAATGACTTTAAAAGATATTGGAATATTTGACGAATTAAAATCTGGTAATTATAAGTTATTAGATAGAGCAACAGCTAAAACATCGGCAGAAAAAGAAAAAATTTATCACCAGGCACTTAATGCAGATTATTATTTAATGAGCTCTAATGCAATTACTCAAACCGGAAAACTAGTAAATATAGATGGCACTGGCAACCGCCTTGCTGCATTAATGTATGGTCCTAAAAATGTAATTATTGTTGCTGGAATGAATAAGGTTGCAGCTGATGAAGAAAGTGCTATTAAAAGGGCAAACAACCAGGCCGGTCCGGCCAATGCTATTAGGTTGGATACAGATACACCATGTACTAGAATCGGATACTGCACCAAGTGTCATGTGGATGATACTATCTGCTCACATACGGTAATTACTCGTTTTTCTCATCCCGAAGAAAGAATAAAAGTAATTCTAGTTGGAGAGGAACTGGGATATTAAATGTTAATCTAATTACAGTAATACTTGAGTAAATATGTTAACTTTAGACACGGAGGTGTTTTAAGTGGATAAGACTATAGATGAGCTTTACAAAAATCCAGATGATAAAAATATCCAAAACAATTTTCAGTTTATTTTATTTGGAGGAACTGGAGATTTAGCTCACAATAAAATTATACCAGCTTTTTATAATTTAGCAGCCAAAGATTCTTTGCCAGATAAATTCACAATAGTTGCTACTGGAAGACGTTATGATAACAAAAATGCTTATTTAGATGCTTTATATAATTCATTGATTAATAAAAAAGAAAAAATAGATGATAAAGTTTGGCGGTTTCTAACTGAGCATATAGATTATTTTCAACTTTCATTTAAAGATGAAAATGATTTTAAAAATCTTCGAAAATATTTAAAAAATAAATCAAAAAAAGAAAAAGTTGCTAATAGAATTTTTTACCTCGCTACTGCACCTAAATTTTTTGCAGAAATAGCAAAAAAAATAGAAAAGTTTAATCTATTAGAGATAAAATTAGAAAATAATGAATCTCGTCTAGTAATTGAAAAACCTTTTGGCCATGATTTTAAATCAGCCAAAAAATTAAATGATACACTTAGCAGTATTTTCTCAGAAAAAAACATCTTTAGAATAGATCATTATTTAGGTAAAGAAATGATTCAGAATATAATGGTAATTAGATTAAGCAACCCTATTTTTAGAGCACTTTGGAATAAAGATCATATTGATAATATACAAATTTATTTAAATGAGTCTGAAGGAGTTAAAGATCGAGGAAAATATTATGATGATGCTGGAGTCATTAAAGATATGTTTCAAAATCATATTCTTCAAGTATTATCCTTGATTGCTATGGAAGAACCTGAAAATTTGAGTGCTGAAGAAATTTCAAATAAAAAAGTAGAAGTCTTTAAAGAACTTGCTGATAATGATTTAAGTAATATTGATAACCATATTGTTAGAGGGCAATATATTTCAAACATTGTTGATGGAGAAAAAATAAAATCTTATCGAGAGGAAAAAGAAATTGACTCTCAATCAGAAACAGCAACCTTTATGGCACTTAAATTGTTTTTAAATAATGAACGGTGGCGTGATGTTCCAATTTATCTCAAATCAGGAAAGAGATTAAATAAAAAAGAAGCTGGAATTGCAATCGAGTTTAAAGATAGTTTTCATCCTGCCTATCTTGACCAAAATAAATTGGACAATAATTTGTTATTGATCAAGATACAACCCGAAGAAGGCATTTCTTTAAGATTTAATACCCGGAAACCGGCCAGTAATAATAAAATTGTCCCAGTTGAAATGGAATTTTGTCAAAGTTGTCAGCAATTTTTTAATTCACCAGAAAATTATGAAGTCCTAATTTATGATATGATTTCTGGTGATAAAACTTTGTTTACCAGCTGGAAGGAAGTTTCTTATTCCTGGAAATTCATTGACAAAATTCAGGAAAAATATGCAGAAGAAAATATAAATCTTCATAAATATCCAGCCTTATCAAAAGGACCTAAAGCAGCGGATCAGCTGCTTGAAAATGATGGAAGAAAATGGTTAGATAACAATAAATAAAATATAAATCTGGGCAAAATTTTAAAACTTTTGTTTTAAAGGGGGATTTTAATGTTTGATATTTCAATGACAATAAGAAAAGATATGTTAGTTTATAAAGGTAAAGATGAGATCAGGCCAAGATTAACGACGGTTAGGGATTTTAGTCAGGGCGATGCCCACGAATCTGAAATTCAGATGAATGTCCACACTGGTACTCATGTTGATGCACCTCTTCATATGTTGGAAGACGGAGATAATGCCAATTTATTTTTTGCTGAAAATCCATTTTACCAGTCTCAACTACTTAATTTGACTGATCTTGATGAAAAAATAACTGCAGATGATTTAAAAGAATATGAAATTAAAAATAATTCTTTTGTTATTTTAAAAACTAAAAATTCTAAGCCAGGTTTTTTAGAAAAAACTCCAGAAAAATTTGTTTATTTAGCAGAAAGTGGTGCTGAGTATTTGATAAACAAAAATATTAAAGGAGTTGGAATAGATACTAATGGAATTGAAAGGGCTCAATCAGATCATCCAACACATAAAAAACTACTTGGCGAAAAAATAATGATCCTGGAAGGTTTAAGATTAAATCAAGTTCCAGAAGGAAATTATATATTGCTGCTTTCACTGCTAAAAATTTCTGACAGTGATGGTTTGCCTGGCAGAGCTTATTTATTCGAAAATGGAGAAATTGAAACTATGCTAAAATTATATAAATAAGTTTGATTTAAATTATACTGGGAGGTAATTAAATATGAAAAAATATGAAATTGGCTTAATTGGACTTTCGGTAATGGGACAAAATTTAGCTCTCAACATTGCCAGGAATCATTCAATTTCCGTCTATAATCGAACTGAAAGTAAAACAAAAGATTTTATAAAAAATAAAGTGGATAAGCAAGAAATAAAGGCAGCCTATGGATTGGAAGATTTTATTTCTTCTCTGGCAAAGCCCCGCAAAATTATGTTGATGATTAAAGCCGGTAAGCCAGTTGACCTGGTCATTGATAGTCTTTTACCTTATTTAAGCAAAGATGATATTATAATAGATGGTGGTAATTCTCACTTTGAAGATACAAATAGAAGATTAAAGAATTTAGAAGAAAAAGGTATCCGTTATCTTGGAGTCGGCATTAGTGGTGGTGAATATGGAGCTTTGCATGGACCTTCAATTATGCCTGGTGGAACTAAAGAAGCCTATGCTGAAGTTGCTGATATTCTTAAAGACGCTGCCGCAAAAACTGATAAAGGAGCCTGTGTCAGTTATTTAGGCCCTAAATCTGCCGGTCATTATGTTAAAATGATTCATAACGGTATTGAATATGGAATAATGGAAATTTTAGCTGAAATTTATGACTATCTCCGCAAAGTGCTTCAATTAAAACCGGACGAAATGGGAGATGTTTTTGCCGAATGGAATCAGGAATTGGACTCTTATTTGGTTGAAATCACAGCTAAAATCATGAAAAAAAATGACCCTAAAACTGGCAAGAAGTTAATTGACTTAATTCTTGACAAAGCAAAACATAAGGGAACAGGTAAATGGAGTGTACAGAGTGCTCTAGATCTTGGTACTGCAATTCCAACAATTAACGCTGGAGTTAATGCCCGCTTGGTCTCATCCATCAAACAAGAAAGAGTTGAAAATGCTGCCCAATTTGATAAAAGCAGCAGAGCTTTAGTTGATAAAAAAGAAATATTATCTCAGCTTAAATCAGCTTTATATTTTGCTTCAGTAATTGCTTATGCAGAAGGCTTTAAGCTTTTAAAAACTGCTTCTGAAGAATATAATTATAATTTAAATTATAAAGAAATAGCGCGCATCTGGGAGGATGGCTGCATCATTCGTTCCGGTCTCTTAGAACCAATACAGCAGGCCTTTGCCGATAATATGAATTTAAATACATTAATTACAACTGAACAGTTTAAAGATCAACTCAATGTTAAGGCCAATCAACTTACAGAGTTAATATCGACTGCAGCTCAATCAGGAGTTCCACTAACTGCTATTCATTCAGCACTTGATTACTTTAACAGCTTAAAATCTGAGGAACTGCCTGCTAACTTAATTCAGGCCCAACGTGATTTCTTTGGGGCCCACACTTATCAGCGTCGGGATGAAAAAGGTACTTTCCATACTAACTGGGAATAATTGATTAATTTTGTGAACCCTCTTTTCAAAAAGAGGGTTTTTTTGTTTTAGCAAGAATTATATAAATATTAAGAAAATTTTATAATCAAGATTAAGGAGGCTTAAAATAATGAAAGTTAAAGAAATTATGACAAAAGATCCAATAACTATTGATATAAAAAGTGATGTTAAAGAAGCTACCCGTCTTCTCTCCTACCACAATATAGGTAGATTGCTGGTTGTAAAAGATAAAAAATTGATTGGAATAGTCACCGATGGAGATCTGATGATAGAACATGAAAGAGAAACCCCAATTAAGGATTTCATGAGTGAGAATTTGATTTTAATAAACAAAAATCAAACAATTAAAGAAGCAGCTCAAATTATGGCTGAACATCAAATTAGTGGTTTGCCTGTAGTAAATGATAAAAAAAATTTAGTTGGTATTATAACTGTCGAAGACATAATTTACCGCTATCTTGCAAAAAAATAATTTCCATTTTGCTTTTTATAATCATAAAAGGGGGATAAAATGAAAAAAATTGCTCTAGGAGCTATCACAAATTATATTAATTCTATCCATCCTTTTATTAATTTCATTGCTAATGCTAGGGCATATGGATATAAATTAGATAAATTAATTATTTGTTATTCTCATGGATATAAAAGTGAAGTTTTGGAAAGATTAAAACAAACAGTAGATGTAGATTTAGTCCAATTAAACTATGATCCTGAATTTAGAAATGAATTAAAAAATTTCGGTTTAAGCAAAAAAGAAATTGATTTTTTTCTTAGAACCCCAGAGTTTGATTATCATAAATTAATACCATATGGCAAAAGACGTAATTTAGTATTATTAAAAGCTCTTATTACCGAACCCAAGCTCGACTATCTTTTTTTTATAGACACTGATGTTAATCCCAGTCTTCTTATGTCTGCTGACGGCAGAACCAAAACCATTAATTTTTTTGGTAGACATTTGTCTTATTTAAAAAAAGAAAATGTCGTTATTACAACAAGTGATTATTCTGGTTATTATATAATTCCTCCCTTAGAATTTAAAGGAGTTAAAAAACTGCTTACAGGTCTACAAAAAAGAAAAGCTTATAAGAGGGTCAAAAATCTGGAGAATAATTTATCTCTTGCTAATCCAAAACAAAATCAGATCAGAAAAACAAATAAAATACTGGGGGGGAATCATGCTCTAGATTTAAGTTATATTAAAAAAATCTCCCCTTATTATTCTACAAGCTATATTTATAATGGTATCTTTTATTTAGGTAGAGGGGAAGATACGCTTTTAGGATTAGAAGTTCCTGACAAAAAACACCAAATCATTGATATAGACACTCTTATCTTCCATGATCTTTATGGTAATTTCCCTAAAAAGCCTGATATTAGAGATGAAAATGTTCAGAAACGTCTATTTTATGCCTGTACCGGCTGGCTGGGCAGAAATCCATTTTTAAACTGGTATTTAAAAGAAAAGAATCTGATTAGCAGAGAAAAATTTAAAAAACGTTATAAAACTCAAAAAAATGCTTTAAAAATAGGTGCACCTCTACTGGCAAAATATACAAAAAATGATGACTTTAATCTTTTACCTAACATTTTCTCTGCAGCCTGGCTGCAGTTGGATCAAATGGTAGAAAACTATGAAAATTTATCAAAGAATTGGAACTCTGTTACTGATAAGATTATTGAAAGGAGCAAAAAATAATGAAAGTTTTACTTATCAATCATTTTCCTCTTGAAGGCTCAGGAAGTGGTGTTTATACTAAAAATATTGCTCAGCGATTAATTGATAAAGGACATCAGGTTAAAGCAGTTGTTGTAGACAATGAAATAAATGATAATTATCAGTTTCCCATAGAAACAATAGTTGATTATAATTTTCCCTGTTTTACAACACATCCTAAAAGCAATAATCAATTTTACAAATTAACTAGACAAGAAATGAACGATTATTTAAATAAATTTAACAAAGTTATTAAAACTGAAAGCGAAAAATTTAAACCAGATATAATTCACTGTCAGCACCTTTGGGTTGCCCCCTATGCTGCTTTGCAGACTGATATTCCATATGTTATCACAGCGCACGGAACAGATATAAAAGGATATAAAAAAGACAAACGTTACCGACAGATTGCTCTTAAAGGAGCTGCCGGAGCTGAAAAAATAATTACAATTTCCGATCAAGTAAACCAGGATGTAAAAAAATATTATTTCATTGAAGATAATAAACTTATCAAAATACTCAATGGTGTTGATGATACTTTATTTAAACCGCTAGAAATAGATAGACTAAAACTAATTCAAAAATATCTCCCCAAGATAAAAGAAAATCCAGAACACCTAATTACTTTTGTTGGCAAACTTACAGACTTTAAAGGTATCGATCTTTTAATTAAAGCTGCCCAAAAATACGAAAAAGAATTCCCAGGTATTATGACACTAATTATTGGTCATGGAGAATTGTTAGAGGACTTAAAAAAACAAGCTGAAAATCTAAATCTTAAAAATCTTTATTTTCTGGGAAATCTACCCCAAAAAGAACTACCTGCTTTTTACAGCAGTGCCGATCTATCAATTGTTCCTTCGAGAGTCGAACCTTTTGGACTGGTTGCAGTTGAAGCTCTTGCTTGTGGGACACCAGTTATTGCTTCTAAAGCTGGTGGATTACCTGATTTTATTAATCAAGACGTAGGCAGACTTTTTAAGATGAATGATGCGGATGATCTAGCTAAAAAAATTATTTTGGCTCTCAAGAATAATGATAAAGAAAAAAAGGGTAAAACAGCAGCAAAATATGCATTAGATAAATTTTCCTGGGCTCGGGTAATAGATGAGGTTCTTTCGGTTTATAACTCCGTACTTTCTAGGGAGGAATCTTAAATGAAAACAATAATGGTAATCCCAACATACTGGGGACGTGACAGTGAAACAGGTTGGCAGATGGGTGATGCAATTTATGATCATCCAACCCCGATTGACCAAGATGGAACGCTTGCCAGAACTCTTGAAAGTTTAAAAATAATAAAAAATAAAGATTTTGAATTAATTATATTAGTAGCTGTAACTACTCCCGAATTAATAGATGAGGCCTACCAACGGGCAAAAGAAATAGTTACTAAAAAATGTCCATCTGTAAAAACATATTTAATAGGAGATAATCAACTCCAAGCTGCAAAAAATATTTATCAAAAACAATCAAATCTCAATACTGATCTTCTTTCTTTAAGAGGTTATTCTAATGTCCGCAATATTTGTCTATATACTGCTTATATTATGGAAGCTGATACAGCAGTTTTAATTGATGACGATGAAGTTTTTGAAGATCCTGAATTTATGGATAAAGCGGAAGAATTTATAGGAGGAAGACTTTATGGTCAGACAGTAGATGGAGTTGCCGGTTATTATTTAAACCGCAAAAATGAATATTATGATGATGTAGAAATTGAGCCCTGGATGACTTTTTGGAATCGATTTGGTAGTAAAACAAGAGCCTTTGATAAAATAATTGGCAGTGAACCCCGACTTAAAAAAACCCCTTTTGCTTTTGGAGGTTTAATGGTAATCCACCGCAATCTTTTTAGTATAGTTCCTTTTGATCCAGAAATGACTCGCGGCGAAGATATTGATTATCTAATTAATGCTAAAATGTTTGGCTTTAATTTCTTTTTAGATAATAAACTTGCTATTAAACATTTACCTCCACGAAAACATCATGCTGTCTGGAAACGTTTGAGACAGGATATTTACAGGTTTTTTTATGAAAAAGCCAAAATTGAAAGCCAGGAAGAACGACCAAATATGATTGAAATTGAACCAGAAGATTTTGACCCTTATCCAGGAGAATTTATGAAAAAAGATCTGGAAGATAAGGTAACTAAAACAAATTTAATTCTTGCTCTTGATTATCTAACTGAAAATAAAGTTGAGAATGCTAAAGGTGCAATAAAAAATATTTATATCTCAAAATATGATGCCGTACCCTCCAAAAATGTTTTTAAAGAATATCTTAAAACACAAAAAAAATGGCGAAATTTATTGAATTTTGCCAGAGAAGAATTTTATGAGTTACGGCAAATTTTTACACAAAGTCAATTATGTCCAGAAGAATCCACTAATAAAGAAGTTCTTAAAGATTCTACCGAAATTAAAAACTTGAAATTAAAAGAATTAGAAATTTTCCAAAAGTTAAACTATGAAGAAAAAGAAGCACTAATGAAAATATCAGAAACAAAAACCTTTGAACCTGATGATCTGGTAATTAAACACGGAGAACCTGATAACACTCTTTACATTATACTATCCGGAAGAGCGAAAATAACAGAGTACAATGAAAACAAAAATGAAAATCAAGAAGAAGTAGTTTTAGCAGAAATGAAAAGCGGAGATTTTTTTGGGTTAACCTCTTTAATCTCGAAAACAAATAATATTTATCGAGGAGATGTCAAAGCAATTGAACCCCTAGTTCTGATATCTTTTCCTCGCCAAAAAATAATAAATTTCTTCCATAAATATCACAAATCAAGTGTTGATTTATTGCTCTATTTTATAGAAAAATTAAATGATCACTTAAATATAGTTGCTGAATTATATACAGAGTCTCAAATTAAATCTCAAGATATACAATCTGCTATTAATGAAGACCTTGAATCCTAAAATTTAATCCCTCACTTTAAAGTGAGGGATTATTTAAAGCCTACCATTACCTGAATCGCTTAAATCAATAAGCCCATCTGGAAAAGGTGAAAAAATGGTTTGGCTCATCAAATATTCTACTTTAAATCTAATTACCCAGGATCTAAGAAGAGCCAGCGGTAGTGAAAACGGAACCTTTGCTTCTCTAAAATCTTTAAGAGTTTCTAAAAAATATTCTCTTTCCTCACGGCTAATATCTGAAGAAACATAACCAAAAATGTGCTGCAACATGTTAACTCTTTTCCCTGTATCAGGTAAAAGACTTAAAGTCTTAATAATTTCCTCCCGATATTTCCTCATAGTTTCTTTAGTTCTTCCTTTTTCATGAGCTGCAACTATTCTTCCAAGTTTATTTAAGCCAGCTTGATTATATGACATAATTAAATATTTATTATTGCTGTGAAAATCAATAAGTTCTTTGATTTTTCCATTCTCAATTACAGAACGCAGATCGGCCAGCATAAAGATTTTGATCAAAAAATTCTCTCTTAATTTGAAGTTTTTAATTCTACCTTCATTTTCTATTACTAAGGAAGGGAAAATTTTTGATAAGTTATCTGTAAAATATCCCGCTCTCTTCTCACCTAGTGCGGGTACTTTTCCAGCTTTAGGATAAACCTTTGAATCATTGCTCCCACAAGATGGTGATCTGGTCTTAGCGATAAACCCTTCAATCTCCTCCTCATTTAATTTTGAAGTAAGTTCCTTAATATAATTATCCATCTTTGCTGTATGGTCTTCTCCTGTCATTGAATCCACCAAGCGATACTCATCGTTGCTTTTAATCAAACGAACAGAATTACGAGGAACTCCCAGCCCCATCTCAACTTCAGGACAAATTTTAATATAGTTTACATGTTTTTCTAATTTTCGAACAAATTTATCAGGAATTTTATCTCCATTATAACGACAGTTACAGTATTCTAAACATTTACTTAAAATCAGATTTGGTTTTTCAAAATTTCTCAAAACAAATTCCTCCTGTTTTTATCTCTATTCTTTTGGAAACCAGGGAAAAAATATATTAGTTTTTTCAGCATATTTTTGATATTCCTCATCATCAGCATAACGTTTTTCTAAAAGTGGAACTCCAGAAACAAATCGAAGTAATAAGGTCATAATAATAGGACTAAAAATAAATATCCAGCCACCACTTACTGCAAGAGCAATTGTATAAAAACCCCACCAGACTAGAGCATCACCGAAATAGTTTGGATGGCGTGTATATTTCCAAACTCCAGATTTAAGTACATGACCATCTTTTTCAGATTTAGGTTTAGATTTATATTCTTTTAGCTGCTTATCGGCTGCAGTTTCAAAAGCAAAACCAATCCCCCAAAGAAGAAGTCCAATAAAATCGATAATTTTTAACCCCTGATAAGGAGCAGCTATAATTTTAATAATCGGAGTAGAGATTATAAATAAAAGAACTCCCTGTAACATAAAAACTCTTAAAAAAGAGGTTAAATAAAAGTGATCCCAATTTTCTCTCCATTTTGCATAACGAAAATCTTCACCTTTACCCATATTTCTTTTAAAAATATGGTAGCTTAATCTTAAACCCCAGATTGTTACAATAAAAGTAATGATAAAAGAACGTAAATTATAATTATTTGTTAAATAAAGTGCCATATTAGCTGTATAAACATAACCCAATCCCCAACCAATATCGACAATAGAATTATCTTTTTTCAAAACAGCTATAACAAAAAACAAAGAAAAATAAAGCAAAACTAAAATAAATAATTGAAAATATAGTGAATTCAACATTTTAACAGCCCCTTAATTTTCTTCTATTAATGCGACAGCTGTACTGCCTCTCCCTGCATTCATTGCTACTATTGGTGAAATAGACTCCAAAAAATCAGCCTCTATATTTAATAATTCACTAAAAGAATTTTTATACCTTTTAGCTCTTTTTAAATCATCCCCATGAACAACTGCAAATCTTTTAATTCCTTTGTTTCTTTTATGTTTCTCCAAAATTGAGACCATTTTTTTATAATTCCCTTTTTTACTGAAGGCGGTAGAAAAGGCAACCCCATTTCCTTCTCGATCAATTGAAATTATTGGTTTTAAGTTTAAAAAACCAGCCATTTTTCCTTTTAAAGGACTAACTCTTCCCCCACGAACCATATACTTAAAATCACTAACACTAACATAAATATATATATTTTCTCTAATGGATTTTAAATATTCAACTGTTTCAGCAAAACTCTTACCTAACTCCAGCTGCTCAGCTGCCTCCATCACAAATAATCCCTCAGCACCTGAGTTAGTTTTAGAATCAATAACCTCAATTTTAAAATCTCTGTTTTCTGAGCTAAGATTTTCAACAGCCTTAATTATACTGTCATAAGTTCCACTCATCTTAGAAGAAACTGTAATTACAATAATAGATTCATAATGTTCTACCAGATAATTTAATTTATCCTCAACTTTTTTAATAGCTGGCTGGGCAGATGAAGGATATTCTTCCGCCTCATCTATAATATCAAAAAAGTTCTTACTATCTATAGTTAATTTATCCAAATAATTTGTGCCATCAACTAAAATATTTAGAGGTAGTAAATGAATCTGATGTTGATCTCGATATTTGGACGGTAGATCAGCAATTGAATCAGTTAAAATTGCAATTTTATGTTTTCTATTATATTTAACTGCCTGCTGCAGCTTCATATCATCAGCCTTTTGATCCAGAATATCAGAATACTTATTTAATCTGTTAAAAAGTTCTGCTGGATTATTCGTATGGATATGAACCCTCATTTTTCCTTTATCACCTGCAGCAATTAAAGAATCTCCTAAATCATCAATATCTGCTCTTAATTCGTCAATTTCAACTTCCAAATTTGAGATATACGCTTCAGTGCAATATCTAAACTCTATTTTTTCTTCTTTTCCAATTTCTTTTTCAGTAATACTATCAATTTGTGTTGTTCTTTCTATACTTAAATCATTCAGATTACCTCTTTTTATAAAATCAACAATTCCTTCTAAAAAAAGCACAAATGCTTGAGCCCCCGAATCAACAACATCAGCCTCTTTTAAAACTTTAAGTTGAGTTTTAGTTTTTTTAAGAGAAGCAGCGGCAGTCTCCAGTGATTCTTCCATTACTTCTGCAAAATCAGTGCTCTTAGTTTGTAAAAATTTCAAGGATTCAGCCCAGTCTTTCATTACTGTTAAAATGGTTCCTTCTACTGGATTACTTATACCCTGATAAGTGTAATTAACAGCATAATCTACTGCCTGAACAAATTTATTAACATTAATACTGTCTTCCAGTTCTATGCTGTTTTTCAAGCCATTAATAAATTGGGCAAAGATAATTCCAGAATTTCCAATTGCTCCTTTAAGAGCTGCCTCCCCCATAGAATTAAGGGTAATAGTTAAAGAATTATCCTTTATAGCCTCATTTTTTACTACACTTAAAGTTCTAGTAAGGTTGCTACCTGTATCTCCATCAGCAACTGGAAAAAGATTAATTCTATTTAATTCTTTTTTATTGGCAATAACTTCCTTTGCTCCCGATAAAAAAGCATAATAAAGTCTTTTGCCGTCAAGATAAGTTATCTTCAATTTAATACCTCCTGACTTAAATCAATAATCTTTACTGCTAATTATATTATATCCTCTACTGTTAAGAAATGAAAGTTATTTAAAAACAATTCTTAAATTTTTTAAAAAACCGCTTGACTTTAGATGTTTATCTAATTATACTATAATTAGAAGTTAATTTAAAGGAGTTGGTTATTATGAGTAGCAAAAATTATAAACTTGATAAATCAGTAATCTATGAATTGTTTTTAAGCCTTTTTCGTCTCAAAAATGATAAAATAATTAAATTGGAAGACTTAGAATTGAAAAAAGAAATTAAACTTGATAAAGAAATAGTTAATTGGGCTGCAGAAACAATGGTAAAAATTCCACAATCCAAAAGAGAAATGATTGCAAAATATTTTAATGAGGAAAGCTATTTTGGTCTCTGCCTTATTTCAGAAATACCAAAGCTTGAAGTAGAGAACATTGAAGACTACTTGCAACATTTAAAAGAAAAAGAAGCTGTTGATTTCTTAAAAAAATTTACTGAATCAGGTTATGGACCTTCCTCCTCTGAAAAACTAGATTTATTAAAAGTAAAAAGTTTAATTGCAAATGAAAAAAAAGCTGCAAAATTTGTTAATGAAAAGCTTAATTTTTCTTCTGCTCAAAAATGGAATTTATTGCAGTTTTACTTTGAGCCTGAGGCAATGAAAAATGAGTTCATTGAGCTTTTAGAGTGGTATTATAAAAATATATTCAGCAGTGATCTGGACTGGATAAAGGATAAATTAGAAAATATAAATGATAATTACCAGGAAAACCTCAACCGCTATGGCACCAAATACCTGGAAAATATATTAAGTAAACTAATTGATGATCCACTGGCTGGGGAACAGAATTATATTGCTTTCTCTTATTTTTATGAAACAAGAATTTTAAACAGCACTTTAGACAACGGTGATAGTTTCTATTTAATCGGTTTTCGTTTCCCTGAAATATTTGCTGCCGACGAAGAAGGTCTATTAGGCAGTCTTGAGATTTTCAAGGCTCTAGCTGATGAAACCAGGCTGAATATTATTTCACTTTTAGCTGAAAAAACAATGTATGGAAATGAACTAGCTGAACAGCTGAATTTAACTAATGCTACAATTTCTCATCATGTAAGCAAATTATTAATGAACAATATTATTCAGGCTCAGAAAGAAAATAATAAACTATATTTTAAGTTAAATAAAAATAAATTTAAAACAGCTGTTTTAAAGGCAGTAAATAATCTAATTTAATTTTTTTAGTTATAATTTAGATGCTCATCTAAATACTTGAATTTAGGTTAGCATCACACAACAAACAAGGAGGTTTTAAAATGACTCTTAATCAAAAATCATTAAATTTTAATTGCTTTGGTTCTATTTTACTTAATTTCAGCATTTATCTATTTATCAGCTCTCTAATTTATTACCTCTTAAACCTAAATATTACGCTGCTTAAACTTGCTCTACTCTTTATTTTTTTTGTTTTAGTATTTTATCTAAGCTCTAAAAAAATGGAATTTCTACTGCAAAAAATGGAACTAAAAAATATAATGGTCGTCTCCAAGTTTCTCTTAGGAGTAACTAAAATAACTGCTGCAGTTTTAATCTATAATGAATTTATTTTTAATTCAGTTTATCTTTACCTTTTAATATTAATTACAGCCAGCCTACATGCTATTTTAAATAGAAGTTATGATTTTCATTATCAAAAAATTATAGCTGATAATAAAACTTTCCAAACAAAAGAATTAATCTTCCAGTTTAATTTAGAAAAGTTATCAATAGTAATCCTGGCTGCATTTACTGCAATTTTTATTGAAATAAATCTGATTCCCTTTATATTAATAGCAATAGCGGTCTATTATTTTCTTTCAGGTTATATAAATACATTTCAAGAAATTTAAATATTAAAGTTAAAAAAAGGTGGAATTATAAATGAAAAAAAATGATTTTAATCAATATGATTTTGAAAATCCTCACTGGCTGGAAAAATTAGTTGATAAAACTATTATGAAATACTTTGCTTGGTTTTTTTATCGTCATTTTTTGAGTTTTATAAATATTGAAGGGGATGAAAATATTTTAGATTTTGGATCTGGAAGTGGAAATCTAGCGAAATGTGTGTTAAAAAATATAAATGATGAAGGTTCTCTTATTTGTCTTGAACCATCTAACTATTGGTCGAATTTGGCTAAAAAAAGACTCAAGGATTATAAAAAAGTTGATTTTATTAATGATGATATAAGAAGAGCTGAGATACAAAATGATAATTTTGATATTATTTATATATATTATGTAATTCATGATATTAATCCTCAAGCAAGGCAAGAAATAGTAGAAGTCATAGCCAAAAAATTAAAAAAAGATGGTAAGTTATATATTAAAGAGCCGACCAAAGAAAGTCATGGAATGAAAAAAAAGGAAATTATAAATTTAATGAAAAAGTTCAATTTAAAATTAGAAAAATCAATTGAAAATAAAAGCTCTTTTAATGGTGAATTTAGCAATGTCAAAAACTAAAAAGTTAAAATTTATTAAAAGACATCCCGAAACATTGGAATTTAAACAATTTCGGGATGTCAATATATCTCAGATTCACTCTGATTAATTATCTAATAAATTTCTAATATATTATTTTCGCATAGCTTTTAATTCTTATGCAGTTTTAACTTCAGCTAACTCATCGCTAATTTTTGACAAATTTTTACCATAACGTAAATCTTCTCTAAGATCGGTTAATACTTTATCTAAAACTTTTAGTTCTTGCATTAATTCTTTTTCTTCACCAGTTGTATCAATTATGTCTTTAATTCCGCCATTATTAATAATAATTCTTTTATCACCCATTAGGGCCAGAATGGGATCATGTGTAGCCATCAGAACTACTTTTTCTTCTCCCACCAAAAGTTCAAGTGCTTTTTCACGATTGATACCTGCATTTTCTATTTCATCAATTAATATAATTGGAGATGAACTTAAAATTGCTGTATCTGCAATCATTAAAGCTCTTGACTGTCCCCCACTCAAACTGGTAATTTGTGCTTCTCTGCTGAACTGCTCTCCAGCAAGCTGATTAGCTTCTTTAAAAATTCTTTCCACAACATCTTCTTGATTGTCAATCAAGCGGCTTTCTGCATGTAAATTTAAAAATTCCATAACTGAAAGATCCATTACAAAATTCATATTTTGAGAAAGCTGTGCTACAAGTTTTTTACCACCGGTAAAACGCCATTTTTTATCCGGAACCTCATCATTAATTAGAATTTTTCTTTCAGTTGGAGTATCGCCCTGCGCAGTCCACTCAATATCTGCTAAAAGTCTACTTTTACCTGAACCAGTTGGTCCTACAATAGAGATAATTTCTCCACTTTTAATATCAAGCTTATCGTAATTTTCTCGTATTCCATCTTTATCCTTACCAGCTAAAATAGATAGAGTTCCAACTATTGAATCATTTTCACCTAAAAATTCCTGCATATTTCTAATATGAGAAGCAAGACTGGCTGCAAACTGATCTACATCAAAAACTACATCTTCCATTTCTTCCACAGTTAAATCTGCAAAAATTTCTCTTAAGCTTTTGTCTGCATCATCTACTTCTAATTTTTGACCTTCAAAAAAACTTTCAGTATAAGGATATTCGTCCAGTATATCATTAATACTTGAATTTTTTAATTTATCTTTATTTATCATTATTCATCACCCAGTTCTATTTTTCTAACATTACCTAACTGATGTTCTTCTCCAATTCTGGTTTCACCAAGACAATAAGAACACATAGCAGAAGGCATTGAAAATCTTAGTTTTTTACCGGTCACAGTATCTATATTATCTTCTTCATCATAAAGTAAAGTTGAAAATTCAAAAGCTCCCTGACCGGTAAGACCATTTACATTCATTACCATGGCATCAGGATTAACTGTACTAACTCTGGAAGCAAAAACTTCTCTTTCTGCCTGCGAAACAATATCGCCCTTTGTAATAACAACTATATCAGCTGTTTTTAACATAGGACCAATTTTTTTAGGAGTATTTATTCCACTTAAGTTATCAATAACACAAATAGCTTTAATATCTTTAATATATGGTGAACAACGGTTACATAAACCAGCACTTTCTGTTATTAATAAATCTAAATCTCTTTCCTTACCCCACTGCACAACCTCTTCAATATTACTGACAAAATAATGGTCGGGACAAAGTGAGCCTGATAAACCCTTTTTAACAGGTATTCCTGCTTTACGATAAAGCTCATCATCATCTGTATATAAACAGTCAAATTTAACTACTCCAACTTTTAAATCTCTTTGTTGTATTGCTTCAATTGTTTTTAAGATAACAGCGGTCTTGCCTGAAGAAGGAGGACCAGAAAATGTTACTAAATTCATACTGCAGCCACCTCCACTGATTTATTAAATTCTGCTTCTAAATCTCTCAATAGTTCTCCTGGGTTTTCTCCTCTTAAGAAATCCCATCCAGGCCACATAAATTGAGCATTTTTAGGTAGCCCATTATCAACTTCTGGCAGCACACTCGGGAATAATCCCTGTTCAGCCAGGATTTTACCCATTTTTTCAGATGCCATTAAATCAATTAATGGCTGCATCTTCTTATTTTTTGATTTTTTAGTTAACATAAAAATTGGAGACACAATAGCTCCATCTTCCGGCCAGACAAATTCCATATGTGGAAAACGCTTCGCCATTCTGGTAAAGAAATAGGGCATTATTGTAATTGCTGGTTGATCATCAGCTTTACGGCCGCCATCTTTAACCATCTGTGATGGATGAAGTGCTTTTTTCATGGAGCGACCAAGTTTCTGGATTCCTTCTCTTCCATAAGCTTTGTAGATATTTAATAAAATAGCATTAAAGAGATCAAAATCGCTGACAGGCAAACTAACACTATTTGCAAATTCTTCACTTAGAATTTCTTCCCAACTTCTAGGTATTTTTCTGCCATCTAATTCTTCTTCATTTACCAAAAACACTGCAGGTACAATACTTAAAACTGAATAATCTCCTTCAGGATCTAAAAGATCTACATCTGCGTCAATGAAATCAGAATTTAATTCTGTTATACCTGTTGCATCTTTAAAAACATCCTGACGACGAAATCTATCCATCAAATTTTTGTCAAAGAAAAGATCAAATCCAGCTGAAATAAAAATATCTGAAAGTCCAGCTTCAGTTTGTATTTCTTCAAAACCATCCTGCAGCCATTCCAAGCCTTGAGAAGCTGATTTAAGATCAAGCTCAACCTCATACTCAAGTTCTGCAGCAGCTTTTTCTAATTCCTCGGTCATAGGAATTTTTACAGGACATGGTAAAGAACCTGATATTTTTATTTTTTCGCCGTTACTTTTCTTAGAAGAATTTTTTCCTATTTCTGCTTCCATTAATTCAAGCAATTTATCTAAATCTAAATCTTTAAGTCCAGCAGCTTGTTTTAAAGTCACCTGTTTACCAAAAACTTTTCTTTTAGTTTCATCATCTAATTGATTAAACCCTTTATTAACCAGTACGGAAATAACTACTGGGTATTCTTCAGTTATCTCAAATAAATTTTTATTAACATCAATTCTACTTTTCACTTTAACAACACTCCTTCTTTAAATTAAGTTTATCTTCTAAATACTAGCTTATTCAATCGTTATTTTTTTCGTAACTATTAGTACCAGGCACAAGCGAATTAGGTACAAGTAAATCAAATTATCAATATTATATTTTAACTGCTTTTTTAAAGCAACTTTTCTTGACTATTTAAAGTTTAGCATTTTTCTCAACTTTAATCTGTGACATATCTCACTCAAATAAACTTTTTTAATATTTCAATTTTACTTTCGTTTTAAAGTTGAGTAAATAACTTGATTTTTCATTCTTTATTGCTTATTATAGAAATAGAATATAAAAATGAGGTGACTATAAATGAGTATTGTTAAAGAAATTCCTTTTTTTAGTTTACTTACAGACAAAGAACTAGAATTAATAGACGCTATTGCTGTAAATAAGAAATTCAAAAAAGGAGAATATATATTTTTTGAAGGAGAATCTGGAGATAAATTTTTCATTATTAAAGAAGGTCAGGTTAAATTGACTAAGATGATTAAAAATGGTGATGAACAAATTTTAAATATTTTTAGTGATAATGATATTATTGCAGAAATAGTTGCTTTTGATAAAGGGAATTATCCAGCTTCAGCAATTACTATGACAGATACTAATGTAATTGTTTTTGATCAATCAGAATTAGAAAACTTGATCTTAAAACATCCTTCAATTGGATTAAAATTACTAAGAGAAATGAGCGGCCGTCTCCGAAGAGCTCAACAAAACGTTAGAGATCTTGCATTAAAAGATAGTTCTGCCAGGGTTGCAGGTTTATTAATCTTTTTAGCTGAAAAATATGGAAAAAAGAAAAAAGAAAAAGTAATTTTAGATATTTCTTTAACCCAGCAGGAACTTGCAAGTATGATAGGCAGCAGTAGAGAAACAGTTTCTAGAGTTTTAGGACAGTTTGAAAGTGAAGAATTAATAAAAACATCACGCAAAAAAATTATAATTTATAAAATAGATAAAATAAAAAGTTATACATAAATTATTATTTTATATTTGTTTTATTTATAATTTATAATAATTACTAACTATATTTTTATTTCCAAACTTATATGATACAATAATTTAAACTTTTTACTTTTTTCAACAAATTTCGTGCTATTAATCAAAACAGGGAGGAAATTAAATGTTTTTTAAAGATTTGAATATTGCTAAAAAAATATTTTTAGTAATTGGACTAAGTTTTTTAGTTTTGATATTGATAATGGGATACTTTTTTAACCAACAATTTAACAATTTACGTGAAGAAAACACAAATACTGTTAGCAAGCATCTTCTAAATTTAGAAAAAGAAAGAATTAAAAATGCTACAGAAACTGCATCACAATTTTTAGGAGAATTGAGTAATTCAAACAGTGATTTAAATCAAGGAAGTTTACAGGAAATTATTAAAGATTATAATCAAAATATAGGTTTTGGTGAAATCGGTTATTTCTTTATCTATGATAATGAAGGGAATACTATTTCTCTTCCACCATCGCCGGAAATTGAAGGGACTAACCGTTGGGATCTTAAAGATGCAAATGATAAATACATAGTTCGTTCTTTAGCAGAAAAAGCTGATAAAGGTGGTGGATATGTTGATTATATTTATGCCAATCCAGATACAGGAGAAGCTGAGAATAAAATTAGTTATGTTGCTCCAATTGATGGTACAGAATATTTTATTGGTGCCGGAACTTATGAAGGAATCATTAACGGTCAAGTTAGTGAAGTTAAAAGTGAGTTAGAAACTATTATAAGTAATATATCTACATCACTTATTATTTTCATATTAATAGCTGTATTTATTTTTACACTGATAATTATCTTTATCTCTCGCTACATTTCTAAAAATATAAATAAAGTATTAGTTGGGATGAATAAAATGGCAAATGGAGATTTAACTTATCGGATGAATATGAAAAGCAAAGATGAAATTGGAAAACTTGCTCAGGCATATAATAAAACTGCTGAATCACAAAAAGAAATGCTGACTGAGATCCAGATGGAAATAAGTGAGTTAAGTGCTCAAAGTGAGGAATTGGCATCATCCGGCCAAGAAGTAGAAAGAGCTGCCGAACAAGTTGGGGGAGCAATTGAAAATGTTGCCTCTGGTGCTGAAGAACAGTCAGCACAAATTACTGAAACAAGCAGAAACTTAAATCAATTAATTTCTCAAATAAATACAACTAGAAAAAAATCAAAAGATATGGACCAATCTTCAAGTCAGGTCATCAAAAATGTTGACACTGGTACTGAATCAATGCAGAGCTCTATTAGACAGGTTAATAAAGTCAAGGATAATTCTGCAGAAATAGGAGTAACCATCAACAATCTTGGTGATTTATCAGAAGAAATTGGAAATATAGTTCAATTAATCAATAATATATCACAACAAACAAATCTTTTAGCCTTAAATGCTGCCATTGAAGCTGCTAGAGCTGGTGAAGCTGGTCGAGGTTTTTCTGTTGTAGCCGATGAAATTAGGCAGCTGGCTGAAGAATCAGCAGCAGCCACAGATAACATTTCTAAATTAATAGATAAAATTCAAGCAGGAGTTAGTAATGCAGTTCAAAAAATGGATGGAACTGAAGAGGCAGTTAATAATAGTGTAGAAGTAATTGAAGACACTGGTGAAGTATTTAATAATATAGAAGCTGCAGTCACTCAATTAAGTAGGTTAATTAAGGAAATTGATACAGAAACAATGGAAATGTCTAATATTAGTGAAGACGTAAATAATATGATAAATAATGTTGCAGCAGTTAGTGATGAAGCTGCAAGTAACGCTGAAGAAGTAGCTGCTTCTAGTGAAGAACAGATAGCTTCAACTGAGGAAATTGTGTCAGCTGCACATAGATTATCAGAGATGTCAGATAATATAAAAAATATGATTTCTAAATTCAAAGTTGAATAGTTTAATTAGCCTTATTAAAGTTATAAACTCGTCCAATCAAAAATTCCCCCACAGCTGCAAAGCTGATGGGGGATTTTAATATTTAATTGTAATTACTAATTTCTACCTTCGGAGTAAAACTGCAATAACCAATCTGATCACTCTTAGCCTTTATTTCTTCCCACTTACTTTTTTCAATAACATCTTTAGCAGTTGGATAAAGAATATTATTCTCTTTAAAAATATGATCCCTCAGGGTTACAACAACATACTCAGAATTCATTTTTAATTTTTCTTTAAATCTATCGAAATTCATATCAGCAGCATTTTCTGCTAACTTCATTATTTCTTCCTTGTGAGGCCAAAGATCATCATGTTCCATCCTCATAATTCTTGTTGGACCGGTAACACCACTTTTATCAACCTCAGGAAAAAGTGTTTCTTCTTCTCGAGTATGGTGCTTTTCAGTATCCAGTAATTTAGCTCCTATTTCTTTTAATTCTTCAAATACCGGATTTTCCTGATCAAACTCTTCTAATTTCTGAATTTCTTTATTTACATCATCAAGTCGATCTAAAATTTTCAAAATCTCTTCGTGTTCAGCAATCAAAGTACTTAAGGGATGCCCTACAGGAACATCAGTTTTTAACTTCTCTAATTCCTCTGCCATTGCTTCAATATGGGCAGTGCAGAGATGTCTGAGTTCTGTTTCCTCCAGTCCATCATTAATTAATTCCTGTTCAGCCTCTGATAGTTCTTTAGCACTTATACTTTCAATTAACTCCTGTGCCTCTTTTTTTACCTCTTCTGTTGCTTCACCACTATTTAATTTTTCTAATATATTTTTTAATTCTTCTTTTCTAGTTGCTGCAGTCATTTTTGCTGCCTCCTTATATAATTTATATTTAAACTTGAGTAATTTACTATGTTTTAATTATGACATTAATTTTAAAGCAGCTCTATAACATATATCACATAAGTTAAATTCTTTTAAAAATAAAAAAGACCTGCCTACATAATGCAGACAGATCTTAATTTTATATATTTACATTTATATCCAGGTACCGGGTACCTAGAAATATTTTACTCACCAGCCATAATAGCTGCTACATCTTCTTTAGCATCACCGGTTGGCTTAATATCAAACTTATCAACTAATACATTAAGCACATTTTCGGAAACAAATGCTGGAAGTGTAGGTCCAAGACGGATTCCTTTGACTCCTAGAGAAAGAAGTGCAAGTAATACACATACAGCTTTCTGCTCATACCAGGCTATATCATAAGAAATTGGTAGATCATTAATATCATCTACACCCATAGCTTCTTTTAGCTGTAAAGCTATATAAGCTAAGGAATAAGAGTCATTACACTGACCTGCGTCTAATACTCTAGGGATTCCACCAATATCTCCTAAGTCAAGTTTGTTGTAGCGGTACTTAGCACAACCAGATGTTAGAATAACTGCATCTTCAGGTAATTCTTTAGCCACATCTGTGAAATACTCTCTAGAATTGAAGCGGCCATCACAACCACCCATTACTACAAAGCGTCCAATATCGCCGTTTTCTACAGCTTCAATTACCTTATCAGCAACACTCATAACTGTATTACGAGCATAACCACCAGGAATTGTACCTTCTTCTAACTGAACTGGAGAATCACAGGTTTTAGCCAATTCAATAATTTCAGAGAAATCTTTGCTTTCTCCTTCTTTACGATCAGGAATATGTGTAACTTCTGGATATCCTGCCATACCAGTTGTAAAGATACGATCTTTATAAGAATCTTTAACAGGTGTAATACAATTTGTTGTCATTAAGATAGGACCATTAAATGTTTCAAATTCTTTGTCCTGCTTCCACCATGAGTTACCATAATTACCAACAAAGTGATCATACTTTTTAAATGCAGGGTAAGAGTTAGCAGGCAGCATCTCACTATGAGTATAAACATCTACTCCTGTACCCTCTGTCTGCTCTAATAACTCTTCCATATCTTTTAGGTCATGTCCACTAATTAAAATACCTGGGTTATCACGAACACCAATATTTACATCAGTTGGCTCTGGATGACCATAAGTAGAAGTATTAGCTTCATCTAAGAGAGCCATTGTTTCTACTGACATCTCACCAGTTTCCATAACTAATCCTACTAAATCATCAACACTCATGCTGTCATCTGTAGTTGCAGCCAGACATTTTTGAGCAAATCTATCAATCTCATCTTTCTGCTTACCTAAGACTCTAGCATGATCACCGTAAGCTGCAATACCTTTAAGACCATATGTAGCAAGCTCACGAAGTGATCTAACATCTACATCTTCAGTTTCTAAAACCCCAACATCAGTACCTTTATCATAATAATCACTAATATCATCACTATACCAGGTAGCATGTTCTGGTAGTTCACCACTGAATTCTTCACCGTGATTTTCTTTATAAACTTTCTCAAATTTCTCCTGAACTTCATCTCTAAGTTCAAAAGCCTCATCAATTAAATCTTCAAATCTTTCAGCATCAAAGTTAGCATTAGTAATTGTAGCAAATAGACCTTCCATAATAAATGGAGCTGTCTTATCAGAAAGATCAAGACCTTCCTCTTTAGCTTTTTCTGCATAAACCGAAATTCCTTTAAGTACAAATACTAATAAATCCTGTAGGTTTGCAACATCTGCATCTTTACCACAGACACCTTTTACTGTACAACCCTCATTTTTCGCAGTTTCCTGACACTGATAACAAAACATGGACATAATTATTCCTCCTCTTAAAATAATTATACTTTTACAGTTATATATAACTGTAATTCAATTTGAAACTTAAATTATAAGTTCTTAACTCAAGTATAATTATATAACTTTTAAATTATTGTTCTATGATTTATATCACATAAGTTAAGAGATAAATCACAAATAATAATAAAAATTATTTATTTTCATAAAAATATCTATAAAATAAAACATCTGCAGCAGGAGATTAATTGGTTTTACGCTTACAAACTCTATATCTATTGATAGATTTTTAGAGTCCTTCAACTTTACACTTTCAATTAACAAATACAGGTTCAGTAAACTAAACTCATATTTATAATAAATTCCAGCTGCAGATGTGGTTGGTGTTATTGAATCTGCTTAATTATAAGGTTTTCAATTTTATTTTTTGTTATTTTAATAATCTTCTAGGTGGTACCATTCAGCGTCTTCAAGCCAGGTGTTTGGACGATTTACCAGCTCAATAATATTACCTATAATTCTCTCATGTTTTTTTTCTTCTTCTGCTAAACGTTTAAAGGCTTTTTTAACTTCTTCAGAATCACTTTCTTCAGCTTTTTCTTCATAAAACTCATAACTTTTTGTTTCAATATCTATAGCCTTTTTGTAAACATCAATCTGCTCATCTACAAATACACCTTCAGAACCTTCAGGTAAATCATTAGCAATTTTTTCTAGTACTTTTTTTGCTTTTGGAAGAATGCCAGCTTCTACATTATCAGCTTTTTTATTTTCTTTTAGCTGCCTCACAATATTTTCATGTTTTTTCTCTTCCTCAGCCAATTCTAGAAACACACCTTTTAAATCTTTATTACCTGTTTTTTCAGCAAATTCTTCATATAATTTACGGTTTTCAATCTCAAAATCAATTGCGAAATCAAAAATATTCATTATTATAAGCCTCCTTAAATTAATTTTTAAAGATTTCTCAAATTAGAATATTAACTAAAAATAACTTTTATTTAAACTCTTTAATTAAATATTCCATATCCTCTACTTTTACATCACGATCAACCAATCCTTTATCTTTTAAATAAGGAATTCTATCTCTAAAGGTTGGCTTATCTTCTCTATAAATAATTCCAATAGGAATTTTATCTCCAAATTCATCTGCAACTTTCATTGCTGCAGCATAATCAGTAGGATCATGATCTTCTAACTTATATACCCTTTTGTTATACCACTGATAAGTATTGATTTTATTAAAAGAAACACAGGGTTGAAAAATATCAATTAAAGCATAACCTTTGTGTTTTTTTGCTTCCTTTATCATTTCTTTCAAATGTTCACGATCACCAACAGTACTACGAGCAACAAAACTGGCTTTCATCCCCACAGCAAAACGAACTGGGTTAAAGGGTTCAGCATTAACTCCATGTGTTTGGACTGGAGTTCTTAATTCTTCCACACTTGTTGGTGATGCTTGACCCTTAGTTAATCCATAAATTTGGTTATCATGAACAAGATGCACAATGTCTAGATTACGCCTAATATTATGCAGAATATGATTTCCACCTTCACCGTAAGTACAGCCATCACCTGATTCTACAATAACTGTCATTTTGGGATTAGCAACTCTCATTGCAATCGCAGGCGGTATTGAGCGTCCATGTAATCCATTAAAACCATTAACTTTAATATAATGAGGAATTTTCGCTGCCTGTCCAATTCCAGTGAACATAGTTATATCTTCTGGTTTTAAGTCCATTTCAGATAAAGATTCTGCAAGAGCAGTCCTTAAAGGAAAGTTTCCACAACCTGGACACCAGGCGGTTTCGCGATCAGCCTGATAAACACTTTTATCTACCATTATTTGCTCACCTCTTCTTTAAATCTTCTATAGATTTCCTGACCAGAGAAAGGACGACCATCATCTTTTAAAATGTTATAATTTGCTTTAATACCAGTCTCACTTCTAACTAATCTATCAAATTGAGCTCCCGAATTGTTTTCTACATAGACTAATTTTGCTCCAGCTGCAGCTTTGTCTTCTATTGTTTTTGTTGGCAGCGGCCAAACATCATTAAAGGCTAAATGTCCAACTTTATATTCATCAGAAAGCTTTTCTCTTCCTTCTCTTAGCGGGCCAGCAGTTGATCCCCAGCCAACTAATATATAATCTGGATTTTCTGGACCTGTATACTCTGGCTCAATAAGATCTTCTGCTATTAACTTCTTGATTTTTTTACTTCTCTTTTCTACCATTTTATTTCTAGTTTCAGCATCTTCAACAATATGAGCATATTCATCATGTTCATCACTGTCAGATAAAACAATGTTACCCTCAAGCTGACCAGGATAAGCACGAGGTGATATTCCATCTTCAGTATATTTATAGCGCTTATATTCGCCTTCTATTTCATCTGGATTGGCTAAATGTCTTTCAATCTCCAGATCACTTATATCAATTTCATCAATAGTTTTCGAACCATCACCAATAAATTGGTCAGATAAAATAATAACTGGTAACTGATATTTATCAGCTAGATTAAAAGCTCTAAATGTTTGATAAACTGCATCTTCTTGATCTTTTGGCGCTAAAACCATTAGTGGGAATTCATCCTGAGCAATATTAATTGCAAATAATAGGTCTCCCTGTCCTGTTCTTGTTGGCAATCCTGTAGCAGGACCTGGACGCTGTACATCTGCAATAACAATTGGAATCTCAGCAACTCCAGCCAGACCAATACCTTCAGCCATTAATGCTAATCCACCACCTGAAGTACCTGTCATTGAACGCAGACCACTATAAGTACCACCAAGTGCCATGTTAATAGCAGCGATTTCATCTTCAGCTTGCTCGACTACTATTTCTAATTCTTCCTGTTTGGAAGCAACATAATGCAAAATACCTGTAGAAGGTGACATCGGATAAGCAGCATAATAACTTAACCCGGCTAATAATGCACCTAAACCAACAGCACTATTACCATCAATCACCATCTTATCATCTTTTTTACCTAGATCTTTAAGATTATAAAGCTGATCAACAGCCTCATATCCTTCTTTTAATAGTGTTAAATTGTCATCTATCACTGATTCTTTTTTAGCAAAATGTTCCTTAACCGCCTCTTCGGCTTCTTCAGTTGCTAAGCCCATTATTTTAAAAGCAGCTCCAACAAAAACAGTATTGACTGCTCTAGGATTAACCTCTTTTGCCACACCCTTAGCATCAATATAAACCATATTATCATCATCTGATTCTATCTCAGATAAAATTGTACCATCTTCATTAATTTCTGATCGATGAATTTCTACACTCTCTTCATTTAGAGCTAATAATAAATCTATTCCTTCATCTGGACCTTCAATCTTTTCATCACTTATTCTAATCTGCATAAAGTTATGTCCACCTCTAACTCTTGACATATAATCTTTAGTGCTGAATAAGTAATAACCATGACGAGAAAAAGTTTTGGTCAGCATTGCTTCAACTGTTTTTAAACCCTGACCTGCTTCTCCAGCAATTACAATATTAAAATCCAATCTTATTACCTCCTTTTTCAAAATGAAAATTTCTTTTTTTAGTTTCAAAAAACTAGATTAATTTTCTTTCCCTTAATATATCTTATTCAATATATAACTGGTAAATCCTGCTTCAGATTGGAAATATTTTGCCCCGAATATAATAAAATTTAGATTAATCTAATAAAAAGAATAGTTATCATTATTGAGCAAAGAAGCTTCCAGCTAAATTCATTTTAACTTAGAATCATCTAAAATTTCTCGCATTTTCTAATTAACATTATACATTATTTCTTATTAAACCTCAAAATCATCAGGTCTAAGTTTGTTGGTCCCAAAATAAAAATCAATAGCCTTAATTATTCTTTCAACCGCTCTGCCATCACCATATGGATTAACTGCTGCTGCTCTTTTTTTATATTCCTCAGTATCAGTTAATAGCTTTAAGCTTTGTTGGTAAATTTTTTGAGTATTGGTCCCAACTTTTAATACTGTACCTGCCTCAACTGCTTCTGGTCTCTCTGTTGTATCTCTTAAAACTAAAACAGGCTTACCCAGAGATGGAGCCTCTTCCTGTATTCCACCAGAATCTGTTAATACTAGCTCACTTCTTGCCATTAGATTTGCAAATGGAAGATAATCTAATGGTTCTATTAAATGCACCTGCGAATTGTTAGTAAACATTTTTTTGCTTAGCTCTCTAATTACAGGATTTAAATGCACAGGAAAAACAACTTCTAAATCATTTATTTCTTCAGTTAATTGCTGAACCGCTGTAAAAATATTCTCCATAGGTTCTCCTAAATTTTCTCGACGGTGAGTTGTAAGTAAAATCACCTTTTTATTCTTAAAATCTAATTTTTGGAGCAGCCTGTTTTCAAATTTATAATTCTCATCTACCACAGAAAGCAGAGCATCTATCACAGTATTTCCCGTCACAAATACTTTTTTGGGATTTGTATTTTCCAGCAATAAATTTTCTTTAGCTCTCTTAGTTGGAGCGAAGTTTAAATCAGCCAGTACACCAGTCAGCTGTCTGTTAATTTCTTCAGGAAAAGGTGAATATTTATTATGAGTTCTTAAACCTGCTTCTACATGCGCAATTTTGATTTGATGATAAAAAGAAGTCAAAGCTCCTATAAATGTAGAAGATGTGTCGCCATGAACTAATAAAAGATCAGGGCTCTCATCCGCCAAAATTTCGTCCAGTTTTGTTATTATTCTGGCCGAAAGACCACTTAATGTCTGCCTATCCTTCATTATATCTAGATCATAATCTGCTTCAAGCTGAAAAAGATCCATCACCTGGTCCAACATTTCTCTATGCTGAGCTGTAACAGTAATTATTAACTTATAATTTTTGTTTTTCTGCAGTGATTTCATAAGAGGTGCCATTTTTATTGCTTCCGGTCTGGTACCAAAAACAGCCATAATTTTTTTCTGCATTTTAATCATCCTAATTTATTTAATTAATTTTCATTACTACTTATAATGATATAATTATATTTTCCGAATGTAAATACTATTTTGATTTAAATCTTTTGCTGCTACCGGGTCGCTCAATTAAATATTTCCAGTATTTCTTTGGCATAAACTGCTGTTGCGTTCTTGGATTACTTCGATTTTGGATGCTGACAGCAGAAAAAAAGGCACGCCAAAGATCCTGCACCTCTTTTTCTTTGGCAGATAGTTCAGGCTCAAATTCTTTTTTTAAATCAATTAATAACCATTCTTTCTCTGCCGCTGAAAAAATAATAGCTTCCTCTCTTCTCTTATCTTGTATAATCCAATCCATGGTTGGAAATCTATTTTTAAAGTGAGGTGCCAATAAAATTAAAATTTTATAATCTGGTTCAACTGCTGCAAAATATTTATTATCTGCTGCTTCCTGTAACCGAATTAGTCCTTTAAGCCGATGACTTTCGTGTTTTACTTTATGAGCTAAATCCTGAACCTTTCTCACATATTCTTTTGTTAAATATTCATCAATTTTTTTCCCAGCTTTAAAACCAGTAAATAAATATCGGAAAATATAAAGTTCTATTTTCTCTATCTCTGATAAATAGGCGTGGAAAATATTATTTAATGCCTGAGCTGAGATATTTTTTTTGATCTGCTGACTGAAAAAATGAGCTTGGTCTGAATCAGTTATTATTTCCTCTCGCTGATAAAAAAGATCATTTCTAAAATTAGACTCAGCTACAATTTTAACTGGAACTTCTCTCTGCTTAAAGGCTTGATATAAAGCTGTCAGCAGTCCTTGATAACTTCCATCATAAATATAAACTTTTTTTCCACTTTGATTATTTTTGTTTTTCATAAACATCTAACCTCTTTTTTATTATACATTATCTAATTTCCAACCCTGATCACTGGTAGAATTATTTGAAAACAGGGAAAGCTGCAGATTTTCTTTTTCTGCCAGCCGATTATAAATCACAGCACTTTCAAAAGGCACTGCAGCTGCATATTTACCGCTGCAGGTAATAAAAAAATTGGCCCTTTTTAAAACAATTCGCATTTTCTTTAAATTATAATGAGTTAAATTTGTTTCTCTTCTGGCCTTGACTATTTTAGCAGCTGAACGAGGTCCGATCCCCGGAACTCTGAGTAACATCTCATAATCAGCAGTATTTACTTCGACCGGAAACTGATCTAAGTTGTGAAGTGCCCAATCGGCTTTGGGATCAATTTTTAAATCAAAGTTTTCTCTGCCAGGAGTCAATAGCTCACCTGCTTTAAAGCCATAAAAACGTAAAAGCCAGTCGGCCTGATAAAGACGATGCTCTCTTTTTAGTGGAGGCCCGGGTAAAGCAGGTAACAATGAGGAGTTATTGACAGGTAAATAGGCAGAATAATACACTCGTTTTAAATTAAAATGATCATATAATCCTTCTGAAAGAGAAATTATCTGTCTGTCTGATTCTGGACTAGCCCCCACTATTAATTGAGTTGATTGACCTGCTGGTACAAATTTATCTTTTAGCTTATACTTTTTTCGCTCGACTATATTATTTTCTATTCCTTCTCCGATTCCTTTCATCGGAGCTAAAATACCTGCTTTTTTCTTCTGTGGAGCCAACTTTTCCAGACTTCTCTCACTCGGCAGCTCAATATTTATACTCATCCGGTCTACAAGAAGTCCGGCCTGATAAATTAATTTAAAATCGGCTCCTGGAATTGCTTTTAAATGAATATATCCCTGGTAATTATGTTTGTTCCTGAGCAACTGCACTGTTTTTAAAAGCTGTTCCATAGTCCAGTCTGGATCTCTATTTACTGCAGAACTTAAAAATAGTCCCTCAATATAATTGCGTTTATAAAAATCTATAGTTAGCTGAGCTACTTCTTCTGGTGTAAAAGAAGCCCGCGGACGATCATTGCTGGCCCGATTTACACAGTACTGACAGTCGTAAATACAGTAATTTGTAAAGAGAATTTTAAGCAGAGAAACACAGCGACCATCATCAGTCCAGCTGTGACAAATTCCACTTGCTTTAGTATTCCCTAGACTAGAACTATTACCACGGCCGCTACTGCCACTGGAAGAACAAGAAACATCATATTTAGCTGCATCGCTTAAAATTTCAAGCTTTTTCTGTAGCTCCATATTCTCACTTTCCTTCATTATTAAAATATATTAACTAGAAATTAATGCTTCAGTATATTTGAAACTATCTAATTTAATTATACTATTTCAATTATACTATAAAAAGATAATCTTTTCAAACAAATGTTTGTTTTAATGCAAAAAAAAATACCGCCTACTAAAAGCAGACGGTGATTTATAATTAATTTATGCAAGTTTTATTTTAATACTACAGCAGCCTCTGGGCCATTAACTCTAAAAGTAAATGTTTCAAGGAAGAATAATTCTACCTCATCGCCTTTTCTTTCGCTAAAGCCAAGTGAAATGTCCTGACCAACTGTTAGTTCAAAGTCTCCACCTCGTTCTGAAATTAAAAGACCTCTATTTCCAAGATCTGGTACTAATATAGTACCACTGTCAACCATTTCCTCAACTTTTCTCTTTAATGGATAACCTTTATCATCTAATTCGTAGAGTAGAGAATAAAGTTCAGGACCTAAAAGTAATCTCTTAGTACCACCGACACTATTTTCTTCAAATAAGTTAAGTGCTTTAAGTAATCCAGCAATTAGTTCTTTTTCGCCACCAGAAACGCTTACTTCTTCATGTTCTGAAGCTTCAACAATTCCTTTAATGTTGACTTCGTCAAGACCATAAAATACAGCCTTGTTTTCTGCCTTAGCTACCTTAGAAGCAGCTTCAACTAATTCAGCTGTATCTACATCTTCTGCTCCACGAGCTAAAGCCTCGATTTCACTAAGCTTCATAGTAAAAGGAACTTTAATTTCTACCAGTGGAAGTACTTCTCTTGTTGAGTAAGTTACTCCTTCAACATCTTCGATACCTACAGGGCTAAAACGACCAGTATTAATTGAAGATAGTTCTAATCCTTTGGGACCTAGAAAATCCACCTCTTTACGAGCTTTTAATTTCTGACTTAAAACATCAGTTGCCTCTTCATCTAAAAAATTCCAGGCTTCTGCTGCAAATGGTGCTAATCCACGTTTTAAAATATCCATTTATTCTCCTCCTCTCATATTACCTAAACCAAGAGATCCTTTTGAAGCAGGAGCTTCTTCTGCCCCTTCTTCACCTTCACCCTCTTCTTCAACTTCTGTTATTTTTGCTGTTGTAAAAAGGAAAGTTCTTAACATTTCATCCCAGACAGGGTTATTACGGCGTAACCATTCTAATCCCATACATGCATGCTCAATTTCTTCATCACGATTATGTTCAACAATAGCTTGAACATCAGGATCATTAGTTGCCACAGCCCTCTGATTATACCAATCAACCGCTTCTAACTCCTCCATTACACTCTTAATAATACGATGATACTCCATTGCTTCTTCCGTTAATTTTTCTTCTGGTTCATGATATTCGCTCATAAATCTGACCTCCCTTTAATTTTTTAAACTCAATTTTAATATAAATTTAATAGAAAATCTTTAGTCACTCTTAATAATTATTATACAATTTTTTTCTCTCTAAGTCAAATTTTTACTAGTTAGTAAAAAAGCCGATAAAGCCTATTATATTAGGGAACTTCTTTTAAAATTTAAGAGTCCTTTGTTAATTATTCATGGTCTTATTTAAGCATGAATCGCTCCATCTTCAAGCCCTAAAGCTGCTTCATGAATCACTTCTGCAGTTGTTGGATGTGCATAAATTGTATTTCTCAGATCTTTTGCAGTCAAAGAAAGATTTACTGCTAAAGTTAATTCAGCAATTAAGTCACTTGCTTCAATTCCAATTAAAGCAGCTCCAATAATTTTTTCACTTTCTTTTTCAACAATCAATTTAACTTTACCTTCTCTTTCACCCATAGCCATTACTTTACCGCTGGCTGAAAAAGGGAATGTAGATACCTTATATTCAATTCCTTTAGCCTTAGCTTCTGCTTCTGTTAAACCAACTGTCCCAATTTCTGGTGAAGTAAAAATAGCTCCAGGCACAGCATCATAACTCATTTCTTTATTCATTCCACAAATATTTTCCACAGCAATAATCCCCTGCTTAGATGCAACATGAGCTAAAAGTTTTTTATCAGTAACATCTCCAACAGCATAAATTCCTTTTGCATTTGTTTCCATCTTTTTATTTACCTGAATTGAGTTTCTTTTAGATTCAAATTTAACTGCTGTGTTTTCAAGCTTCAAACCATCGATATATGGTTTTCGCCCCACAGCCATTAATATTTTTTCTGCTTTTACAGATTTTTCTTTATTCTTTTTCTGATAAATCACTTCATAACCTGAGTCATTCTTTTTTATTTCTTTTACTTCTGAAGAAGTCTTGACACTAATTCTGCGGCGTCTAGCCGAACGATTTAATTCTGAAGCAATTTCTGAATCAACTCCACTAACAAGCTGATCTAAATACTCAATAACTGTCACATCAACTCCAAAATTACGGAAAATGAAAGCAAATTCCATCCCGATGATTCCTCCACCAACTACTACCATTGATTCTGGAAGTTCATCTAAATCTAAAGCAGACCTGCTGTCTAAAATGCCATCTAAATCTGCACCTGAAATTGGCAAAGTTGACGCTTCTGAGCCTGTAGCAATAATAATATTTTCCGCTTCAAGTTCAATCACTTTATCATCTTTTTGAATTTTAAGTGTTTTTTGATCAACGAAAGAAGCTTTACCCTCTATTTGTTCAATTCCTTCCCTTTCTAATAGATGCTCAATTCCTCTAACTAATCTATTAACTATTTTGTCTTTTCTTTTAACTACAGCCGGAAAATCAACTTCTACTTTTTCAACATTAATGCCAAAATCTCTAGCATTCTGAATATCAGAAAAAACTTCAGCAGAGCGAACAAATGCTTTTGTTGGTATACAGCCCCAATTCAAGCAGGTTCCACCAAGTAGTTCTTTTTCAATTAAAACTGTATCTAAACCAAGTTGACCTGCTCTTAAAGCCGCCACATATCCTCCAGGTCCACTTCCGATAACTGCTAATTCACATTTTTTATCTGACACTTTATCAACTCCTTAAGTCACTATTTTATAAATTTACAAAGGTAAAATTTAAAAATCGAATCTAAAAATCCAAACAAATTAATATAAACCTCAATTATTTTGATAAATATATTCTCTGGTCAGAGGTAGTTCAGTATTTTTTCCTTTTGAAAAAAGAATTTGATGAACTGAAGTTGAAGCATAGCGAAATGTAAAAACAGCCCCCAATAAAAATGTTCTCCACATTCTATAAAAGTGCTCATCAAATTTATCTTTTACCTCTTGACTTACCTTCTCATAATTATCCAGCCATCTTTCTGCTGTCAGAGAATAGTGGTACCCTATATCTTCGGCATCTAAAAGATGAAAATTATGTTCCGGCAGTTCCCAGACTATTTCTCTAAATGATGGTATATAGCCCCAAGGAAAAATATATTTTTGCAGCCAAGGATGGGTTGGTTGTTCTTTTAAATGAGTAATCGAATGCAGTAGTGATAAACCCCTATTTTTTAATAATTTATCAATGACTTCAAAATAGATTGGAATATTTTCTTTACCTACATGTTCAAACATTCCTACACTTATTATTTTATCGAAATGCTCATTTTCTTCAGCTAAATTTCTATAATCCTGTCTTCTAATTTCAATTTTATCTGCAAGTCCAGATTGAGCAGCGCGTTTTTTAGCTTCTATTTCTTGTTCCTTACTCAAAGTAATTCCCATAACTTCAACATCATATTTTTCTGCTGCTCTTAAAGCAAGTGACCCCCAACCACAACCAATATCAAGCAGTCTTTCCCCTGCTTTTAAATCTAATTTTGCTAAAACATGATCAATTTTCTGTAGCTGTGCTTTTTTTAGTTCATCATCTTCACTTTTAAAATAGGCACAAGAATAAGTCATTGTATCATCCTGCCAGAGTTTAAAAAAATCATTCCCGATGTCATAATGATCTCTAACTCCCTCTTCCTCTTCAGCTGGGGAATCAGACTTTTGAAAATCCAAAACTTTATCGATTTTATGTTTTTCAATTTCCTCTTTAAGCCCAAAAACATTCTGACCAGCTGTCTCAATTAGCTTTTTTATATCTCCCTCAAAATTGACTTTGCCTTCCATATAAGCTTCAGCCATTTTCAGTTGAGGACTTTTTCTAATCTCATTTAAACTTAATTTTTCCAAAAAGATAAGTTTAAAAGCAGTTTTTGATTTTAATTCTGAATTAAAAACCTTAGTTTCTCCATCCCAGTATTCTATTTCAAACTTCTGACCATCAACTCTTTTAAAAACCGCATTCAAAATTTTCTTTGTTAGCATTATTAACCCCCCCACTTTTGATTTAATAATTATTTTTAAATTATAATAATATCTTCAAAAATTAGATGTTAAAATATGCTCTATTAAAAATTAATTATAATGTTTTGCAGTCTTAAATAAATCTTAAATCTTGAAGTTTAAATTTCTATCTCTAAATTTTTACAGTAATTATAACCCAAATCAAAAAGTTCCTGGCTGTATTTAGTGTTTAAAATATTGTATTTTTCAACTCCAGTTGGCTCAATATAAATATCAGCTTTTGCCTTCAATTCTGCAGCATTTACTGCTGTTTTCAGCTGAAAAGTTCGGATAGCAATATCAGTTATATTTTCTAATTTTTCATCAAGATTCACAGGCATAACATTAACAGCTATCAACTTATCACATTTATCGAGTAGAGGATTTACCGGCAAATTTTCAAACAAACCCCCATCAACATATAGCTCTCCATTAATTTCAACAGGAGAAAACAATACTGGAATTGAAGAAGAAGCCTGAATAATTTTTATTAAATCACCCTGATTAAAATATTCCATCTTCGCTTTTTCTATATTTGCTACTCCAACATAGAAAGGAATTTTTAACTCTTCAAAAGTTTTAATCCCAAGTGATTTTGCTAAGTTTTCAGTCATATTTTCTAAAGTAAAAATCCCCTTTTTAGGTAAACTTAGTTTAGCAAAATCGAAAAAATCACTCTCATTAATTAATTCCATTACTTCTGCAGGCTTTTTACCAGCAGCAATAAAAGATCCAACAATCGCACCAGCACTAACCCCAGCTAATATGTCTGGTTCAATCCCCTTTTCTGCTAAAGCTTTGAGCACACCTAAATGAGCAAAACCTTTAACTCCACCCCCGGAAAGTGCAATGCCTATTTTCGAAGTCATATAACCACCCTTTTCTTATTATTACATCAGAAAATAAAATATTTAATTGATTATAATTTTTAATATTTATCAAAAATCTACTCGAGAAAACCCAACTAAAGCTCTTAATTTAGGTGGAGAGGTTCACAAATTAAAATATTTTTTTAATTTCTTCGCCTGCATCTTCTAAATCTGAAACTAAATCACTAAAAATCTCCATAATATTTTCTAATTGCTGATATAATTCAGGATCAGAAATTTTCCTCTTCTCCCTTGGCTGTTTAACCTTAATTTCTTTTATAATACCTGAATTTTCGGCTGCCATAATATATATTCTATCAGCAAGCAAAAGAGCTTCTTCAGGATCATGGGTTATCAAAAATAAAGTGATTTCAGTTTCAGCCTGAATCAAAGTAATTAATTTTCTTAAGTTCATTATAGTTTTCATATCTAAAGACTTAAATGGCTCATCTAAAAATATTAAATCAGGCTTGACTGCAAAGGCTCTGATCAATTCTAATCTCTGCTGCATACCTCCAGATAATTCATGAGGATAAGCTGTCTTAAATTTTTCAAGTCCTGATAATCTAAAAAGTAAATCTCTCAATTTGTTTTCAGACTCTAAGCCATAATTTTTTTGTACAAAAATCAAGTTTTCTTCGGCACTTTTCCAGGGCAAAAGCCTTGGTGATTGAAATACATAAGCAAAACGCGGATTATTATTTTTTATTATATGACCAGAATCTGCCTCCGCTAAGCCAGATGCTATCCTAAAAAGAGTTGTCTTGCCACTACCTGAAGGGCCAAGCAAACAACAAATTTCTCCCTGATTAATTTTAAGATTCAAATCTTTAAGTACATTTAAATCCTGAAATGACTTAGTGATATTTTTTAACTCCAATATTGGCTGATCTTCATTCATTTTTCCACCTACTGACATACTTTTTTAGCTTTTCCAATAAATAATACTCTACAAATAGCATAAATAAAACTAAAATTATAGTCCAGGCAAAAAGTCGATCAGTTGCCATCATCGAATTAGCACGACTAAGCTGATAGCCAATCCCACTTGACGAAGCTATAAATTCTGCAAAAACAGATGATTTCCAGGCAAAGGCAAAAGCTATACTTAAAGCGGAGACTAAAGCTGGTAATAAAGAAGGAAAATAGATTTCTTTTAAAATTCTATATTTAGAAGTAGAATAAGCCTGAGCCATTTCCACTAGTTCAGTATTCATATCTTCTAAGCCCTGAAAAATATTAACAAAAATCACAGGCATTGAAACAATAAATATTAAAAATATTGGTGTTAAATCATCTGCTACTCCAAACCAGACAACAGCCAGAGAAACCCAAACTACCGGTGGAGTAGCCTGGATAATTGTTATTAATGGTCTAAAAGTTTTCTGCAACAATTTAAAACGATTTAAAAATAATGCCAAAATAATTCCTGCAATTACAGCCAGTCCATAAGCAATTACGGTGCGCTTTAAAGTGATAAAAAAACTTTCAACTAAAATACCTGACAATGCTATTTCTTTAAGGGCCAGATAACTTTCTCCAATTGAGGGAAGGATGAGGCTGTTTAAACCGGCCGCACTCCTTTCCCAAATTAGAAAAATCACCACTAATAAAACCCAAAATGGTTTAATAATAAAATTCTTCATCTGGTAAACTTCCGCCTAATAATTCTGGATACATCTTTAGCATTTCTCCAAAATAAAGCTCAGTTAACTTTCTGCTTTCAGCGTCTGGATAAATATTTAAATTAACTCTATTCATAGACTGTTTAAGAACCGGGGCTGGCATCTCAAAATGTTTTGATGCAAGTTCAGCAGCCGCCTCAGGATTATTATTAACCCAGTCAACCCCCTGTTTATAATAGGCATTGATAATGTCCGTAAATTGAGGATTTTTTTCACTAAACTCTCCATTGACAAAAAGAGCAACAAATGGAATTCGATTATCTCCATGAATCTTAGCCCACTCTTCCTGCAGATCCATCGATAATACTGCATTTTCTCCCTTAGCAAGACTCACTGTTACTAATGGCTCTGGCAAAATAACAGCATCAAGTTCTTCTGCCATAAATAACTGAGCTCCTCCTGGTAAAGCCCTATAAACTAGGTTTAAATCTTTTTCAGGATCAAGACCATTTTTCTCAGCTAAATAACGAGCTAAAAAGTCAAGTGGACCTCCTTGAAGTGGAATTGCTAAATCTCGACCCTTTAGATCATTCCAATTTTCTGCTTTAAACCCATTTGTTAGCAGGTAATCAATTCCCCAGATATTTACATTAAGCATTTTAAGATTTACACCACGGTTATAAGCATTAGCTCCAACATTACTGCCTGTTATTAAAAAATCAATATCATTTTGGGCCAGCAGCGAAATCCCTCTTTGATGATCAGAAGATAAATTAATATTAAGTTCTAATGCAGCTGGCAGCTCAATCTTTTCCTGCATCCATAAAAAGGGCAGAGCCCCAGGTACTGTTGGCGTCTGCACGTTAATCTCTTTTGCAGCGGCTGGTAAAACTGCTAAAACTATTAAACTTACTATTAAAATTAATGTTAAAAATTTCTTTTTCTTTAACATAAATTATTCCTCCCTTTCTGTACAAACACCGTGAAACTGGCGATTTTTATATTTTTTTGTCTAAAATATCCCATCTTAAACCAATTAAGACATAAATTGGAGGTTCACGGTTCTTGTACCTTAATCATTTAATAAACCCTGGATAATTACCTCTGAAGCCTCTTCTTCATCAAGTCCACGAGCCATTAATGTCTGCAGTTGAGTACTGTCAACACTACCAATTGCTGCTTCATGTGTTACTTTAGCTCCAGGGTGACGAACATCTACAATCGGAACTGCTCTTGCTATAGCCTGGTCTTTTATAATTTCTGTACAATCAACATGACCCATCGCATCTGCGGCATCTGCTGTCAGTTCATTATAAATTTCTGCCTCTGCTTGATCTTTTAAAGCTATTTTCGAATCTAATATTCCCCGAGCAGATTCTCCATTTAAATGTGCTGCCTCTCTAATTTTTACTAGATCATCTTTTTGACCACTTATTCGGGCCAGCATTTCTACAGTTGCATGTTCAGCAATTTCTGCCTCATAATCAAAATCAATTTTACCAACTCGACCTTTGAGTAGATCAAATTTTGTAACCAACTTCCCGTGAGCTTCAACATTAATATCTGATTTAGCAATTACTTCTACCCCACCATTTTCACCGTGAAAATGGTGCTCTTTATAAATATAGCTACCGCCTTCTCCAATATTAATAATTGCATCCATGATATGTTGAACTTTAACAGCATTCGGAAAAACACAGTCAGCTACAACTTCTACATGAGCATCTTTTTGAATATCAACATTCATATCTATTATCTGTTTACCTTCCTTAGGCAAAACTCCAAAACACATATGGACTGGATTTTTAATTTCATAGCCTTCTCTTACAGTAACTTTTACTTTTACTTTATTAGCCTCAACTTTATCAGCTTCAACTTCTAGTCCTTCAACAGCATGCATTCCAAGAATCTTATCTCTCTCCAAAACAACATGTGCTACCTCACTGTCTGAAAAAATATCATCTCCACCGGCCTCTTTATAAGCATCAACCATCATTTTATAATCATTCATTAACTAGCCACCTCCGTATCGCATTCTTCTTCCTTAGCACAAGGGTAACAGAAAGATTTAAAGTATTCACTAATATCTGATGGATTACCCTGGCGAATAATTTCTCCCTCACAAATTAAAGCTGCTCGATCAGCATATTTAAGCATTTCTTCTGAATGAGTAATCAGTAAGATTCCACTACCTGAATCTTTAAAATGATTTATCATATCAGCTATATTATTTAAGGCAACTACATCTACACCAGAATCCGGCTCATCTAATATTATTAATTCTGGGTGCATTAAAATTAAAGATGCCAGTTCAATTCTCTTTCTTTCTCCTCCACTTAAACTCTTATCTACAAAACGATTAAGATACTGATAAGGGTTAATCGCTACTTTATTTAAAGCATCTCTTAATTTTTCTTCTGTAACTTCTTCACCTTTACTTTTTAACCCCAGAGCTAGAAATTCTCTAACTGTTACTCCTTGATAACGAGCAGGCTCCTGCCAGGCTAAAGTTATTCCTTTTTTTGCTCTTTCGTTAATCTTTAAATCATTAAATTTTTCACCCTTAAAAATCATTTCCCCTTTTTGAGGATGATAATTATTAATTCCCATCAAAGTATAAGCTAGAGTTGATTTACCACAACCATTTGGTCCAATTAGTGCAAATACTTCTCCTTTTTCTAAAGAAAATTCTATTCCATTTAATATTTCTGCATCCTCAATTTTTAAATGCAGGTCCTTAACTTCTAATAATTTAGACATTATATTTCCTCCTGTAAATTTTAATTTTATTTACTCCATACCAAGAAATTCGTTAATCTTATCTGCATGATAACCTGGAACAATCAAATGATGATTTCCAATACTATCATTTAAAAAATAGTCTGAGCTCTGTGGTAAAGATATTTTAAGTTGAGTTCTACATGCATTAGCAGAATCTAAATTCTCTATAATTTCTCCTTCTGCTACAAAATACTGTTCTAAACCGGCCCCACCAATTTTAAAAATAGTGACTGGCCCCTTTTCTAATATTCCCTGGATTCCAACTCCTATACCTGTTTCATAATGAGAACGTATAATATATTCTTCACTAATGTCAGTTGCAACAGTGCAGTGGGCAAATAAGATTTCATCATTTTTCTTATCTATTGCAGCTGGATTAGCCATAAAAGGCATAACTCCTGTTAATTGATAAGCCAAAAACATCGTAAAAGCTGCTGGAAGATCTCCTTCACACCCAGCTACTAGACCCTCATTATTGAGAAGAGATAATGCAAGACAACCTGTAGTATCAAGCTTCTTTACAATGTCAAAACAGCGAATAGTAATCACATCTAAATCATTTTTTGTAATTACCTCTTTTAAAGCTAGATAAATTTTTGAAGCTTCTACTAAATCAGCTTCATTACTTTCTACAATTTTTGCAGCATTTTCCAAAAAATCAGCTGCAATTCTCTTTGCTTTCGCAGAATCCACATTTTCTAGAGCTTGATAAAGTTGTTCAAGCTCTATATCTACAAATTCACTTCCCCAGTGATGAGCTGCATGCTCATAATCAACCTGGCTGCCAATTAACCAATCAGAAGGTTTACCAATAATTCCAAAACGGGCGTCTGCTATCTCATCTCGCACTTTTTTATATGCTGCCAATTCTTCAATTTCTATTATCAAATCTTCCATTTCACCGTGCAGTATTTTTCCAGAAATATCTTCAGCATTTAAAAAACTTAGAATTTCTAAAGCAGCTGGTAAAGAATTATGCAGTTCTGTTGCCAGCAAATAAACAGGTTGAGGCAGATATTCTACATTTTCAGCAAAAATATCTTCTGAGCCCCCAGATTTAATGAAATTAATTGTCATGTCATACTCACTAAAATCTGTAAACGGAATCTCATCAGCTGAAATTTGCTCTAGTTCAAATTTTTGTTCTAAAATTTTAATTTTTGGTTTTAAAGTTTTATTAATTCTTTGTTCATTATGTGTTTCAGACAAAATTGAAACCAATGCTATTTTCATTATATAACCTCCATATTATATCACAATCTACTTTGCTTATTTCTAACTATATTTTCTCTATATCTATTATATTTAATCTATTACTTATTAGCAAACAAAAGTGTAATTTTTCTTTTTTGTGATAATTTTATCAATCAAAACAAGTAAAAGACCGTCGATTAAGACGGCCTAATCACTTATTGAAATTTAAAATAAATTAACTTTTAAAGAGTTAGCATCTTTGATATTTTTTGATATTTTTTCTTGCCAATTCCTTTAACCTTAGTTAAATCTGATTTTTTAGTAAAATCACCATTTTGATCTCTATAATCTATTATTCTTTCGGCATAAGCATTACCAATCCCTGGTAATTCAGACAGTTCTGAAGTTGAAGCCTGATTAATATTTATCTTATCAGCTGCCACAGCTGTCTCATCCTTTGTTTCAGGTTGATAAATTTTTATCTGAACTTCTGATTCATCACCTTGCTGCAGAAGTTTCTGTTCTGGACTTCCAGTTAATTCGTGATAAAGCTCAGAATATTTTTTAGCCGAGTTGTGCCAGCTGTAATCAAGATTCATTACTCGATTTACAATCTTATTCCAGATACCCTTTTTATAATAGAAAGAAACAGCTCTCTCAATTGTATGCAGCATATCATGCGCATTATAATTACTGAAGCTAAATCCAGTCCCTTCACCGGTTTCTTCATTATAAGCAACTACAGTATCATTTAAACCACCAGTTTCTCTAACAACTGGAATTGTACCATACCGAAAACTGATTAGCTGACTTAAACCACATGGTTCAAAACGGGAAGGCATTAAGAACATATCACTTCCTGCATAAATTTGATCTGCTAATTGAGCATCATATTTAATATTTACCGAAAGACTATCTGGATATTCATGCTGTTTAGCCTTTAAAAATTCTTCATATTCCCTTTGGCCCGTACCTAAAATTAAAAACTGTGCTCCTGTAGCCATAATATCATCAAAAACTGCTTTAACAAGATCCAACCCTTTCTGTTCAACCATTCTAGAAATAAAACCAATCAATGGTTTATCAGCATCAACTTCTAAACCTAGTTTTTGCTGAATGTGAACTTTATTTGCAATTTTTTTATCAATTTCACCCTTTGAAAAACTTACTGGGAGATTTTCATTTGTCTCTGGATCAAACTTTTCATAGCTGATACCATTTAAAATACCGCTTAAATCATCAGCTCTTAATCTTAGAGCATAGTCTAAACCTTCTCCAAAATATGAAGTCTGAATTTCATTTGCATAACTTTCACTAACTGTTGTCACATGATCAGCATACATTATTCCAGATTTCATATAATTAAGTAATCCATTATGTCTAATATTTCCACTTTCCCAATGATGTGGAGCTACACCTAAAACATCACCTGCTGCATGTCCTGCAAATTGTCCCTGATAGCGAAGGTTATGAATAGTAAATACAGTTTTAATATCTTGATAATAACTCTGCTGACGATAACGATCTGCAAAAAGCAGGGGTAGTGGACCTGTCTGCCAATCATTTGCGTGAATAACATCTGGCTTAAAACCAATAACAGGCAGCATATCTAATACAGCCTGAGAAAAGAACGCAAACTGTTCATGTTTATCTTCATTTTCATAAATTGAATCACGATCAAAATAATGTTTATTATCTATAAAATAAACTGTAACTCCGTCTTCTTCTAATTTGTTTACTCCTAAATATGTATCTCTCCAAGCTAACTTTGTCCTAAAATGACAGACTGATTCCATTCTTTGCTGATATTTTTCCGGAATCTGTTTGTATTGTGGAATCACTAACCTTACATCATGACCCTCTTCGATTAGTGCTTGTGGTAAAGAGCCTGCAACATCAGCTAAGCCCCCAGTTTTAATAAATGGGTCCGCCTCAGAAGCTACAAATAAAATTTTCTTTTTTTCTTTTTTCATGGAGCCACCTCCTAAAATGTACGTTTAAACTCTATCTTATGTCTACTAATTTACAAAATCAACTAAATTCTTATAACTTATAAGTTTAGTTTATTAAAAGTAGAGTCTAATGTCAACTAATTCTAATTTTCTGATTTAAATCTCTTAAAAACTAATAGCATGATTAATTAAAGGAAAATTAATATAAATAGAGAATAAATAAAATACAACAGCAAAATTTAAGATTTTTTAAAATATATTTTTATATTAAGATTTAGGGGGGAGTTTAATGCCAAAAAATAATTATCCTGATGACTATGATCGCTATCTTTTTCATCAAGGAAGACATTACGAAAGCTATAATTTTCTAGGAGCACATTTAACTACAGAAAAAGGTAAAAAAGGAGTGCGTTTTACACTTTGGGCTCCAAATGCTGAAGAAATAAGTGTTATTGGTGATTTTAATGACTGGAATAAAAATCAACATCCAATGCAGAAAATTAAAGACTCCGGAATCTGGACTGCGTTTATTGAAGGCGCAGAAAATAAGATGCACTATAAATATTGGATTAGAGGCTACAGGGGTGTAATTAGAGTTAAAGCAGATCCCTATGCCCGCAGACAGGAAAAGGCCCCAAAAACTGCTTCGCAAATTTATAAAACAGAAAAATATGATTGGAATGATAAAAAATGGCTTAAAAAAAGAAAGAATTCTAATCATCTTAGAGAGCCATTAAGCTTTTATGAAATGCATCTTGGTTCTTGGAAACAAGATGATGGAGAATTGATGAATTACAGAGAAATCGCTGATGAACTTGTCCCTTATATTAATAAGATGGGTTTTACTCATGTTGAACTAATGCCCTTAACTGAATACCCATTTCCTGGTTCATGGGGTTATCAGACTACAGGCTTTTTTGCCTTAACCTCTAGATATGGTACTCCCGAGGATTTTATGTATTTTGTAGATAAACTCCATCAAAATGATATTGGAGTAATTATGGACTGGGTACCAAGTCATTTTTGCAAGGACGACCACGGGCTAAGAATGTTTGACGGCTCACATTTATATGAAAGTTCTGATCCCAGACGAGCAGAAAATATTCAGTGGGATACATTAAATTTTGATTTTGCTCAGAATGAAGTCTGGAGTTTTTTAATTTCTAGTGCAAATTACTGGCTCGAAAAATTTCATATTGATGGTTTAAGGGTAGATGCCGTCAGCAATATGCTTTATCTAAATTATGAAAAAGAAGATGGGCAGTGGGCAGCAAATGAATATGGTGGTTTTGAGAATTTAGAAGCAATAGAATTTATTAAAGAATTAAATACTGAAATGTTTGAGCGCTATCCAGGACTTCTAATGATTGCAGAAGAATCTAGTGCCTGGCCCTTGGTTACAGCACCTGTTCATGAAGGTGGTTTAGGTTTTAATTTCAAATGGAATATGGGCTGGATGAATGATACTCTAGATTATATGGAAAGCGATCCTGTTTATAGAAAATGGGAACACAATAAACTCACATTTTCCAGTATGTACAGCCAGAGTGAAAATTATGTGCTGCCATTATCACATGACGAAGTTGTACACGGTAAAAAATCACTTGTTGATAAAATGCCCGGAGATTACTGGCGCAAATTTGCTAATTTAAGACTTCTTTTCACTTATATGTATGCCCACCCCGGCAAAAAACTGATCTTTATGGGGGGCGAATTCGGCCAGTTTATTGAATGGAATTATAAGCAAAGTTTAGATTGGCTCTTACTTGATTATGATAAACATAAGCTAACTCAAGATTTCATGCAGGAATTAAATCAAGTCTATCTAAAAGAAAAGGCTCTTTGGGAACTGGATCATGAGGATCAGGGCTTCCGCTGGATCGAGGCAGATGATAATGAGCAAAGTGTTATTAGTTTCATTAGAAGTTCTGAAAATGGAAGTCAGCGATTAGTAATTCTCTTAAACTTTACACCTATTCCTAGAGATGATTATCGAATTGGAGTTCCAGGGCCTGGTGTCTATGAACTTCTGTTAAATAGTGATCAAAAAGTATTTGGTGGCTCAAATTATGAAACTGCAGCTAGAGTTAAGGCAGAAGAAAAAGCTTACCATGGTTTTGATTATTCTATAAGTATTAATATACCACCACTTGCCGGTATCTATTTAAAATATAAGCCAGCAAAAAGTAATAAAAAAAAGTAGAAAATGAATAAGCAATGTAAAATTCAGATTTAAATGATGATATATCTCAACATCACTAAAAATATTATATGGGAGGTAAGAAGATGCCTAGAGAAGAAATGCTAGCCATGTTGCTTGCTGGAGGTAAGGGGACAAGGTTGGGAGTTTTAACTAAAAATATTGCTAAACCTGCTGTTCCTTTTGGAGCAGAATATAGACTAATTGATTTTCCACTCAGCAACTGTACAAATTCAGGCATTAATACTGTAGGAGTTTTAACTCAGTATAAACCACTAATTTTAAATAGTTATATTGGCAGCGGCAGCTCCTGGGATCTTGATCGTCATAATGGAGGTGTAACAGTACTTCCTCCTTATGTTAAAGAAGGTGGTGGTTCCTGGTATAAAGGTACTGCAGATGCAATTTATCAAAATATAGAGTTTATAGATATTTATGACCCAGAATATGTACTGGTTTTATCCGGTGACCATATTTATAAAATGGATTATGCTGAAATGCTAAACTATCACAAAGAAAAAAAGGCAGATATTACAATTGGAGTACTGGAAGTCCCCTGGGAAGAAACACATCGTTTTGGGATTATGAACACTAATCCAGAGCAAAAAATAATCGAATTCCAAGAAAAACCTGAGAATGCCAAAAATAATTTAGCTTCAATGGGCATCTATATTTTCAGCTGGGAATATCTAAAAAAATATTTAATCGCAGAAGCAGAAGCAAACAATGATTCTGCTGGAGACTTCGGCCATGATATTATCCCAAAAATGATGGCAGATGAATTATCTTTTTATGCCTACACTTTTAAAGATTACTGGAAGGATGTTGGAACTGTTGAAAGTTATTGGCAGGCCCATATGGATCTGTTAGGCGAAAATCCTGAACTAGATTTACAGGATCGAAACTGGATTATTTACAGTGTAAATCCTAATCGTCCCCCACAGTATCTATCAGAAGATGCAGTAGTGGATAATTCTATGATTAATAAAGGCACACAAATTATGGGTACTGTTAAAAACTCTGTTCTATTCTTCGGAGTTAAAATTGCCAAAGATGCAGTAGTTGAAAACTCAGTCATCTTGCCAAATACTAGGATTAACGTTGGCGCTAAAATAAAAAATTCTATTGTAGGCAGAAATGTAATAATTGAAAAAAATTCTGAAATAGGAATTGAAAATGAAACTGAAGATCTAAAAATCACTGTAATTGGTGATGATGAAGTAATACCAGAAGCTTCAAAAATCAAAGCAGGAATGGTGGTGGGATAATATGATGATGACACCTATTTATAAAAAGGGCGGAACAAATATGAATAATGTAATGGCAATTATTAATAATGCTCTGGATGAGTCCTTTTTAGATAAACTAACAAGCCACCGCTCTTTAGCTTCTGTTCCATTTGGAGCCCGCTATAGATTGATTGACTTCCCTTTATCTAATCTTGTTAACTCAGGGGTCACTAATGTTGGGCTGCTGCTTCAAACCAAATATCGATCTTTAATGGATCATATTGGTTTCGGTAAAGCCTGGGATTTAGATCGTAAAAGAAATGGTCTTTTTATTTTACCACCTGCTCACATTTATCAAGCAAATAGAGCCTATAAGGGAGACCTGCAGAACTTTGCTAGTAATATTGATTATATTAAAAGAAGTAATCAAGAATATGTTATTGTTGGTAGTCCAAATATAGTTGCTAATATTGATTATAGGGACGCCTTTAAATATCATGTGGAAAATCAAAATGATATCACAATAATTTATAGAGAATTAGACGTATTTAGAAGAGATACAACTTATACTGTTGTTAATACTGATGATAATGACCGAATAATTGATATGAAGGTAAATCCTAAAAAAAATTATTATAAAAAGATTTCTTTACAAAGATATATTATGAAAAAAGATCTGCTTTTAGATATAATTGACGAATGTATTTCCAAAGGAGAATGGGATTTTGTAAAAAATGCGATTATTGGTAATCTAAATAATTTAAAAGTTTATGGTTATCCTTTCCATTCCTATGCATCTGTAATTAATTCGATTAATGGTTATTATAAAAGCAATTTAGAGCTCTTAAAACCAAATGTCTGGCAGGATTTGTTTTTGAAAAATGGTCCTATTTATACTAAACCAAAAGATGAATCACCAACTGCTTACAAAAATGGAGTAAATGCTAAAAATATTTTAGCTGCCAACGGCTGCTCAATTAAAGGTGAAGTTAAAAATAGCATACTTTTTAGAGGAGTAAAAGTGCATCCTGGAGCTACAATAAAAAATTCAATTATTATGCAGAAATCTATTATTGGAAAAAATGCTTATTTAGAAAATGTAATCTTAGATAAAGGGGTTCAAATCACTGCTGGTAAATCTCTCAAAGGAGATATTAATTTGCCAATGATTATTGCCAAAAATACATTAGTTTAATTGATTCTCCTCGGGCAAACTCAGGAAATTTGCGAGCAAACTTTTAAAAAGGCATGTGGATTTAACCCCACATGCCTTTTACTAATAATATTTAATATTTTTTAAGTTAAATATTTATTTGCTTTAAGCAGCTTTATCATCTTTTAATTCTAATAAATACTTGTCTTTTTCTTTAACAACTGCTCCAGCTAATACCACTAATGCAATTAAGTTTGGTGCTGCCATTAAACCATTTAAAGTGTCAGCCAAAAGCCAAATTGGCTCTAGCGCCCCAATTGCACCTACAAAAAGTAAGATTACAAAAACAATACGGTATGGTTTAATAATCTTTTTACCAAATAAATATTTCCAACTTTCTTCACCATAAAAACTCCAGGTCAGCATTGTAGTATATGCAAAAATAATTATACTAATGTTTATTATATAACCACCTGGTCCAGATAAACCTCTAGTAAAACCCTCGGCTGCTAAAACGGCTCCAGTTTCTCCAGTACCTAAGGCTCCAGTTAGAAGAACTACTAAAGCTGTAATCGTACCAACAACAATAGTATCAATAAAAACCTCCCAAATACCCCACATTCCTTGACGAGTTGGCTTGTTTTTAGCCTGGGCATGAACTATAGAAGCTGCTCCCAGACCTGCTTCATTTGAAAAAACACCGCGCGCTATACCAAAACGTACTGCCATCCGAACAGAAGCACCAGCAAAACCGCCAAAAGCTGAAGCTGGGTTGAAGGCATTACTCATAATACTTGCAAAAACAGCTGGTATTTCAGAATAATTTGTTATAATTATAAATGCTCCACCAATGAAATAAAAAGCTGCCATCAAAGGAACTAATTTTTCTGCGACCTTCCCTATTCTTTTAATTCCTCCAAGAATAACTAATCCGACTAAAAATGATACTACTAAACCTGTTATCCAGCTAGGTACAGCAAATCCATCTTCTGCTGCATGTGCTAAAGTATTTGACTGCACCATATTTCCGATACCAAAAGCTGCAATTCCAGCAAAAAATGCATATAAAGAAGCCAACCATTTCCAATTGCCCCCCATACCATTTTCTATATAATACATTACTCCACCACTATACTCATCTTCTCCTGTTTTTTCTCTAAACTTAACACCCAACTGTGCTTCTGCAAATTTAGTAGCCATTCCGACCAGGGCAGAAATCCACATCCAGAAAACAGCTCCCGGGCCACCTAAGGATAATGCGGTACTAACACCAGCAATATTTCCAACTCCCAATGTAGCTGCCATAGCCGAACTAATAGCCTGAAAAGATGATAAAACTCCTTCTTCATTCTCAACATCTTTATTAAAATAACGACCAAAACTTTTATCCCATGAAAGTTTAAAATGCCTAAACTGCAAAAAATTTAGTCTAATTGTTAAATAAAGACCTGTTCCAACCAGCAAAAAAAGGAAGGGAGGTCCCCAGACAATTGAATTCACTGCACTATTAACTGATAAAAATAATTCTAACATAGATCTCCTCCTCTAATTAATTTATTTTAATTATAAAAATTATATCACAAATTTAATAGATTTAAACCATTATCCATGTATACATTGTTTTTTGTTAAATTATGTCGATTCTCTTTTTATCAATTCTACATTTAAAACAGTTCTTCTATCAATATTTTCTCCAGCTATTAATTTTAATAATAACTGAACAGACTTTTGAGCAATATTTTCTGCTGACTGTCTGATTGTAGTTATTTCTGGGCTGTATAATTGGGCAAGCTCAATATCATCATAACCAATAACTTTTAAATTTTCAGGAACGTTAATCATGCTTTTTTGAGCTACTTTAATCACGGCTGCTGCAATTAAGTCACTGCTGGCAAATATACCGTCTATTGCCTTATTTTTTTTGAAAACATTGACTGCCAGCTGCTGATATTGATCCCTATTAAAACTATCTAACTGACACTGAAAATTTTTAACTGTTAATCCAGCTTCTGCAGCTCTCTCTTTAAAAGCATAATAACGCTGATTAGAAAGCAGATTTAATTTTAAACTTCCACCGATATAAGCTAATTTTTTTGCTCCCTGCTCTAAAAGGTGTTCTGCTGCTAATTTACCACCTTGATCATTGTCAGAACAAATATAAGGTAATCCTTCAATTTTTCGATCAAAACTCAAGATTGGCAGATCAACTTTTATTTCAGCAGCAATATCAAGAGTATGACTTGCCAGAAAAATCCCATCTACCTGCTGTGCTCTCAGCATATTAATATATTCTTTTTCTTTTTTCGCATTCATCTGCGAATTACAGAGCATCACTTTATAATCATTTTGATAAGCGTATTCTTCTAAATAAGATAAAAGACTGCTAAAAAATGGGTGATGAACCACCGGTAAGATAACACCTAAAATATTAGATTTTTTCTTTGCAAGTGACCTGGCAACAGCATTGGGTCGATAATTCAACTCATCCATTACCTGATATACTTTGTTTCTGGTTTTTTCTGAAATATAGCCTCGATCATTAATTACTCGAGAAACTGTAGTTACTGTAACTCCTGCTTTTTCAGCTACATCTTTTTGAGTAGTCACTTTAACTTACCTCCTAAATTTTTAAAGCCCCAAAATATATAGTGCTATCTCAACTTTAATTAAGGGGCTTACAATATTTACTACTATTTATTAATATATTTTAGCTTATAGAGCTAATGTTTTCATTTCATCTGTTTTTTGATCATAATATCTAATCTCAAAACTATGCTCACTAAAATCTGCTTTTAGATGCGCTTCGGCAGCTCCATTTTGCCAGCTGATCATCAATTCTTCTGCTTTGGATAAATCATGAATAGTATAGTTGCCATTAAAAGCAGGGTATGAATTACGAAACTCCATCAATTTAATCAACTGCTGTACAACCGGTCTTTTAAGCTCTTTTTCAATCTCATTTTTAGAATAATAATGGCGGTTAATATTTCTTCCGACCTTTGTTTCCTCTAAAAGTTCAATATCATTTTTTCCAGCCAGCAGCCCCATATAATATACCTGTGGTATACCAGGAGTAAAAAATTGAACTGCTCTTGCCAATAGATAAGAATCATCATCATTACCTAAAGCTGAATAATAACTGCAGTTAATCTGATAAATATCAAGATTATCATAAGCTTCACTGCTGTAGACTTTTTTCACATTAGAACCCTGCTCATAAAGCATTTCTCGAGTTTCTTTTATTTCCTGATCAGTCATTAAATCCTTAACATCAACAACACCTATACCATCATGAGTATCAAGAGTCGTGTATTGGTTATCAGGACATTTTTTGAGCCAATCTCTAAGCCTTTTAGAAGTTGAACTGTAAATTGAATGCAGTAAAAGCATGGGCAGTGAAAAATCATAAACTGGATGACCTTTATCTGCAATCTTAAGCTGAATTGAATGATGTTCATGAATTTCAGGTAAAATTTCCACATTCTTTTCTTTTAAAATGTCTTTACAATAATCTAAAAGTTCCCAGATATCAGGCTCAATAAAAAAACAACTGCTTCCAGCCTTTTTAATTGCATAAGCAAAGGCATCAAGTCTGATAATTGAAGCTCCCTTATCTGCCAAAAATTCCAGACTTTCTTTGATAAATTCTTTAACTACCTCTGACTCCATATTTAAATCTAGCTGCTCTTCCGCAAAGGTACACCAGATTTTTTCGCTTGTACCATCCTCAAATTCTACATCAATATAGGGAGCACGAGGTTTACGCTTATAAATTAAATCTACTTCTTTATCAGTTGGTTCCCCATTATCCCAGAAATCTTTGTAACGAATAAAAAAATCAGAGTACTTTGAATCATCTTTATGCTGCTTAAAATCCTTAAAATACTCAGACTGCTTTGAAATATGATTCACCATAAAATCAAACATCAAATAATAATTTTCTTTCAAAGCTTCTACATCATCCCAGTTTCCAAATTTAGAATCAACTTTTCTATAAGTTAAAGGCGCAAAACCCCTATCTGCTGAAGAAGGGAAAAATGGTAGAATATGGACTCCACCAACTGCATCTTTAAAATGTTTATCAAGAATTTCTTTTAAATCTTTTAAATTTTGACCCATACTATCGGCATATGTAATTAACATTGTTTTATTCTTTGCTGTCAATTTAATTCCTCCCATTTTTCTTTTCAATGTATTGCAAAAATAAATTATAGTCTTATTTTATTATGTTTAGATTTATATGTCAACCGTTTAACATATTTTTAAAAAAAGAAGAGCTTAAACTCTTCTTTTAGATTTCTCTGATTATAGGTTCTCCTTCTATTAAATCGCTATAAGCTTCTACACTGCCATCATTAAGTGCAGTTTCAATAATTTTTTTACCAATCGGATTAAGTCCAGGCTCTAAATATTCTTTGATACATTTCTTAAAGAAATCAGAAAGAATTTTACCACCTATATCATAGGCTTTTTGGCCTACTTCTGGCTGACGATGGACCTGCAAAAATTCTCTTTCTATATTCTGGCCTTCTACCAACAATTCCTGCAGTGAATATCCTAAAAGCGGCATTCTAGCAGGCCTTAACTGATTTTCTGTAAACCAGGCTCCACCTCGTCGAGCTAAATACTCTCTTGTTATCCACTCAGGCATAAATCCAACTTTCCAGGCTCCAATATGCTGATTTGGAACTAAAATATACTTAACTTTTGGGGTGTCAATAATCTGATCTAATAATAAATTTGCTTGATCAACCTTTTTACCTGTGGCAAAAGGCCAGTAAGATCCTACCCCCTCTGAGCTCATTCCATCACCTGTAATAATACTTGGATTACCATGTCCTCGTGGAGCAACTAACCTCCACAACCAGGCAAGAGCTGGAGGCAGAACATGAAATAAACCTAAAATTCCATAAGTTGGATTTTCTTTAGTACACGGTGGTACTCTAACTCCAAAACTACGTACATCAATTGATAAAGGTTCTTTTAAAACATCGGGTATAATATCTCTAGGAATAGTTACCCTAGGATTAGGACAAGGTTTATCCGGCTCATCCTCTATATGCTCCCAAATTAAAGCTGTACTATTTGGAGCAGCATCAATATTTAAAAATAATAAAGGTTTATCTGGATCTGCCGTAATAGATTCTAAGTTCGGCTCAGTACCATATTTATTAATATGATCCACTCTAACAAACCAAGAATTTTCAGCATCCATTAAAGTTAGTTTACCATTATTTTTTTGGAGTGAATTGTGACAAATTGCCATATCATCAGTCATCGGACGCAGACCACAACCCTGAGGTAAGGTAATATGAAACTTTTCATCTGTCATTAAATTTTTACCAAAAAGTAGACGCCCACTTCTTTCTCGATGCATATCTTCTAACATCTCACTTTTACCACCACCACTAGCACCTTCGTGAGAGATATTGACTGTGTTTCCATATGGAGTTACTACTTGAACAGCTGAGCAGTGCAGAGTTACCCATTCCTCTTTTTCGCCCTGATTGATCAGCATCCCATAAACTCCCTTTTTGGCACTGGGCCCTGGATATAGATTATAGGCAAACATCTCATATTTATTATCTAATCTACGGTGGACTACAACTTGTTCTCCACCAAAATGGGTATGGCGAAATGGTGGTGCTATATAAATAAATGAAGATGGTTTAAATAACTCATCTCGCTTTCTTGTATCAACTATTCCCTGCAGCAGAGAAAGACCAAAAGCAAAAAAAGCTGCATTTGCCGGTACAACGGCCATTGCTCTTACTCCCAAACCATTAGGGCCAGTTTCAAAAAAGAATAAAGCTAGTTCTTGTTTCTTTAACCACTCAAAAGTCTCTGAGCGCATATTTTTCTCAAATTTTTCATCAAAACGATCCTCATATCTTTCTTTATCAGTAGCTTTTTCATCTGCAATCAACATGCAGTTAGGATCACGACGACGCATATAAGGGTCAGGATAATTAGCAGAAATACCATTACGTACCTTACAAACAACTGCTTCAACTACCTCACCTTTCTCAGGTATCTCATATTTAACTTCCTGACAACCATTTTGAGCATCTCTAACAGAAAGCTCAACCAGCTGCTGCTCATTATGCGCAACAGTATATTTAGGGCAGGCCTGAAGTAATTCCTCAACTTCTTCCGGTAATTCAACATTTTTTAAATTCTTATCTTTAAGCATAAGCTACTCTTTTCTCCCTTCATTATTCTAAATTACAAAAAATTACAACAATTCTGATTAAAATTATTCACTACTAAAATACTTATTATTTATTTTACCACAAGCACAGAAAAGCTACAAGCTTTTAATAGCCTGTAACTAAATCTGCAGCATAAATCACCATTCCTGTAATGGGAGGTACTAAAACTTCATTTGAATGGAAAAATCTAATTGGCTCAGTCCCTGCTTCTTTATCATCAACAACTATCGCCCAGGTTCTATTGTCAGGAAGATAAAATTGTTTCCACTCTTTAGAAGGATTTAATAAAACTAAAATAGTGCTCCAAGAATCTTCATTTGCATTATTAAATATTCCATAACCCACAGTTCCAAAAGGTGAATCAATAAAATGTAAATTGTCTTTAATATCTGAGCGCTTCTTCATTCTAAATGCAGGGTGATGACTGCGCAGATTAATCAGCCCTTTTAAATAATTGAAATGATCTCGATAAGTTGTTTTTCGTTCCCACTTCAATTCATTAATCTCAACTCCAGAGTCAAAACTATTTTTATCCCCAAATTTTGTTCTCAAAAACTCTGTTCCAGCTTGAATGAATGGAACTCCTTGAGAAGTAAATAAAATCATCTGGGCAAGTTTATGCATTTTTTTGCGCTGCTCTTCGTTAGCTCCGGGACAGGACCGGGCCAATTTATCCCAGAGTGTTAAATTATCATGGGCTTCTACATAATTAATACTTTCTCCAGGCTGAAGAGTAAATCCATATAAACGTCGTTCTTCTAATCCAATTGAGCCAATAATGCCTTCATTAATTTCTCTTTCTAAGCCAATTTTGCCCTGTATAAAACCCTTTCCTGTTCCATCGCTATCTCCTTTAAGAGCATTTCTATAATTATCATTAAAAACTGAAATTCCAGTTCCTCTTTGATCACCTTTATGAATCTGCTGATATTTCTCCAGCTGTGGTTCTATTGCTGCCCAGGGCTCTCCATAAACTAAAACTGAAGGATTCTCCTGGCGCAGCTTGTGTTCAGCCAATAACATAGTTTCTCTATCAATAGAAGACATTAAATCAAAACGAAAACCATCAATATGGTATTCTTCACTCCAATAAAGAAGAGAATCAACAATATATTTACGCATCATCTCTCTTTCAGTTGCAATTTCATTTCCACATCCAGAAGCATTAGCAAATTCTCCATCTTCGGTAAAACGGTAAAAATAATTTGGGAAAATCTTTTGAAATGGTGAATTCTGAGTATGATAGGTATGATTATAAACCACATCCATAATAACCCCAATTCCATAAGAGTGAAGTGTTTTGACCATCTTTTTAAATTCATAAATTCTGCTTTCATTAGCTGGATTTGAAGCATAAGAGCCTTCTGGAACCATATAATAGAGAGGATCATAACCCCAGTTATAATCATCTGGATCAGTATCATCAACTGAAGCAAAATCATATACGGGAAGCAAATGAACATGGGTTATTCCTAATTCTTTAAGGTGGGCAATACCTGTTAACATTCCTTCTTTATTAACACTATGTCTTTCAGTAAAAGCATTGTATTTGCCCTTATGTCTAATCCCACTTTCGGGCGATACTGAAAAGTCTTTAACATGAAGCTCATAAATTACAGTATCTACAGGATCTTCAAGCTTAATTTTTTGGTCACGAGTCCAGCTAGGTGGATATATTTGAGTTGGATCAACTATTAGACCATATTTACTATTTGTTCCCACAGCTTTAGTCCAAGGATCAACAAATCTATATTCTTTGCGGGCTAATTTAAGTCTTAATTGATAGTATTTGTTATAATACTCTTCTGGAATTTTAACTTTCCAGGTATCACTTGGTGATGCTTCTAATTCTAATTCATCTAACTTCTTAGCCCCTTGATCATCAGCATAAATTTCGATAAAAGCTGACTGAGCCGGAGGCGACCATATTTTATAATTAATTTCATTTTCAGAAAAAGTTAAACCTAAATCGTTACCTGCATAATATAATTTTGCAGGATTAGTTTTTAAATCTTCTTTAAACATAAAATCATCTCCAATAATAATGCATTTATGATAATTTTCAAAATTATATTTAAACAACTATTCTTTTACCATCCTATATTATAATTTATTCTTTGTTTTTATGACTATTCCTGCCAAATTATTAGATTAATTATTTTAAAAAACAGGTTATTCAATATTTATGTAGAAATAATATTTAAGAGCAGTTTAAATATTATAATGTGAGGTGAGAAGATTGTTAACATTACATGATAGTTTAAAGTTTGAAAAACAAGATTTTGACATAACTGCTTATGGAGAAGTCTTACTAGATATGATATCTAGAGAAGAGGCTCCCCTTAAAGAATGTGCTAATTTCACCCGCTATTTTGGTGGTTCTCCAGCCAATGTTTTAGTCAATATGCAGCGTCTAGAAAATAAAACAGCATTTATAAGTCGAGTAGGAAAAGATGAATTTGGTGAATATTTAATTGAAACATTAGAAAATGAAAATATTAATCTTGATTGTATGCAGTATGATCAAGAAGAAGGAACTCCAATTATATTTGTTAACAAAAATAAAGAAACCCCTTCCTGGATAGCCTATCGGGGGGCAGATATTAATTTGCAGATAAGTGAACAAATATATGATAAAATTGATAATTCTTCAATCTTTTTTACTGGAAGTTTTATACTATCTAAAAATCCAGCTCGAGCTACAGCAATTAAAGCTATTGATTATGCAGTTAAAAAAAATAAAATTTTTGCCTTTGATCCAAGTTTTCGAGCAAACCTATGGCCTGAGGGTAATAAAGGTAGTGAAATCATAAGAGGACTTTTAGCCCAATCAGATTTCATTAAACCTTCTTTAGATGATGCTTATCATCTTTATGGACAGGATCATCCCGAAAATTACCTTAAAAAGTATCACAGTGATGGTGCTAAAATTGTTATTTTGAGTTTAGGAAAAGATGGTGTTCTGCTTTCAGATGGCAGTACTGAGCCGCTTCATATACCTGTTTTTTCAGAGAAGGTAGTAGATGTAACAGGTGCAGGTGACTCATTTTGGTCAGGTTTTTTAACAGGGATTTTAAAAGGACTTCCAATTAATGAAGCAGCAAAACTAGGAAATGCAGTTGCAGCATTTAAAATTCAAGGTGTTGGTGCCTTATCTTCTGTTCCACCGTTAAGCGAAATTATAGCTTATTATGATATTCAGCCAATTGAAGGAGGTAATTTTAATGAGTGAAATTAAACATGTAGCATTTTTAAATCCACAGGGTAATTTTGATCCCAATGACAGCTACTGGACTGAACATCCTGATTTTGGAGGACAGTTAGTTTATGTTAAGGAAGTTAGTAAGGCTTTAGCAAAAATGGGGGTAGATGTTGATATAATTACTCGTCAGATCAATGATCCAGAATGGCCAGAATTTAGTGAACTGTATGACAGTTACCCGGATACTGATAATTTAAGAATAATTCGTCTTCCTTTTGGTGGGGATAAATTTTTAGCCAAAGAAAAACTATGGCCTCATTTAAAAGAATATGTTGATGCAATTGCCGAGTTTTATGATGAAGAGGGAGCTTTCCCAGATTTTTTCACTACTCATTATGGAGATGGAGGATTGGCTGGTGTATTGCTAAAAGAAAAAATGGAAACTCCTTTTTCTTTTACTGGGCATTCCCTTGGTGCACAAAAAATGGATAAATTAAACTTTTCTGAAGAAAATTTTGATCAGTTAATTGATAGATTTAATTTCCATAATCGGATAATTGCAGAAAGGTTAACAATGGAATTTGCTAATCAAATTATAGTTAGTACAAGCCAAGAAAGAATGGAACAGTATTCCCACCCTTATTACAAAGGTGCTGTAGATGTTGAAAATGATCATAAATTTTCTGTAATTCCACCTGGAGTTAATACTGATGTTTTCGATGGCAGTTATTCTGAAAAAACTGCTGAAATGATTGAAAACTATTTGAAAAGAGATTTAAATACAAATAGAATTGATAAACCAGCTGTTATCTGTGCTAGTCGTCTAGATCAAAAGAAAAATCATCTGGCTTTAGTTAAGGCTTTTGCAGGTAATAAAGAATTACAAGATGAAGCAAATCTTGTTATTACACTTAGAGGAATTGAAAATCCATTTGAAGATTACAGTTCAGCTGCAGGTGAAGAAAAAGAAATTTTAGATAAGATTATGGAAGTTATTGAAAAAAATGATTTAAAAGGTAAAGTATCAATGTTTCCTTTAAACAGTCAAAAGCAACTAGCAGAATGTTATGGTTATCTAGCTGAAAGGGAATCCGTATTTTCTCTTACTTCTTTTTATGAACCATTTGGACTGGCACCAGTAGAAGCAATGGCAGCAGGTTTACCTGCAGTTGTAACTAAAAATGGTGGTCAGAGCGAAATAATGGCTGATGATGAGTTTGGAATTCTAATTGATCCTGAAGATCCAGATGACATCGCTAGAGGACTAAATAAAATAGTTGGTAAAAGTTCAATCTGGAAAAATTATCAGATAAAAGCTAAAGAAAGAGTAGAAAGTAAATATACCTGGGAACAAACAGCAAAAAGATATCTTAAAGCAATGGAAAAAGGCTTAAGTTTTGAAATACCAGTAATCCACAGTGAAATTCCTGCTTATTATTTCTTGCCTGATAGTGACAATGAGCATCGGTTATTAGAAAGATTTAAAGAAAAAACCTTTAAAAAATAGACATTTGCTGAAAATTTGATATAATAAATAGATAGTGATAACTATTATTGGAAATTAAACGATGAATTTTTATTAATATTGAGGAGTGATTTGTTAATGAACAACAATAAGCCACATACAGCTTATTTCTGCATGGAGTATGGATTAGATGAAAATATGCGTATTTATGCAGGTGGATTAGGTATTTTAGCAGGAGATATTTTAAAAGCGGCAAAAGAATTTTCTTATCCTGTAACAGGAATTGGACTTTTATGGCGCAAAGGTTACTCAAAACAGGTAATTAATGAGGCTGGTAGACCTGAAGACCAACATCCTGTAAATAATGAAATTTATGAACACGCAGAAGATACTGGGGAAACAGTTTCCGTAACGATCAGAGATCAAGAAGTTACACTGAAGATTTGGAAATTAGATAAGTTTGACAATGCAACTTTGTATCTATTAGATGCAAATCTTCCTGAAAACAGAAAGTACCAAACAATTACTGATGGTCTCTATGACGGTTTTAATGAAAAAAGAATTGCTCAAGAAATAGCTCTGGGTATTGGTGGAGTTAAAGCTATTCGCAAACTTGGTCTTAACATTGATATTTATCATTTCAATGAAGGTCATGCTGCTTTAGCTGGAACTGAACTAATTAGAGAAAAAATAGAAACAGGAATGGACTTCCATACAGCTTGGGATACAGTTAAAGATGAGATTGTCTTTACAACTCATACCCCTGTTAAAGAAGGAAATGAATCTCACAGCTTAGACAGCCTCAAAAAAATGAGTGCTTTCAATACTTTAACTAGAAAACAAATGAAAGAAATAGGTGACAGCCCATTTAGTATGACTGTTGCAGGTTTACGTCTTTCAAGAATGTCTAATGGTGTTGCTAAATTACACGGCCAGACTTCCCGAGAAATGTGGAAGAATGTTGCTGGTAAATCACCTATTATCTCAATCACTAATGGTGTTCACAGAGGCACCTGGGTTGATGATAGAATTATAGAAAATATGGGCGATACAGAAGCAGTTTACAAAACACACCAGACAATGAAACAGGAACTGGTTGATTTTATTAAAGAAAGAAATGGCGCAAAACTTGACCCAAATAAATTAATTATTGGATTTGCAAGAAGAGCTACTGCTTATAAGCGTCCCAATCTGATCTTTAAAAAATCTGATCTTATTGATCCATATTTAGAATCAGGGGATATTCAGATAGTATTCTCTGGTAAAGCTCATCCAACTGATGATAATGGAAAAGAAATTGTAGCGAATTTAGTTAAAAAAGCAAAAGAATTTCCAAATAGTGTAGTTTTTCTAGAAGATTACAATATGGAAATAGCTCGTTATATGACTCGCGGTGTTGATATCTGGTTAAACAATCCCCGCAAACCACTTGAAGCCAGTGGTACTTCAGGTATGAAAGCTGCTATGAATGGTGGTTTAAACCTAAGTATTCTTGATGGCTGGTGGGTTGAAGGTTGTGAACATGGAATTAATGGTTGGCAGTTTGGAGATGGCTATGTAGGTGAAGGTCAAGATGAAAGTGATCTTTACGCACTTTACAGAGTCTTATTAAATGAAGTTGTCCCTACTTTCTACGGTAACAAAGATCGCTGGAAAGATATGATGACAGAAAGTATTGCTACAACTTATGAAAGATTCTCAGCCAAAAAAATGCTAGAAAGATATTACTCCGAAATGTATAATAAATAAATAATAAAAAGAATTGACCATAACCTTCACGACGACTACAGCTAGATAAAATTAAGGCCTACCTGAACTCCACTACTTTCAGTGGAACAACGGGTAGGCTTTTCTTAATTTTATTTGCTTTTATTTTTCCAAAACTAGATTACTAATTATTTTTAACTAACATTGATTTTTCAAGCTCATCTTTAGTTTCTTTATCTAACAAATATTCAACCAATGTCATCGCAAACTCCATAGCAACCCCGGGACCTCTACCTGTAATTAGATTACCGTCAATCACAACTCTATCCTCCTGATAATTGCAGGATGTCATATCTTTATCAAAACCAGGATAACTAGTTGCATTTTTACCATCTAAAATACCTGCTGCCTCTAGTACAATTGGCGCTGCACAAATTGCTGCACATAATTTATTATCTTCATTTAGTTTCTTGATAATATTACGCAATTGATTACTATCCCTTAAATTAGCAGCCCCGGGCATTCCACCTGGTAAAACAACTGCATCAAAATCTTCAGCATTTACATCAGATATTTCTATATCAGTTTCAATCTTAATCTCATGATCTCCCTCTATCTCTCTGCTCCCAATACCAGCAGTTAAAACATCAAGTCCAGCACGTCGAAGAACATCAATATTTGTTACTGCCTCAATTTCTTCAAACCCTTTTGCTAAAGGAATTAATATTTTTTTCATAAATTAACCTCCTTTAATTCTCTTCTGATTCTTCTTTTACTTTCTTTGTTTTTGATTTAGCATCATTTAAATATTTATTTAAATCATCTGGTAATGATTTTAAATGATAATCTCGCTGAGGAAATGGAATTTCTATTTCATTTTCTTTAAAATGATCCCACACAGAAAGCAAAACTTTACTGCGGATATTTTGAATTCCATTTCGAGGATCACTAATCCAAAATCTTATTTCAAAATTTACTGAGCTATCGCCAAAATCTGTTAAAAGTACATTTGGCTCAGGATCAGTTAAAATTCTATCTTTTTCTTCTATTGCTTTCATCATTAACTTTTGAACTAATCTTAGATCACTATTATAAGCTACACCTACTTTTGCATCTACTCTGACAAGCTCATCACTATAAGACCAATTAATCACCTCTTTAGTTATAAAGTCTTCATTTGGAATTAAAAACTCTTTGCCAGAACGTGTTACTACAGAAACAAAACGAGTATCTAATTTTTTTACCCAGCCATAAACATCTCCAATTTCTACTACATCACCAGGTTTAATTGATTTATCAGCCAGAATAATAATTCCACTAATAAAATTAGAGACAATTTTTTGCAGACCAAAACCTAAGCCAACACCAACAGCACCACCAAGGAATGCAAAAGCACTTAAATCAACTCCAACTGCACTTAAAGTAAATAAAATTGCTGAAGTAAAAATTAAAAATTTAGCCATTTTAGTTAATAATACCTTTACAGATGGTGTTAAATCATCGCTTTTATCTATTCTACTTGTTACAATCCGGCTTAACTTACCTGCAAGCCAGAATAAAACACTAAAAATAATTACTATCTTTATAATTAATAATAATGAAATTCTTAAATTGCCGCTGTTAAACGCTAAACTATCTAAAAAATTTATAGTTTCCTGATAAATATTTAGAATTCTTAAAGCAGTAACTAACCAGATTAAAGCTGATAAAAAACGGAACATCCTATTTCGCGGAAAAAATAAAGTTATAGCCTTTACTATCAACCAGGCAGAAACTAAATTACCAAAAATACTTATTATTACAACAGGCAAATCAAAAGAAACTGCAGCAACATAATAAATGCCAACTAAAATCATTAAAATTAAAGGATATAATAGTTGATCTATTATTCTAATCCTTTTTCTCTCTCTTAAAGCATCTATCTTAGTAAGTAGTTCATCAACCTGTTTATATAAAATTTTTTTTAAAAAATAAGAAGCAATAACTAATAATAAAAATAGTATTAATTCAATCAAATTAGACCAAACTAAAAGATTGTTTTGAATTTTTTCTATCAGAATTTCTAGATAATTTTCTAGTTTTATACCCTCAAACATTAATTGACCCTCCTCGGAGCAAGTCCACAAAATTTGCTAGTAGACTTTAACTTCTATCAACTTGCACAATAATATTTAGTGGTTTATTTAAATCATTAAATTACTGTCCTTACAAACACATTTTGCATAAAAAATAATAATATAAATGAAATCAGTGCTGCTGTAATCGGTGTAAGTATCCAGCCAACTCCAATTTTACCTAGTAATTTAAAGTTTATGTTTCTACCACCTTTAGCAAGACCAAGTCCTAACACTGCACCAACGACTGCCTGAGAACTTGAAACTGGAACTAATGGTAAAGAAGGCAGACCAAGCAGAATTAAAAAGTTTTTTAAAGTAGCAGATGCAAAAACAAAAAGTGTGGTAGAGCTTGCAAGTACAACTATAAAAGCACCGACAGGCGAAATATCCATAATGCTTGAACCAACGGTCAGCATTACCCTTTTTGAATAAGTAACCACCCCTACAGAAATTGCAATAGCTCCAAGTAAAAATAACTGTTGGGAACCACTAAATCTAAATATTCCTAGCTGATAGTCATTTATCTTCATAATTCCTGTAAAAACTCCCATTACATTAGCAATATTATTAGCTCCCAATGAATATGCACCAAAAGCTCCAACAATTAAAAGTCCCCATCTTGTATAAAAATCAAGCTGAAGCAGATGCACTTTTGAATTATTTAACCATTTTTTAAAAATAAAATATAAAACAATTGCAAAAAAACCTGATAAAATTGGAGAGAATATCCAGGCCCCTACAATTTCTCTTAAGACATTTAAATCTGTAGCAAAACCTGAATAAAGATTCCAGCCAATAATCCCACCAACAATTGAATGAGATGTAGAAACAGGTAAACTTAATTTTGTCATCCAAGAAACTGCAACTGCCGCAGCAAAAGCGACAACAAATGCGGCTGGAAGAGTGCCAACTTGTCCCAATGCACCAAGTGTATGTGAGGCCCCCGCGCCACTGACAACAGAACCTAAAATTACAAAAATTGTCATAATCAAAGCCGCAGTAGAAAATTTCACCATCCTGCTTCCGACAGCAGTTCCAAATATATTAGCTGCATCATTTGCCCCTAAAGACCAGCCTAAAAATAAACCGCTGGAAAGATAAATAATAATTTCGATCATTTCTTACACCACCATCTACTATTTATTAGATTCTTCTTTTGATAGCCGCCACAGAAACATCTTCGCTAACAGTTTCAGCCTGGTCAGACAAAGCAGCAATTTCTTCAATAAAATATCTTAATTGTATTTTATGAGCTATATCAATTTTTTCAAATTGATCAGAAAATATTTTTCTTTTTAACCTCTCTTCATTTTTATCTGCCTGATGTTCAAAAAAATGAACTTTATTGACATAATCATTAACCTGAGAAATTTCTTCGAAAAAAGCTCTAATAGCTTTAACAAGCATGTCCACAGCTTCAGTACTATTTTCAACTAATTCTAAAAAATCATTTTCTAATTCATCAGGAATAATAGGTTGTTCTATAGAAATCTCGAAAATAACTTCCTTGGCTAAATCAGTAATAGTATCAATTTCCTCAATAATTGTTAATACATCTGCCCTTGATTCAGGAATCAACATATATTTATAAAGCTTATATTTAATATCCTTTTGATGGTCATCAGCATCATTTTCTATCTCTTTAATATCATTTAAAGATTCTTCAAAGAGGGCAAAGTTTTTCTTAATATATCTATTTAAATCTCTTTTAAAAGTTAGAGAACCTCTATTGACAAGATCAAGATATTCAGTGATTTTTATTTCCAACTCTTTTGAACGGCCAAACAACATATGAGGCATCAACTTCACTCCTTAAGATATAATTTTAATTCTTCTTTTAAACTTGCTGCATCTTTAAAATGAATAACTCTTATTCCTTTATTAATAGCCGCTGCTATGTTTTTTTGGGAGTCATCTATAAATAAAGTTGTTCCAGCTTCTAAATTAAATTTATTCAACAGATGCTCATATATCTCGGGATCTGGTTTAATCATTCCTATATCCGCTGAAATAACTTTTCCATCAAAATAATCAAAAAAATTATACTTATTACTTACATAAGTAAATGCTTTTTCATGAAAATTTGATAAAATATAAAGATTGTAATTCTTTGCAGCAAGAGATTCTAAAATTTCTAAACTTTCCTTTTTTAATGTTAATATTTTTTCCCAATCGGTCATTACATCAGCAATCTCCCCCCGCAAATCTGGATTTCGCTGCTGCCAAATTTCTACAGCCTCTTCCTGACTAATGGTTCCTCGATCAAGCATCAGCCATTCATCTGTTTTGAAAATTTCTGATTTCAACTGCTCTTTCACTTTACCCTGATAACCTAAAGCTTCTAAATATCTTTCAGGATCAAAATCTAACAATACATTACCTAAATCAAAAACAATATTTTTTATCAAAATTTACACCTCATTAAATAAATTCTATATTTTTCTAATGTAAATATATTTAATCTTCTTAATATAATATTCTAGCTTAATCAAAGTTCTCCTGTTTATTTTAATTTAAAAATAAAAAACCCGACACAAAATGGTCGGATTTTAAAATGAATTTATATAAGTTAATCTTAATTTTTTATAATAAATTATATACTATTCTATTTCTGATTTCATTTTTTCAATTAATTTATTGAAACGCTTGTTGTAGCCTTCTTGAAACTCAGATACTTTTTGAGCTAATTGTTGTTTCATCTGAGCATTCATTCCTCTTTGACCATCAGCATTTCCATTTTGGGAAGCAGCTAATGGGTTTTGCCCTTGACCCTGTGCCTGCTCTAAATGTTGTTTAACCTGTTCATCAAGTTGTTTTTTCTGAGTTTGATACTGCTGCTGCAGACTTTGGGCTTGAGTAAACTGTTTTTCAAAAAACGAAGAATTTTCACTGTCTTTTAATGATTCAACAGCAACAACTGCTTCTTTTCTTCTTTCTATTTGCTCAGAAGAATTACGAAGTCCTATTGATTCTATCAACATCATCTGTGCTTCTTTTAAATAGGACTCTTTTTTTTCTTCTAATTCATGCCATAAAGCTTCGGCATCCATTTTCCCTTTAAAAAACGGTGCCATTATTTTCTTCAGTTCTTCCCTAATTTCTAAAGAATTCACATCACTATCATTTGCTCCATAAACTTCATCTGCTCTCTCCATAGCTTTTTCATAAGCACTTTTCATAATTATCAGTCCTCCCTAAACAGATCAAAAAATCTATCTTGATATGCATTAAAAACTCCCCAGCGATCAAGTTCCTTTTTTAACTTAGAAGGATCTTCATCACCATTTTTAACCATTTCAAACATTTTTTCGATCTCTTCACTGGCTGCAATTGGCAGTCCTTCGAGATTTCTGGTTATTACTGAATATCCTTTATCATCAGTACTTAAAAACCCTTTTTCCTCATAATCAGGAAGTTGAGACTTATAGGCGCTTTTTAAGACTAAACTCTGAATAAATTTCATTAAAGAAACATCCCAGAGCTCATCTACTCCTTTAATTATAACTGTTAAATTTTCGTCATTTTCATCAATTTCTTCTTTTATTTCAGCTTCTGCAGCTTCGATTTCTTTGCTAATAGTAAAAGTGCTAATTGATTGTTTGCGATAGTTCATTTTATAAAGCAAACCTGCTAAATCAGGATTATCACGCGCAATCATCTGCATAGCTTTTTTTGCTTCACCACTAAAACCACTCATATTCATCATATAATTCGGAGTTAGAAGTTTAGGTTTCTCCCAAGTTATCTTACCTTCTCTCACCTTAGTTTCTGGACCTTCATCAGGAAATTCATCCAAATAATATGGCTTGCTGATTACATAGTAGTGAAGAGTTGTAGCATGGTCAGTAGAAATTAAATCATCTGGTTCAAGTAATATTTCTGTATTTTCCAGTACTTTTTTAATTTTCTGCTTATCTTTCATTTTAACTCCTCCTCTCAAGCCTAAAATGGAGTTTTCTAACTATAACCTATATATTATATTATACATTAAGAGCAGGAGCTAAGTCAAAAGCACATATAAGTTGTTTTTTAAAATATTCGCAGCAGACAACTAAAAACACTGAAGCTAAAATTAATTAACAACAGTGTCTTTATTTTAATTGTTTTGTTGGAAATTTATTAAAGCTTTACCGATGATCAATGAGAATACTGCTGCTACAATAATTTCTGGAATACCATTTGTCACTGCTACAGCTAATGCAGCACTCAAAGGTAAATATCCTCTGATTACAGCTAAAGTTAAAACTCCTGCTGTATTAACAATAGTACCTACTGCACCTGCCAAAATCAAAGAAGTACTCTGATTAAAATTCTTTGTCGAACGATAGGCATAATAAGCTGCAATCCCAATAAAAAGCCGAGGTAAAACAGCAATAATTGGATCAGCAAAAATCGGATTAGTTGCTCTAATAAAGCTAAAAACTCCAAAAATCAAACCGATTAATAATCCAACTATCGGGCCTTCAATAATACCTCCTAAAATAGCAGGAAGATGCATTATTGTTGCATGTCCCGCTGCACTTGGCCAGGGAATAAGCCCTAATCCAGTAGCACCTAAAATAATAGAAATAGCTCCCAACATACCAGCAATTACAATTTGTCTTGTTTTGAGTTTTATTTTCTTTTCCTCCCATCCCAGTCCGTCGATCCAGGTGGACTAAACTTATTTTATTTAACAGTTTTAATCTGGGTACAGTTCTCATAAATGAGTTACCGTCCCTGCTGTTATAGATATATTATAATAATTATCAGCTGTAATAACAAGTGATTTAATAATTTTTTCTTAAATTATCTATAATTTAAACTATTTATTGCTCTATAGTTAATTTTAATCATTTGACTTACTCTTTTATCTTTTTTCTGTCAACTTCTTTAAGTAATTAATAATTACCTCATCTACTTCCATAGCTCTAAAGTGTTCAATTAAATTATCTTCTTTAAAATAGCGAAGCAGTCTAACTAAATAACTCATCACCTTATTTTTTTTGCTTTCTCTTAAAAGCTGGCGGTGAAAGAGTTCTGTTCCCATTTCATAATAGTTAAGTTTTAAAGCTGCAATTAATCTATAGAAATCAAGATACTCATCGTCTAAATATTTACCATGTGGAATTTCGGTTAAAATTGGTGCTGGATCTGCAAATCTTAGCATGGTTTCATAATAAGCAACCGTATCAAAATAACTTTCTACAACAGCTTCTTTTACCTGCTGTAACAAATCTTCTTCCTGCTTAGATTCAAGCTCTGATTGATATTTTAAAAGTCTTAATTTGGCATAGCTTAAAGCAGGTGTATCTATCTCAGAGGTCTCAACTTCATCAATAACATCTTTTAATTCTTGAGTTGTTATGTCTCTGCCTTTATCATAAATTGTTTCTTCTCCATCAAGAGCAGCCAAACTAATAAAAAGTTTATTATTATATATATCTTTCTTTTGGAGCTGATCTATTAAACCAAGTTCAACTAACTCTAATAACTCATTTAAAAGACTCTTTTGATAATTTCTAGCTTCTTCATTTTCAATCAACATCATTAAACTTGCTAATAAATTGTCATCATCATCCAGCAGCTTCGCAAAATCACCAACAAAATTAGCTAAATCTTGATCTTCCCCATGATCAACTAAATATCTTAAGTAATCAGCAGCTACCTGCCAGTTGTGAAAATGACCATCTTTTCTGCTCTTTTCAATAGTAAAGGCAGTTTTTATTTTTTCTTCAGCTTCTTTTAAATTACCTTGTTTATAATCTGCAAGGAATAAAAGTCTTAAAAAATCAGGATTTTTCAGATGCTCAGATTCTAATTCTTCGGCAAAATCAGCAAAATCTGAATATAATTCTGCTGCCAGATAACGGGCTAGAATATCAAGAGCCATCTGAGAATTTTTAGGTGGCAAGTTTTTGATCTGATTTAACAATTCTCTACCCTCAGACTGGGCTGAACTCATTTTTAGATTATCTAATTGTTGAAAAACATTAAAAATTTCTGCTGCCTGAGATAATGCCTCTTTTTTCTTCAGCTTCTTATTTTCAGCAAAATTAAATCTTTCCTTAATAAAATCATCCAGGAATGAAATTACTCGCATATGTTTATATTCTTTTAATTGCTCATAGTATTTTTCAAAAAGACTGAGAGCGCTTACTACATCATCTAAATCCATTAGAGTTTCCAAACGAAAAACAATTAACTGTAAATTTTCTGAATCAATCTGCATTGCACGATCAATAATATCATTAACTCTTTGGAAATTTTCACCTTTTTTATAGACTTCAGCTAAAGCTATTAAAAGAGGAATGCTTTCGCCTTTTTCTGCCAAAGCTTTACGAACAAGTGCTTCAGCTTCTTCAATTTCTTCTTGATCCAACATAATATTTACTAAAGGTGAGATAAATGCCTCATCTAGATCTATTCCCATTAACTGCCAAGCATGCTTTAAATGTCTTCCTGCTTCTTGATAGTCATTATTCTGCAGTGAATACACGATTAGTGGCAGTAAAAATCTATGTTCAAGAGGATAATTTTTTACAGCCTCCTTCAATAGACTTATCACTTCATCTTCACTTTCTGCATTTTTAACTGCATCAAAGTATTCTTCGATACTTTTATCTGGATTATTACGGGCACAACATTTCTTAAATTTTTTCCCACTGCCACAAGGACAGGAATCATTTCGACCTATACTGTAAGAGCGAACTGTATCTTTTTCTCTTCTTTTTTCAATATTTTCCTTGAGACCTTTTAGTCTTTTATTCATTTTTTAACCAACCTTTCTTGATAATTATAAAATTTTCACAATAATAAAGCTCCATCAAGCTAAAAAAGCTTTTGGAGCTCAATTATTTTCTATTTAAATTTTATTTTCATCTCTTTTAATTATAGCAGAATAAATACATTATTTAAAGTTAAATTAAAGTTGTTTCAGGCTATTTTTCGGTAATGATTTGATTAATATTTTTAATTAATAAATCTATATCTTCTTTTTCTACTACTAAAGGCGGTAAAAAACGTAAAGTATGTTCTTTAACTGCATTAACTAAAAATCCACGCTCAAAAAGCTGATTTGTAACTTTTTTGGCCGATAAACTCTCTCCAAGCTCTAAAGCCAGCATTAAGCCTATACCTCTTGTTTCAATTAAGTTATCATTTTCTGCCACCATCTTATCCAGCTTTAATCTTAGATAATTACCTTTTTCTTTTACAGAAGCTAAAAAATTATTTTCCAGCATAATATCCATTACTTCAGAGGCTGCTCTAGTTGCCAATGGGTTACCACCAAAAGTTGTTCCATGGTCACCTGCTTCAAAAGCTGCTGCAACCTCTTCTTTGGCCATGAAAGCCCCGATTGGAACTCCGCCACCTAAGGCTTTAGCAAGGGTAATTATATCTGCCTCAACTCCATAATTTTGATAAGCAAACAGCTCTCCTGTTCTCCCCATTCCACACTGAACTTCATCGAAGATTAAAAGGATATCATTTTGATCACAAAGTTTACGCACACCTTCTAAATATTTTTTTTCTGCAGGATAAATTCCGCCTTCTCCTTGAATTGGCTCTAACAATATAGCGCCTGTTCTATCTGTAACCGCTTCTTTTAAGGCTTCTAAATCATTAAAAGGTACTGTATAAAACCCTTCGGGAAGGGGCACAAAAGGCTCCTTATACTTATTCTGACCGGTTGCTGTTACAGTTGTCATTGTTCTCCCATGGAATGATTTATCTGCTGAAATAGTTTCAAATTTGTTACTTCCTTTTTTCTTAAAATATTTTCGGGCCAGCTTTAAAGCACCCTCATTGGCTTCTGAACCACTATTAGCAAAAAACACACGATCATAACAAGAATTCTTACATAATTTCTTTTCAAGCTCAGCCTGTGGTTCTATGTAATATAAGTTAGAACAGTGAATTATTTTATCAATTTGATCTTTAAGAGCTTCTTTAAAACGCTGATTACTGTATCCTAAAGCATTGACTCCAATTCCTGCTAAAAAATCACGGTATATTTTACCATCTTTGCTGTGTAATTTTATTCCTTCAGCCTTCTCAACATAAAGTGGATATCTACCACTGTAAACATTCATAAAATGTTTTTGATCCATTTCAACTATTTCTTCTATTTCCATCTTATCTCTACTCCCTTCTTAGATGTGGAAATCATTTTAAAATCAAATTTGAATTTCAAATTAATCTAGTCTTTAAGTATCATCGTCCCTACTCCCTGATCAGTAAAAATTTCTAATAAAAGTGGATGAGCCACCAGACCATTTAAAATATGAGTTCTAATAACCCCTCTTTCTACTGCCTGCATACAACCTTCAACCTTTGGCAGCATTCCTCCCTGGATTTTACCATCAGCAATCCATTCTTTAATTTCTTTAAATCTTAGTTGTGAGACCCTACTGCTGGCATCCTTAGCATCATAACGAATCCCATCAACATCAGTCAAATAAATTAGTTTTTCTGCCTTTAAAGATGCAGCCAACTCTCCTGCAACACTATCAGCATTAATGTTTAACGTTTCTCCCTGAGCATTAACTCCAACAGGTGCAATTACTGGAATATATCCATCTTCAATTAATTTTTCTACTAACTCAGGATTAATCTGTTCAACCTCTCCTACAAAACCTAAATCTTTTTTAGGATCATTAAAATTCTTCTTTTTTGCCGTAATTAAACCACCATCTTTGCCAGAAATACCAACTGCCTTAGCCTGCATTTTATTCATCAAAGCAACTATCTCTTTATTAATCTGAGCTGAAAGCACCATTTCCACAATTTCCATTGTTTCTTTATCTGTAACCCTAAGTCCATCAATAAAATTTGCTTTAATATTTAAGCGATTAAGTGTTTTGTTAATTGCTGGTCCCCCACCATGAACGACTACCGGGTTAATCCCTACATATTTAAGTAGTGTGATGTCTTCTATCAATTTTTCTTTTAGTTCATCATCAGCCATAATACTGCCGCCATATTTAATAACAAAAGTTTTACCAAAAAAGTCTTTAAAATAAGGTAAAGCTTCAATTAAAACATTTGCCTTTTCTATTAATTTTTCTATTTTAATCTCCTCCTTGCTGCTCTCTACTAACTCTAAAAATTAATAGCTTTTATTTTTAAGGGAATAAGGCTGTTGATTTAAGTCCTATATTTTCAGCAAAACCAAAAATTAGATTCATATTCTGTACAGCCTGTCCAGCTGCTCCTTTGAGCATGTTATCAATAACTGAAACAATAATGATTTTGTTTGTGCGCTGATCATATTTAAAACCAATCTGAGCAAAGTTTGATCCTGCAATATTTTTAATTTCTGGCAGTTTATCAGCAAGCACCTGTACAAATTCTTCCTGATTATATGCCTGTTGGTATATTTCTAAAATCTCTGCCGCTGAACTAGCCTCCTTTAAATCGAGATAAATAGTAGCTAAAATCCCTCTTTTAATTGGAACTAAATGAGGAGTAAATAACACCTCGACCCTGTTTTTTTCTTTTTCTAAATTACTACTATCAACTGTTACTTTAGAATCATAAATTTTATTTTCAGTATAAGAACCTTTTAAATACTGATTTAAAATATATTCAATTTCTGAACCATGGCGGTGAACACCAGGACTATAAGCTTTCATTGAATTATGAGTTTCAGTAAATAATAAATTTTCCTTTAAACTGCGCCCGGCACCACTAACTCCTGATTTAGCGTCAATAATAATCGAATAAGGATCTGCTTTTTTAAAGTTAATTAATGGTAATAAGGCAAGCAGTGATGCAGTTACATAACAACCTGGGTTAGCAACCAAATTTGCATTTTTTATTTTAGATCGATTTAACTCCACCAGTCCATAGACTGCTTCTTTAACTAGTTCAGGATGCCGATGTTCAAATCCATACCATTCTTCGTAAATATCTACATCTTGATAACGAAAATCACCACTTAAATCGATAATTTTTGGACCCTTACCATAAAGCTCAGCTACAATATCCTGTGAAACTCCATGTGGTAGGGCTGTAAAAATTAAATCACTTGCTTCAGCTTTAAAATCTTTCAGTGCAATTAATTTTTGATCATTCAATTTTGAACCTCTAAATTGAGGATAAATATCAATTAATAGCTGACCAGCACTACTTTTAGAAACCAAATCCTTAATTTCGACCTCTGGATGCTCATGTAAAAGACGCATCAATTCAACCCCAACATAACCAGTGGCACCAATTATTGAAACATTTATCATCTACTCACTCCTTCATACTTAACCTTCTATAAAAATTTATAAGTTTTAAATATATTAAATTATATCTTTTGCTTATTTTACCGCATTAAAGTATTTGAATCAAGTTATTTAACTAATTAAAAATAAATAAAGATTAATTTGATGTTAAATGATTAATATATTCTAAAACCGAAGTCCCTTATAATTATTTTAAATAGGAATGAAAAGGGGTGAGTTCATGAAAAAATTTAAACTTAAAAATGGAAATGAAATACCTGCTTTAGGATTGGGTACTTCTGGCTTAAGAGGAGACCAATGTACTGAGGTAGTCAAAAAAGCTCTCAAGCTCGGTTATCGTCATCTAGATACTGCTGATATGTATGGAAATCATCAGGCTATTGCTAAAGCCATAAATGAATCCGATGTTAAGCGTGATCAGCTTTTCATTACTTCTAAAATTCAGAGTGAAGATTTAGAAGCTGAGCAACTCAAAAAAACTGCAGACCGTCTTTTAACTGAATTAGATATCAAATATTTTGATTTACTATTAATTCACTGGCCCAGTCCCGAAGTACCAATTGAAGAATCTTTAAAAGCAATGAAAGACTTAAAAGAAGAGGGAAAAGCAATAAATATTGGAGTTAGCAACTTTACAATCCCACTTTTAAAAGAAGCTTTAGAATTTTACCCTGATTTAATTACTGTTAATCAGGTAGAATTTCATCCAACACTTTATCAAAAGGACCTTTTAGATTTTGCTTTTAAAAATGATATTATACTTACTGCTTATAGTCCATTAGCCCAGGGAGAAGTATTTGAAAATAGCGTCTTAAAGTCTCTCGGCGAAAAATATGATAAAACTCCAGCTCAACTGGCTTTGAGATGGCTGGTTGAAAAAAATATTGTAGCTATTCCAAAAGCAAGTTCTGAAGCTCATCTTAAAAATAATTTAGCAATATTTGACTGGGATTTCCCAATTGATGCAGCCAGAGAAATGGAACTTTTAGATCAAAATAATAGACTGATTGATCCAGGTTATCCAAATTTTGAATAAAATTTTAGCATACTCAAAAAGGTCTCCTTAAAATAGGAGACCTTTTTTAATGAGCTATAAGTTAAAACTCTGCTGTAATTTTTAGGTAAAGAGCAGTATTAGCTATATATTTTTCTCTTTAAATCTTCAAATAAACTATAAACCACCGGGACAAAGATTAAAAGTAACATGGTTGAAGAAAATAGACCTCCCATTACTACCTTAGCCAGTGGTGAATACTGTTCTGTACCAACTGCTAATTCTAGAGCAAGTGGTGTCATACCGGCGAGAGTAGAAAATGTTGTCATTAAAATTGGCCTAAATCTCAATCTGGCACCTTCTAAAATTGCTGCTTTAGTTTCCTTCCCTTCTTTTTCTGCTTCAATCACAAAATCAATTAAATGAATCGCATCATTAACAGCAATACCGGAAAGTAAAATTAAGCCCATCATAGCCGGCATAGAAAGATAAGTGTTTGTTAAAACTAAAGCTGCCACCACACCCACAAGCTCAAGTGGTAGAGAAATCATAATTGTTATTGGATGAATTAATGATTTAAACTGAGATACCAACAGCAGATAAATAAAGGCTATCGCAAAAACTAAGGCGGCAGCCAGTCTAGTTAGAGCATCATTCATATCATCCTGCTGACCTGTAATCTCAGCTGTATATCCACTTGGCAGTGGATACTGCCCAATTATAGATTGAATATCCTGATTAACCTTGCTTAAAGCCCTATCTTTACTAAATCCTAGAATATCAAGGTTATACTGCATATCTTCTCTACTAATTAAATTAGGCCCTTCACTAACTTTAATTTCTGCAACTTCTCTTAAAGGAATATTTCCAACTCCTGAACTGATTATTACTAAATTTTCTAAATCATTTTTATTAAACATCTGCTCATCTTTATATTTAACTAAGATATTCAGATCATCCTGACCGGCAAGATTAAATTCTTCTGTTGCATCCAGACCTTCAACTGAAGCTGAAATCTGCTGAGAAATTTCTTTAGTGCTTAAACCCAGCTCAGCTGCTCTTTCACGATTTATTTTAAGATGATATTCAGGGCTGTCAAGCGACCAACGCAGGTTAATATTAACTGCTCCCGGCACCTTTTTAACTTTTTCTGCCAGGCCTTCAGCAAAGTCATATAAGATTTCCGGGTCTTTTCCACTTAACCTGATTACTAGGGGGGCCTGAGTTGTGGACACGGATGTTGCTCCTGCCTCTTCTACTACATAGGCTTTAATACCCGGAACTTTAGCTATTTCACTTCTTAGTTCATCCTGTATTTCCCAAATTGATCGCTTGCGGCTGTTTCGATCCTCGTAGCTTAGAGACATAAAGGCCTGCTGAACTCCATTTGCACCTGTTGTTGCCTGAGTACTCGCTCCCGGCTCAAAACCAAGCTGAGTTGAATAAATTAATAATTCAGGTACATCTCTTACAATTTTTTCAACTTTTTTTGCTACTTCTTCAGTTTTAGCAAGTGATGATCCAGCCTCTGTTTCTATCGAAATATAACTCTGACCGCTATCCATAACTGGTGTCATCTCAGATCCAATTAAAGGAATCAAACTTAAGGTCACTATTAAAATCACCACAGCAGTTGTAATTACAATTGCTCTGTTATTTAAAGATTTTTCCAGCAGCTTAAGATAATATTCTCTAGAACTATCTAATAATTTAGTAAATAGAGCTACTATCTTTTTAAAGACTATAAATATTTTCAGAGATCTTTTATTCTCTTCCGCCTTTAAAACAAGTGATAGAACAAGTGGAACAATTGTAAAAGAACTGATAACCGAACCTGTCCAGGCAAATAACAGAGTCATCGAAAGTGGTCTAAACATCTGCTGCACAAAACCACCAATAAACATCACTGGTACTAGAACAATCATGGAAGTTGTAGTTCCAGCTATGACAGCCAGCATTATTTCATTTGTTCCCTCAACTGCTGCCTTAAAAGCTGATTTTCCCAAATTCTCAAAGTGGCGGGTTACATTTTCAATTACAACTATTGAATTATCAACCAGCATTCCAATTGAGAGAATAAGGCCGGTCATTGTAACAGTATTTAAGCTTAAATCAAAGGCCTTCATTAAAGCCAGGGTTAAGACAAAAGTTGTTGGGATAGAAATTGAAACTGCCAGTGTACTGCGCCAATTTTCTAAGAATAAAAAGATTACTATAATTGTTAAGATAATTCCAATAAAAAGTGTGCTTGCCATATTATTAATAGCCAGCTTAACAAATTCTGACTGATCTTCTGTGATCTTGAAATTCAAATCTTGATATTCATTTTCAAGCTCAGCTATAGTTTCTTTGGCATTATCAACTACCTGAACAGTATTTGCGTCCTGCTGTTTTAAAATATTTAAAGCTACAGTTTCTTGACCTTCAACTCTAAATTTACTCCTTACTTCAGCAAAACTATCTTTAACATCTGCTAAGTCCTTTAAATAAATTTTACCCTGGGAAGTTGAACTTATAATCAAATTTTTAATTTCTTCTAAATTTTCATATTCTCCTACTGTCCTCAGTAAATATTCCTGTTCATTTGTTGTTAATCTACCTCCAGGAAAGTTAATATTCTCCTGATCCAATCTTTTAGTTAACAGCGAAATTGGTATATTATAGGCTGCCAGAGCATCGCGATCAACATTTATCTGAATTTCTCTTTCCTTACCACCATAGACATCTACACTTGCTACTCCACTAACCAGCTGCAGTCTATTTTTTAGCTGATTATCTGCTAAAGTTCTCAGTTCTGTATCACTACGGGGTCCAGTTACTGCCAGGGTCAAGATAGGTCGGTCAGATTTTGAAAATTTCTGCACCTGAGGTTCTTCTATATCCTGCGGCAGTTCATTTCTGATTTTACTAACTATATTCTGGACATCTACTGCTGCAGTATTAATATCTTTATCATAGTCAAACTCAACACTAACTAAAGATACTCCCTCCATTGCATCAGAACTGATACTTTCGACCCCTTCTATACTTCCAAGTTCTTCTTCTAAGGGTTCATTTATCTGTTCAGCAATATCAGAAGCGCTTACTCCGCTATATTGAGTCTGAATACTGACTACAACCGGCTCTGTATCAGGATTTAGCTGAATATTTAAAGTTATAAGTGCTGCTAAACCCAGGAGTACAACTGCAAAAACTGCAGCGATTGTTGTATACTTTTTTTTAACTGCAAAATCTACTAGTGTCATAATTAATCATCTCCATTTTCCTGCTCAGATAAATAGACCTTAGTCTTATCCTGCAGATCATTGAGATTAGTCACTGCTATCTGATCCCCTTCAGAAAGAAAAGAGGTGACAACAGTCTGATAACCATTAGTGGCTGCTGTTTCAATTTTTTGTCTCACTGCTCTACCGTCTTTTATTAAATAAACATGGGGAGCTGCTTGATAGTTAAAAATTGCTTTTTCCGGAACAATCAAGACATCGGTTAGCCTTTCCGCTATTAAAGCCACAGAAACAAAGGCGCCATCTTTCAGATTAATTCTATCTGTTAGTTCTAAAGTTACTTCAGTAGTTCTACTTTTTGGGTCAGCGATTGAGCCGATCTCAGAAATCGCTGCCTCTACTTCTTTTTGTTCAAGCGCAGGAGAAGAAATTAAAGCTTTAGTGCCAACTTCTAATTTTCTGAGATCATTCATTCCAACCTGTACTTTTATTTCGACTCTGTCACTTTCTGCTATTTCAAAAAGAGGTTGACCTGCTGCTTTAACTTCTCCTACTTCTGCAAATTCATTGATAATTTCAGCACTAATTGGAGATCTAATTTCTGTATCCTTAAGTTTTAATTGAGCATTTTCGAGCTCATTTTTTACTTTTTTAAGCTTTTCTGCTGCAGCTTCAACATCCAAACCAGCAATTTCTACTGACTTTTCCGTGCTGCCTAGAGCAGCCTTTACCCTTTCAAGCTGAGCTGCAGCTTTTTGAAACTGAGTTTTAGTCTGCTCAAATTTAGCTTCTGCAATGGCATTTTTTTGAAAAAGTTTTTTATCCCGCTCATAATCACTCTGCCACTGAGAATAATTGCTCTCTGCTTCTTTTAAAGCTGCTTTACTCTCGGCTAAATTGTTTCTTGATATTTCTTTAGCTAATTTAGCTTTTTTTAAAGCAATTTCTGCTTCTCTAACAGCAGTTTCTGCCGAAGCGAAATTATTTTTTAGCTCCTGATCATCAATTTTAGCCAGAAGATCTCCTTTTTCTACTTTTTGACCTTCTTTAACATAAATATTTGTTATCTCTCCCCCGATTTGGGCAGAAATTTTTCTTTTACCTGCATATTCTGCAGTACCACTGTAGTTATATATTATTTCGAAATCATCTTTCTCAACTTTGGCTGTTTCCACTGCTGCTCCTAGATCCTTCTCTTCAGCTACCTGAGGCTCTCTATTTTTGAGCTGTCTGATAAAAATTAAAGCTCCTGCACCAATTACTATAATCAGCAGAATAGTTAATCCCATTTTAATTTTTTTATTCATTACTCTCTCCTCCCAGTATCCCGGCTTTAAAGCTTTTATATATATTTTCTACTGCAGCCAGAATTTCTGTTTTCTGCAGCTGAACCTCATATTTTGCTATAGTTAAATCTCTTTCAGCATCACTTAATAGTCTCTGAGCTGAAATCAGCTCACTTTCAATTACCGCACCTTTTTGATATCTACTTTTTGTGCTCTCATATTCTAACTCAGCTCTTTTAAAATTTTTAGCAGCTGTTTCAAGACTATTTTTAGTTAATTCTAGTTCTCTTAATAAGCTTAAAAGTTCAATTCTTATTTCTGACTCAAGATTTTCTAAGTTAATTTCACTTTCCTTGATTCCTGCTTCTGCAGTCTTAATTTCTGCTTTAGTTTGGCCACCATCGGAAAATTCATAGCTTAAAGCTGCTGTAACTTTCCATTCACTTTCATCCAGCAGCTGCAGCTCTTTTAAAGAAATATATTTCTCGTTCTGGTCTCTTGTATCTGCACTGCCGCTTAAATTAAATTGGTATTTACTGTTAAGAGAAGTCGTGATTTTGCCGTCCTCAAAAACATATTCTCCCCTCAGTGAAAAAACAGGATCATCTTCAGCTTTAAGATACTGAATATCTTTCTTTATTAGATCTGAATTCAACTGCTGAATCTGATAGTCAGTTCTATTTTGATAGGCCAGTTTTAAAAGATCATCTTTTTTAAACTGAAGATCAGCCTGAGCCTTAATTAAATTATTATCTTTTAAACTCTGCTGAGCTATATCTATACCTGTTACTAAGGCAAATTGATCTCTAGCTTTTATTCTATCATTTTCTATACTCTGCAATTTTTCTTTGTTTTTAGCTAAATTTATTTCCATTCTTAACAGTTTTGCCTTGGTTATTAAATTATCAGCAAATCTTTTTTCAGCATCCTGATAGACAGCCTCTGCTTCTTTTACCGCCTGCTTCTGGTTACTTACTAGCGATTCTATTTTCAAAAGATTATAATACTGTTTAATCACATTCTCTAAAACTTCTTCTCTTTTTTTATTAAATTCTAATTCTGCAATATAATATTTAAGCTCTGCCTTATCTAATTGAGCTTCTGTACCCGAAGATTCAGCTAGAAATTTACTGTACTCAATTGTTGTGAAAATATCTCCGTCATCTGTTAACTCCTCATCCTGCCAAGCAAGCTCTCCCTTCAATGTTGAATTCATTATTGTCTCAGCAGATTCTTTCTGCATTTCAGCTGCTTTTAATTTTTCTCTAGCCGCTTGGAGAGTATTATTATTTTTTAGAGCAGATTCCAAAACTGTATTTAAATCAATTTCTGCTGCCGAAACAGTCAAAGATAAAAAGAGGCTCAATACTAATAATAAACTAATCATAATTTTATTAGTTTTCATAATTTAGCGCCTCCTTAAAATCACCTGTGCTCAAGTATAATTCAGCCAGGCTGAGATAATAATCTATCTGAGCATGTGCATAATTTATTTCACTCTGATAAAGATCAACCTGAGTTTCCAAAAGCTCTGTTCCAGTGATGTAGTCTTCTTCAAAGTATAACTTTTTAACTCTTAGAGCTTCTTCAAAACTTGCTATTAATTTCTGATAACGCTCAATTTCTGCAATACTATCCTGATAATCAAGATATTTATCATTAACATCAAGTTTTATTTTATCTTTAATTAACTCCAGCTGATTTTCAGCATTTTCAAGTTCATTTTTCGCTTCTTTTTCATCTAAATCGGAGCTGTAATCCTTGGCAGCAAGACGATAGTTTATTTTCTGAAGTTCTTTATTTGCCTCTGCCTCTTTAATTTCAATTCTCTTCTTTAAAGCAGTTTTAAAAAGTTCTTTTAAGTTTTCTTCTAACTGCCAATTTTTTAATTTATCTTCTTTGAAATTTAGCTGCAGCTGATCTTCAAGTTCCATCTTTAAGTTCTGTTTTACTTTAAATTCAGCCCTCTTTTTATTATTAACAGCTGCTTTTAGGTTGCTGGCTGCAGTTTTTAATTCAACTTCTGCCTGCATTAAATCACTTTTAATTAAAATACCCTGTTCATATTTTTCTTCGATATTTTCTAGTTCCTTTTCTAAAATCTTTTGATACTTCTGATGAATAACTATAGAGTTTTTTGCTTTATAATAGTTAAAAAAATCGTTAATTAAATTTGTAGTTACCTGGTCTTTAGTAATTTCTAAGTTTCTTGCTGCTATTTCAAGCTCTGTTTTAGCTTTTTCTAAAAGAAGTGGTGAAGGACGTACTTCCTGTTCTGCTTTTTCTTTTACTAAAGCAATTTCTTTAGCTTCTAAATTCATCTCAGCTTTTTTAACTTCTTCATTTTTAGTTAGAGACTGTGCCAAATATCCCTGCAAATTCAAAGCTGATTCAGCAGCTGAAACAGTTACCGTAATTAATAGAACTGCTGATATTATAAAAAATATGGATAAAATCTTTTTGAGCATTTTAATCTCCTCCTGCAATGAATGAATATTCATTCAGATAATGTGAATAAGATACCAGCTGCTCTCACAGCCGGCTTTATCTACTTTATTGATTCTAATTAAAAATTCTTATTATAAAGATGGTGTTTTAACATTTAATACTTCAAATTTTTCGCCTTGATCAGCTTTTAATTCCATTTCAGTATTTGGAGCACAGGTCACAATTGTTCCTGCTTCGACTACACTTGCTTCGTCACCAATTCTTAAAGTTCCCTTACCTTCTTTAATGTAGAAAAATACATCTACAGGCACCTGATGAGCTGGAACGACATCACCTTCAGATAAAATAAGGTTCATAACCTGAGCATTATCATGTTTTAGTACTGCCTTAGCAATAACACCTCTTTTGTTTTTATTTCCTTCTAACTCACTTAATTTGATAATTTCCACAAAAATCATTCCTTTCATTTTGATAAATATTTTATTTACTATATTATAAATATCTAATATGAATGATTACTCATTCACTAGTTATAGTATAGTACTTTACTTTTTTTAATGCCGTGATACAGCTCACACAAATTTAAATTAAATAAAAATATCATTAATTCTGGCTAAAATAAAATCTGGTGCAGACTCTAAAAGCTCAATTTCCGGCTCAGTTAAAGCATATTCAATAATTCCCTGCATCGAACCAAAAAAATAGACAGCCATTAAATGAGTATTTATAGCTTTAATTTCTTCTCTTTTAACGCCAATATCAAAAATCATCTCCAACATATCGATCATAGAATTCATGTGTTCTTTTATTTTTCCACTTTCTTCTCCTCTAGAAAAATCTTTTTCGCGGACAAGAACTCGACCTAAATGTGGGTTTTTTGCTAAAAGAGAAAAATGTCTTGTTAAAAATTTATTTAAAAACTCTTTAATTTTTAAATTTTCTTTTTTTAGTTCTGACATATATTCCATTCTTCTCTGCATTTCATTTTTAAATATATATGATAATACTTCATCTTTGCTGGAAAAATAATTATAGATTGTGCCAACTGCAAGATTTGCTTCATCAGCTATATCCTGCATTCTAGTATTAAAAAAACCTTTTTTCGATATAACTTCAACTGCTGCCTTTTTTATTTTATTCCGATTATTTTGGGCCACTATAAATCAACTCCTTGAATGAATACTCATTCATATTATAGCAATATAAAGTATTATTGTCAAGTTTAATTTAACCTCCCCCAGCCAAAACTGGAGGAGGGCTATTTATCAGCTTAAAAATTCTGCCATATCTGCTTCAACTTCACCAATAGTAGTTAAGTCAAATTTATTTATAATTGTTTCTGCTACATTTTCTGACAAAAAGGCAGGTAATGTTGGCCCTAATTTAATTTTTTTGATTCCCAGACTGAGCAGTGCGAGAAATATAATCACTGCTTTCTGCTCATACCAGGCAATATTATAAGCTATTGGTAAGTCATTCACATCTTCTACTTCAAATATCTCTGCCAGTTTTTGAGCTATCATAATCAATGAATAGGAGTCATTACACTGACCGGCATCTAAGACACGTGGAATACCATCGATATCTCCTAAATCAAGTTTATTGTAGCGATATTTTGCACAGCCAGCTGTCAAAATCACAGTATCTTCCGGCAGTTTTTCTGCAAATTCAGTATAATATCTTCTTTCTTTAAAACGTCCATCACAGCCTGCCATCACAAAGAATTTTTTGATTTTTCCTTTTTCCACAGCCTCTACAATCTTGTCGGCTAACTCAACTACCTGATTATGAGCAAAACCACCAATAATCTTACCTGTTTCTATTTCTTCAGGTACCTGAGAATTCTTAGCTGCTTCGATAACAGGACTAAAATCTTTATATCCATTTTCATCAGCTTCAATATGCATTGATCCGGGATAACCAGTAGAATTAGTTGTAAATATTTTATTCTGATAGCTGGCAGCAGGCCAGGGTGGTACTATACAGTTGGTTGTAAATAAGATGGGTCCATGGAATGTCTCAAATTCTTCTCGCTGTCTCCACCAGGAATTACCATAATTTCCGATAAAGTGATCATATTTTTTGAAAGCTGGATAATAATTTGCTGGCAGCATCTCACTATGAGTATAGATATCTACACCACTATCTTTTGTCTGCTCTAAGAGCATTTCCATATCTTTTAAATCATGACCACTGATTAAAATTCCTGGTTTATCAGAAACTCCAATTTCTACCTCAGTTATCTCAGGATTTCCATAACTTTCTGTATTTGCCTGATCAAGTAAAGACATAGCTTTTAATCCATAGTCACCGGTTGTCATTGTAAGTTCAAATAGTTCATCTACACTAAGTGAATCATCAGTTAATTTCACCAGTGTATCTGCAATAAATTTAAAAATATCGGGATCTTGATAACCAAGATTATAAGCATGTTCAGTATAGGCTGCCATTCCTTTTAATCCATAAGTAATCATTTCTCGTAAAGAACGGATATCTTTATTTTTTGTTGCCAATACCCCAACCTTTTTAGCTTTTTGTTTTAACTCTTCATCATCAGCTGGTTTCCAAATTGCAGCATCATCAATATCACTGCTGAATACAGCCCCAGCTCTTTCTGCTTTTTTACGAATATCTTTTCTAATTGCTAATGCTTTTCCAATTTTATTCATAAATGATTGATTATCAAAGTTTGCATTGCTGATAGTTGAGAATAAAGAATCAACTATAAAATAATCTGCTTTTTCTGTATCGACTCCTCTTTCTTTGGCCTGTTTTAAATAAATTGCTATACCTTTAAGTAAATAAATTAATAGATCCTGAAGATTAGCAGTGCTTTCTTCTTTTCCACAGACTCCTTTTGCAACACAGCCTGTTCCACCTCCTGCTTCCTGACACTGAAAACAGAACATAGGCATCTGTCTAATTTCATTGACATCCAATCTTTTCGGGACATTATCTTCATCGCGATTTTTTACCTGATCAGTAGGAATATTTAGTTCTCGACTTAAGATTTCTTTAATTCTGCTTTCACAGAAATTAGCCTGGCATTCACCTGTTTTAGCCCTGGTGCGTCTTTTAACTGCATCTGTTGTCTTAATTGGAATTGAACGGCTTAATGCATCTAAAATTTCAGCTTCAGTTACATTTTCACAGCGACAGATAATGTTTTTATCTGGATTTTCATGATCTATTTCACCACTAAAATCCTCTCCTTTTTCTCTGGCAATTGCTGATCGGTTGGGATTGAAATCTGATTTAGCTTTTAATTCTAATCCGCTTTTTTCTAAAATATTTATGATTTTTTTCGCAATTGCTGGTGATGATGTTAGTCCTGGAGAGTCGATACCTGCAGCCTGAATAAATCCTTTAACACTGCTTTCTTCAATTATAAAATCTCCTCTGGTGCTCTTAGGTCTTAAGCCAGCAAAGGTTCTGAGCATCTTATCTGTGTCAAAATCGGGAATTGATTTTCTGGACTGCTCTATAATATAATGAAATTCTTTTAAAGTTGTTCCTACATCCTCTTTTTTATCTATTTCTTCTGCATTTGGACCAATCATAAAATTCCCATGAGTTGTTGTAGTAGCGACAACCCCTTTTGTTTTCGGATTTGGTGCCTGAAAAATTACTGTATTAACTAAATGACCCTGTTCTTTACTAAAGACAACATATTCGCCCCGCATTGGATAAATCTCAAAATCTGCTGCATCAACCATGGCAGCGATTTTATCTGCATAAATACCAGCAGCATTAACAATATATCTAGTCTCAAATTTTTCTTTTTCTGTTTCGATTTTGAAATATTCTTTCTTTTTTTCGATATTTAATACTTCAGATTCTAACTTTAACTCTACTCCATTATCAACTGCATTTTCCGCTAAAGCTATTGTCATCTCAAATGGTGAAGTTACACCAATACTTTTACAATAAAAAGCTGCCTGTGCTTCGTCACTAACATGTGGTTCAATTTCTTTAATTTGATCACCATAGATTATTTCAATGTCAGCTTCTGACTGACCAACTTTTAAAGCATTTTCATATAATTTTTCTAAGGTTTTTTCATCTTCATCATCAAAGGCGAGTACAACTCCACCAGTTTTTTTATAACCAAAATGTAATTTGTCATTCAAATCCTGATAAAGCTCATTTCCTTTTATGCATAGTTCTCCTTTTAAGGTCCCTACCTTGCCAACATAACCACCATGGACAATACCTGTGTTTGCCTTTGATGCACCTGTGGAAACATCTGATTCCTTTTCAACTAAAGCCACCTTAAGATCATACTTTGAAAGCTCTCTAGCAATTGCTGAACCAACTACTCCAGCCCCTATAATACTGACATCATACATAAAATTAACCTCCTTTAATCCTGAGTAAGTTAATTATATTAAAAATTCTGACATTTAACCGTGATAGATATCACACATTATATTTTATCTAAAAAAATAACTCCTGCTTTTAAACAGGAGTTATAAATTATGCAATTAATTTTAAAAATTTCATAAAAACAGCAATTTTTAAATAAATTTAATCTCTATTATATATCTTTTTATATTCTTTATTTCCATTATTTTTCTTAAAAGAATAAATTGCTTCAACCAAGATATTATTTTTATCAAATAATCTTTTCAATACTTCTAGTTCAACTTCTGTGCTTATTGCTGAGCCACAGTCAGAAGAAATCACTGGTGGCACAGCTGTTGTTCTAAATTTTAATTCATTATTTGATAGTATATTTTTTGCTTTAATTGAATGATGAGTTGACTGAAATAAAATTAATTTTTCTTTATTTGCTTTCATCCTATTTTAACTCCTTTTTCATCTTTTTAATTCTTTAATATTAAAGTTAAATCAGAAACTTCTACATTTGCATTTTAAATAAGTGTTTCTATTATATTTAAAAATTCATTAACTTCTGCTTCAGTATTAAAATATCCAGGACTAATTCTTAACATCCCCTGATTATCTGTTCCTAAAAACTTATGTAATAAAGGAGCACAGTGCAGGCCGCCTCGAAGCTGAATATCATATTCATTCTGCATTTTAAAGGCAAGCTGATTAGAACTATAACCATCTAGATTAAATGCTGTAACAGCTGTTCTATTTTCAATATCTTTTTTTCCATAAACTTTTATTTTTGGAAGAGAAGTTAAACCATCAATTATTTCTTTTAATAACTTCATTTCTTTTTGATGAATATTTTTCAGACCTTGATTTAAAATAAAATCTAATCCAGCTCCTAAACCAACAATCCCAACTGTATTAAGAGTACCGGCTTCCAAATAATCAGGCATTATTTCTGGTTGAATAGTTTTTAAAGAATTTATGCCTGTCCCTCCCTCTTTTAAGGGCAATAATGTTTCCATATCTCTAACATAGAGTGCGCCTATACCTGGAGGTCCAAAAAGAGATTTATGTCCTGGAACTGCCAAAAAATCAATTTTCATTTTATCCACATCAATCGGAATAACTCCCGCACTTTGAGCAGCATCCACTAAAAATAAAATTTTTTCTGCAACTGCAATTTTTCCTATTTTCTCAAGATTATTAACTGTTCCCAGCACATTAGATGCATGAGAGCTAATTATTAATTTAGTATTATCTTTTATTTTATTTTTTAATTCTTTATAATCAATTTCTGCACTTTTTTGATCAAAATCTATGTAATCTACTTCTATTTCTCTTTCGTTTATTAAACGTTCTAAAGGTCTAATGACAGAGTTATGCTCTACTTTAGAAGCTATAACATGATCACCTTTTTTTAGGACTCCCTTAATTACGGTATTTAAAGATTCTGTAGCTCCAGAATTAAAAACTAAATGGGCTGAATTTTTTATTGAAAAGAAATCAGCTAACTTTTCTCTTATTTCATAAATTAATTGAACTGCATCAACTTTCTCCATCGAGCCTGAACGACCAGGATTCATACCTGAATTACGAAAGAAATCATTCGCAGCCTTATAAACTGAATCAGGTTTAGGCCAGGTTGTAGCAGCATTATTAAAATATATCATAAAAAAATAACCTCCATTTTTAAAATTAATCTCTATAACATTAATTCTTTTTTTAATTCTAAAACCCTTTATTTATTTCTGAATGTTAAATTTTGATTCTATAAAAAGAGACTAACCCCTGTTTAAAAACAGGAGTTAGCAATTGGAGATTATTCAATTTTAATTTTTTTGATTACAAGATCGTTATTAATTATATCTTAATTTAGAGTTTTTCCAAATCATTTTTGATTTCCTCTACAAGTCTATCAATTTCTTGATAATCTTCATCAGCACCATGACCTTTAGCTACAACCGGATCATATAAATCTACTTTTAGATTGGGCATTAAATCAAGCAGCTTATCAGTCATTCTGCCAGCCCAGCCGTAAGACCCAATAATTGAAGCATATCTTGTTTTTGGTTTTAAAACATTTGTCAAATAAGCTGCATACACTGCAGAAGGATGGGGGCCGGTTAGAACAGTTGGCGAGCCAAAGATTACAGTTGAAGCATCAACTAAAGAAATTGCAAGATCACCTAAATCAACATCAGTTAAATCAAAAGGCTTAACCTTGATTCCTTCATCAATTAAAGAACTGATAAAATATTTAATTAGATCTTTAGTGCTCCCGTGCATTGAAACATAAGGAACTACAACTTCAGGTTTTACCTCATCACTTACCCAATCATTATATGAATCTAAAATCATATCAGGATTATCATAAATAGGTCCATGACTTGGAGCTATCATCTCGATCTCATAATCTTCTAATTTAGCTAAATTCTTTTTGATAATCTTTCTAAAAGGCATCATAATTTCTGCGTAATATCTTTTAGCGGCTTTTAAAACTTCCTGTTCATCTTCTACATATAAATCACTTGTTGCTAAATGGGATCCAAAAAAGTCACAGGGGAATAAGGTGTTTTCTTCCTGCAGATAAGTAGACATAGTTTCTGGCCAGTGAACCCATGGTGTATAAATAAATTCAAGAGTTTTTTCACCTAAATCTAATGTTTCCCCATCCTCAACTATTCTAATTTGATCTTCTTCAACATCTAGTAAATCTAAAAGCATTGGTTTAGCCTTTGCAGAACATAGAACTTCAGCCTCAGGAAACTTTTCTAAAAGCAATGGAATTGTACCTGAATGATCCTGTTCAGCATGATTGGAAATTATATAATCTATTTTTTCTACACCGACTTGATCCAAGTTATCTAGAAAATCTTGTTCAAAGTCTGGCTCAACAGTATCAATTATTGCATTCTTTTTTCCACCTTTAATAAAATAAGAGTTGTAACTTGTACCATCAGGTAGAGGAATCAACTCATCAAATAATTTTCTGTGCCAGTCAATAACTCCAACACTATACACATCTTCTGTAATTTTTCTAAACATTTCAAATTCCTCCTTTTGGAATTTATAATATTTTAAAATTTTGTTTTAAATTAACACTTCTTAAATTTACATTCTCCCTATCTTTATTAATTATATTAATCTTGATTTCTTTTGTCAAGTTTATAATAACTCAGATTATCTTTTCTTTCCGTGACATGTATCACACAAAAAAGACCTTTGATGAATTCATCAAAGGTCATTAGTGGCTTATTTATAACTATTTATAATTTATATTATCAATTTTTGCTTCATATAAAATATATTTATCAAAATTACTTTCAATTTCTACAATAATTGAAGCTGGTACTTTAAAATTATTAATATCAATATAATTTTCATAAATAGCTTTCAGTGATACTTTGTCTTCTCCAAACAAAAACTGAGAACTGCTGATAGAATTTAAAGTTTTATCTTCATTAAATTCAAATATAAAATCAATACTATTAGAAACTCTGTTTAATTTGACTAATGTCCGATTACCACTCATTACTGCTAAGTTGATATTACTACTCCCTAAATAATAATATGGAAAATAAACTGCATCAATTATCATCCTACTTTTCAAAAATAATTCAGCCTGATCACCATAAACAGATTTCTGATCTTTGGCACCCATTTTTTTAAATTCATAAACTCTTTTATCACCAAGTAATACTTCTCTCAATTTATTAAATATAATTTTGTTTTCTTCAATAACCCATTCACTTACAAACTCGCCAGTTCTTAAATTATAAGCTGACTTCATTTTAAAATCATGCATCTCACCATATTTCTGCTGACGATATTTACCCGAATAATTAATTCTAACGTGAGTAGATAAATTTCTGCTATTAGGAATGCTGTATTGGATATACCTTCTCATAGGAGCTGGAATAGAAATACTACTGGGGTTTTTAATAGAAAAACTATCACTAAGAGAATATTCTCTCTGCAAAACGCTAATATCTTGCTCATATTGATAATCCGAATACACATTTGCAAAAACTGTATATATAGAAAATGATATAACAACAAAAATAAGTATAATAAATATTTTTTTGAGCAAGATAATCACCCCTTGTTTATTTTAAATAAAATAGCAGATTCGTCTGTTAACTGCTTTTAGACAAGCTTTAGCTATTGCCAGAGCTATATCATTATTTACATATACAGATCCAACTAATTTTTCCTGCATTAAATTATTATCTAAATTATACATCGATAACTGAGCAATTACAAGTTCTTCTTTACCTTTAATTGTAAAAATATCATCCACTACTAGTTTTGCATCAAAATTTAAATATTTATTTAAAACACTTAAAATTGATCTCCCAATTAATTTTTCAATACTTTCTCCAATTTGAGCTTCAAAACTGTCTTCTGTTCTTTTTTCTCTTATCTTCATCTCTACTTTACAACATGAGCGATTATTTTCTGTGTGAACAGAGATTAATTCTATTCTATCTGTTGAAACATCACTTACATTTTCTTTAAAAGAATCTGCTACCTGAGCAATACTGATTTTTTTATGATCAATTTTATGATCAGTATGCACCAAACAAATTGTTTCTACATCTCTGACTATTCTTTTGGGATCTCTCTTTTTATCAGCAATAATATGTATTTCTTCTATCTTTTCTGAACCAATTAAATTACAGGAAAAAACACCTTCAAGTTCTTGAATAATATCTCTTATCTTTTCATTCATCTATTTATCTCTCCCCTTCATAAATTAATTAAGCTTTTTAACTATATGATAATTCCATTTCTCTAATTTTTTCTTTACTTTTAAAACTATCATCAAAAAAACCTTTTTTAATGAGTTTAATCATTTCTTTTGCTATTTCCGGATCAAATTGTTTGCCAGCACATTTTTCAAACTCTTCTATTATATCTTCTTTAGTCATTGGAGGCTTATAACTTCTACCCGTAATCATAACATCGAGCGAATCACAAACCGCCAATATTCTGGCACCAACTGGTATTTTATCTCCTTTAATACCTTCTGGATATCCTCCGCCATCCCACCTTTCGTGATGATAGAGTATTATATCTAAATCATTATTTAAAATATCAATATCTTTTAAAAGTTCATATCCATATTGGGTGTGTTCTTTGATGTCCGAATACTCTTGTTTAGTTAATTTATTGGAGCTTCTTAATATATCATCATCTACATATATCTTACCAATATCATGAATTTTAGCTATACTAATAATTCTTTCAGATTTAGCTCGCGATAAGTTCATCTCACCACAAAGATGATAAGTATATTCTGCAACTCGTTCACAATGTCCCTCAGTATAATGATCTTTCGAATCAATTACTTTCAGAAAACTCTCAATAATTTGTGTATAAGAATTCATCTGCTGCAGCCTTGAATAAAAGAAATCTTTAATAATGAAGAGCAGAACAATAATTAAAAGAAAAAAAACTTTACCAAAATTAATATACGAAGCTAATAATATAAGTCCAATAAAATAAGAGGTAATAAGATTTTTAGAAAGCTCTCTAAAATAATTTAATAAAGAAAACTTATTGACATCTTCTCTAGATATATTAATAACTATATAAACTAAAGTATTATTTATTAAAAAATAGATTAATATAGCAGATAATATAGATAACATGGGAAAACTATCCCCATCTAAAATTGGTCTCACTACTCTAAATATTAAAGCGGCAGTGGAAGCTGCCAGAAAAAATACAGACCGATTAAACAGAAATTTATACCAAACAAATTTCATGTTTTTAGCAGTATATTCTATAGTACCTATTGCTGCAATTATACCTACCCAAAAAGGGTTTAAAACTACAAAGGCAGGTATTAAAACAGGTAAGTTCATTGAAGTTGTAATTTCAGTCATTGAATTAAAAAACATACTAAAATTATTTACTAAAATAATTACTATTAATAGAAAAATGACATTTATTAAATTAAATTCAGAAATATATTTGTAGTTTAATATAATAAAAATGGAAAATGATATTAAATAAACAAAACTCAAGTAAATTTTAAGTTTTTTATCCAAAATTTATCACTCCTCTATTAAAAATAATCTGACAGCAGATTTTCAAAGCCCTATTTTACCAATGACTAGAATCTGCTAATGCAGATATAGCTGTACCAAAAGTTATTAAAGCTGTTGTAATAGCTATATAAAACTTTTTCATTAAAATTCAGCTCCCTTCGTTATTTGTCTTTCTAAGCTCATTTACGAAGGTAAGCTAGGCTCATTTTTTTAAGCTAATCTCTCGCTGCTGTCAGATTACTCTTTTAAATAATTCAATATAGTCTTCAAATATCCTTTTTTTTAGGCAAAAAAACACTTATAATTCCTTTATTAATAAGGTTTACCAGTAATTTTTAGAATATTTTACCACATTAACCAAAAAAAGTTCTAAGAAATATTAGAACTTTTTACTTAAATTTATTAGACTTTATAATTTAGCTTTTCAAAATTTAATTAATCTATGTTTGGCTCAGTCATTTTTTTAGGATCAACATAACTCTCAAATTCTTTTGCAGTTAAATAGCCAAGTTCAACCGCAGCTTCTTTTAGACTCATCTTTTCTGTAAAAGCTTTTTGAGCAATTTCAGCTGACTTATCATAACCAATTACAGGATTTAGAGCTGTAACAAGCATTAGAGAGCTTTCTAAATATTTAGCTATTTGTCCCCTGTCTGCTTCGATACCGCTTAAACAGCGCTTATTATAAGAAGCTATAGAGTCTCCTAGCAGCTTGATTGACTGTAGTATATTATAAATAATCAAAGGTTTAGCAACATTAAGCTGAAAATTACCACTGCCTCCACCTATGTTAACTGCCGTATCATTAGCCATTACTTGTGCTGAAGCTTGAAATAAAGCTTCTGCCTGAGTTGGATTAACCTTTCCAGGCATAATAGAACTTCCGGGCTCATTTTTAGGAATTTTAATTTCACCAATTCCACAACGAGGTCCGGAGGAAAGCCAGCGGGTATCATTAGCAAGTTTCATTAAAAAAGAAGCCGCTGTTTTTAAAACCCCGCTTAAATTGACAAAACTGTCATGAGCTGCGATTCCAGCAGATTTATTTTTAGCAGCCACAAAATCTTTATCTGTTTCTAGATTAATATATTGTACAATAACTTTGTCAAAATTAGATTTAGTATTTAAACCAGTACCAACTGCCGTTCCACCAATTGGTAGCTTTTTTAAGTATTTTAGACTATCATTAATCATCTCAATTATATTGGTTAATTGAGCAGCAAAAGTTTCAAATTCTTGACCTAAAGTAATCGGAGTTGCATCCATAAGATGTGTGCGTCCTACCTTAACTAATTCTTTATATTGTTTCGATTTTTTCTCTAACTCATTTTTTAGATCAGCCAATATTGGAAGTAAAAAATCTTCCAACTTAATTACTGCAGCCAGAGCCATAGCAGTTGGAAAAGTGTCATTTGAAGATTGAGACATATTGACATCATCATTAGGATGTACTGGCTTTTTACTTCCTAATTTTTCTCCTGCCAGTTGTGAAACTTTATTTGCTAAAACTTCATTGACATTCATATTTGTTTGAGTTCCAGAACCTGTCTGCCAGAGAGAAATTGGGAAATGTTGATCAAGCTCTCCTTTGATAAGTTGATCAGCTGCTTCAAAAATATATTCGCATTTTTCTATATCTATTAATTCTAACTCATGATTCGCCAAAACAGCTGCTTTTTTTAAAATACCATAGGCCCTAATTATTTCAATTGGCATTTTTTCTTCACCAATTGGAAAGTTTTCTACTGCTCTGGCAGTTTGAGCACCATATAATTTATCAACTGGAACTTTAACTTCTCCAAGACTATCTTTTTCAATTCGGTAATCCATCTGACACCTCTTTTCTTAAAATTAATTTAACTTATATAACCTAATGATCTAGACATTTTTTTAGAGTATTGAACTACTAGTTCAGCCAATTCCTCCAATCTTTCTTTTGGCATTCTACTAATTGGAGCTGAAATACTGAAAGAAGCTACTACATCACCTCGATGATTGAAAATTGGGCCAGCTATACAACGAATATCTTTCTCTTGTTCCTCATCATCAACTGCATATCCTTGCTTTTTGACTTTCTTTAAATGGGATAAAAATTCATCAATATCAGTGATAGTGTTTTTAGTTTTGGCTTCCATACCCTTTTCTTCTAAAATCTCTCTAACTTTATTTTCTGGCATTTGAGCCATGATAGTTTTGCCCAGACTAGTAGAATATACTGGCGCCCTCTTACCAACCTGAGAATACATACGAATAGTTGCTGTACTTTCGACTTTATCCAAATAAATTATTTCTCCAGCATCAAGTATACCTAGGTGAACTGTTTCTTCAGTTTTTTGCATTAATTCTTCTAAATATGGGCGAACTCTGATTCTGCTGTCAATATCATTTAAAACACTGGAACTTAGCTCAAATAATTTAATGCCTGCAATATATTTATGACTATCCGCATTTTTTTCTAAATAACCTCTAAATTTTAGAGTATCAAGCAGACGATAAACAGTACTTTTATGTATATCTAACTCTCGACTAATTTCTGTAACACCCATACCTTTTTCATTTCCAACAATTAATTCCAAAATATCTAGTGCTCTATCTAAAGATTTTATCAACTGATTTGGTTTTTTAGGAGCCATTATAAATCCCTTTCTCTATCTATCAATTTTATTTTTTAAAAAACTTACTATTTTTTTCTAAGACTTCAGTTAAATATCTCTGAAAACGTGAAGCTCTTTTGTTTTTTATGTAAAAATAACCGATAGTTGATGTAATAAAGGCACCTATACAGTCCTCCATTAAATCAAACATTGTGTCTACTAGCCCAGATTTTTGCATATTAAGTCCAAAAATAATATCCATCCAAAATTCAAATATTTCCCAGAAAACTCCAATGGTTACGGCAAAAGAAAAGGCAAATACTGCTACAAAAATTGGACTTAAGACCACATCTATATTCTCATTTTTATTTAAAACATAAACCATAACAAAACCAATAAAACCCATTCCCATTCCGTAAATCATATGCAGCATGCTGTCCCACCACCAGAAACGATAGTAAAAATCTTGCTGTTCACCAAGATACATTGAAGCAAAAATAAAGACAACAATTATAAACTGCAGTCCATTTGGAATGTGCAGATAATTTTTATCTGTTAAATAGGCTGGTAAATAAATTAAAATAATTGCCAATACTGCTGTAAATAAGTTAAGCCAGTTTTCAGCAATAAAGTTACCGACTACTGCAGCCAACAGTAAAAATAGAAAAAACCGAGTTATATAAAGTTGTAGCTTTTCTTGATCCATAATCAATTATTCTACTACGGATAAAATTTGACTTTTACTTTTTTCTAAGTCAGGAACATAACTCTTCATTAATTTTAAATTACCCTTAATTTTATATTCTTCACAGTAAGCTGGAATCAACACACTCTCTGTTTCACTTAATTCTAATTCTTGTTCATCCCAAATAATTTTACCCTGACCTTCTACAGCTGTTAAAATATAAAACCGATCTTCTTCCCCGCTGGCTTCATATTCAGTTTTAATATTAATAATATCAAGTGCAAATTTATTATTTAAACAATAATAGCTATAATCATAATCTTCTCCACAGACCTTAAGACCTTTTCTTTTACCAGACTGAAGTTGAAAATCAATCACTTCTAAAGCTTTAGATAACTGAAGTCCTCTATCCCTACCATAATCATAAACTCTATATGTTGTATCACTGCTTTGTTGAACTTCAGCCAGCATAATACCTGCTCCTATAGCATGAAGCAGACCCGCCTTAATAAAAAACACATCTCCTTTTTCCACCTTTACTTTATGTACATATTGATTAATTTGATCATTTTGAACAGCTTTCTTAAATTCACTTTCTGTACAATCTTCGGTACCAATAATTAAGTATGCATCCTCATCTGCATCTATGACATACCAGGCTTCATTTTTCCCAGACTCTCCCTGGTATTTTTCAGCATATTTGTCGTCAGGATGAACTTGTATCGAAAGTTGTGCCTGTGCATCTATAAATTTAAGTAATAACGGAAATTCTTCAATTTCAATATCTTTCCCTAAAATTTGTTGTGGATACATTTCCGCTAATTCTTTTAAAGTTTTGCCAGCAAGCTTGCCATTTACCGCAACACTCATCTCAGATTCATGAGCAGATATATCCCAACTTTCACCTATTTTACCTTCGGGCATATCTTCTCTATAATTTTCAAATTTGCGTCCACCCCAGACTTTTTCTATATATTTATGATCAAATTTTAATGGATAAAACATAAAAATTCCTCCTATTGTGTTATTCTAATTTTTAAGCTTCTAGCTCTATTAAACTGGAAAATGAAAATTCATGCATTTAGTTTAACCTTCAATTTATCGTCCTCTTTTATTTTTGTTGCTAAATCAACACTCTCTCCATTTAATATTAGTTTCATTTTTTCTCGCATAGTTTCTGATATTTCATAATTTATATAATTGAATACTCCTTTTATTGTTAATGTTCTTGAAAAAGCCTTAATCTGATCTCCAGCTTGTATTTTATAATTTAAATCTTCTTTTTCTCCATTGATTTTTACTTCCCAAATCTGATCTGGCACATTTAACTCACTACCGTTAAAATAAAAACTAATTTCTTTATTACCTTTTTTTTGCAATAAACTTCTTATAGTTAAAAATCCATTTTGCTGTTCTTCAATTTCCAATTTAATACCGTCTTGTAATGGTTCTTCTAAATTTATCTTTTTTTGTTCAGAGGTAATTAAATAATTAGATTTGCTAATTTCTTCTTTTTGACCGTTATAAGTATATTCAATGCTTTCATTCTTTAGTTTTTCCGGTTGTAAATCCATAATTTGAGATAATCCATCTTTTATTGTCCTAGGTACTTTGTATTCAATTTCAGCACCATCAATTAAATCTTGATCACTATTAACCAACTTTCCATTTTGTGTTATTCTTGTCCCTACCTTATTTTTAGTTCCATTAAGATAAATAATATAATTAAATAAATCAGAATCTGGAATCACATCTCTAATTTTAGCTTCAGCATCAACTCCAGGTCTTCCAGGTTTAAAGCTGATTTTATCACCATTATTTACTCTTTGCTTTAAACCAACTTTTTTACTATTAAGTAAAATCTCACCTGAAGTTCCCATTTCCCCTTTTATAATTTCAAGTTTGCCATTTACAGTAGCTGTAATTCCCATCCCGGGGTGTGGACGAAACTGATCTAATTCAATATCTGCGGCTAACAAAGCATCTGACACTTTGGGTTGAGAAAGAGTTAATAAATTAATGCGCTCTCCATTGACCTCAACTTCTAAAAATACAGCCTTACTTTTAGTTTCGATAGTTGTTATAGCTATTCCAATTGGTGTTAAAGTTTGTATAGTATTTACTCCATTTATCTCTCCCTTAATGTTATCTAAATCTTCTCTTTTTCTTATTCCAATTCTATTTTTAATAATATCCATTTTTTTAGAAAATCTTTCTGTCAAACCAGGAGTTAAACTACCTCCGCCTATAAATATAACTGCTTGTGGCGGACTAGAATTAATTTCTAAAATCTTATCTGCAATAGATTTACTTAACTGATCCAATTCTTTTTCTATTGTTTTCAGAATTTCTTCTTTACTCAAATCTAAAGTTTCACCTAAAATTGTTTTTACTTCCAATCTGTCATTTCCATTTAGATTACACTTTAATTTCTCAGCATTATTGTAATCTACCAAAAAATTTTCTGATATAGTTTCAGTAATTTCATCACCCGCTATTGGTACCATTGCATAACCGGAAATAGATCCATTTTTAGTAATTGCAATATCAGAAGTTCCAGCACCAATATCTACCAAAGCCAAATTAAAATTAATCATTGCTTCAGGTATAACAACATGTGAAGCAGCAATTGGTTCTAAGGTTAAATGTTCTACTTCTAAACCAACTCGATTTATGACAGACAACAAAGAGTCTATAACTATTCGAGGTAAAAAAGTTGCTACAAGTTCAACTTCTATGATTTTACCCCTTTGGCCTAAAAGATGACCAATTTCCATCCCATCCAGTCTATATTTGCGGACAGTATAACCTACAAAATGATAATCTGTTTCATTTTTATTTTGTTTTTTCTGCTTTAAATTATTTTTAAATTCTGATATCGAATTTGAATTTTTTAATTTCTTTTGGGATTGCTGAATAGCTTCCAATTCTAATGTTTTTAAATCCGCTTCTTCAATATATCTGCTTCTCTCTAATTTAATTTTATGAGTTTGCATTACTGTTTTTAGTGCTCTACCTGCAGCAGCAATTGCAACATTTTTTAAAGATAAACCAGATTTTTCTTCCAACTCTTTTTTTACTTCTGCTACAGAATCTGCCACTCGAGCTACATTATGTATTTGACCATCAAGCATTGCTCTGGTTTGATGTTCACGCACAGCAGAATGGATAACATCATAATTATTTTCGTTTTTTTTAATTAATATACCAATAATTGTTCTGGTGCCAATATCCAGAGCAAATGTGATCTCGTCAGTCATAATAGCTGCCTCCTATAAATATAAGTTAACTAAAATCATTAAAATTAATTTTGCTACCTGCTAATTATATTCTATGTTAAAAACAATATCCCTTTAAAAATCTTAATCCAATATACATTGAAAATTTAAAAGCTATCTTTCTAAATAAACAGAAAGATAGCTTTTAATAAAAGAAAAGCATAGTAATATTTAATCTTATCAGAGCCTGAAAAATCAAACAACAACCTTGATTATAGTAATATTCATATGCTTTAAAAGATCTAATTTCTTATCAATCTCGTTTCCTTCATCATCTTCAATAAGTTTAATTACTGGTCTAGTTGGAAAACCAACATTTTGATCTTTTACAATCCCTCTATGCCCACTGCTCAAAATAATCTCTGCTCCATTAGGATAAAATGAAATCTGTGGCAGAAATCTTTTAACTAAATGATAATCAAATAACTTCTCTGTATTATTTATAATATACTCTGCTGCCTTATAAGTTGGCCATTTATCTCTGTATACTCGATCACTAGTTAATGCATCAAAAACATCTGCAATTGCAGCTATCCTAGCAAATTCATGGATTTCATCACCTTTAATTCCTCGCGGATAGCCAGAGCCGTCTATTCTTTCGTGATGTGAATATACTACAATTCTTGATAAAGGACTAATAGAGTGGATTTGCTGTAAATAATTGAATCCTAATTCTGGATGGTTTTTAATTATTTGATATTCATGTTCTGTTAAACTATCAGATTTATTTATTATTTCTTCAGGAATCAAGGTTTTACCTACATCATGAAGCATTCCTCCCATTCCTAATTTAAACAGATCATTTTTATTATAGCCCAGCATTTTACCTAAAGCAATACAAATAACACTTACATTTACTGAATGTTCATAAGTATAATTACTTGTGCTTTTCAAACTTACCAGGTTCAATAATACATCTTCGTTTAAAACTAACTCATCTGTTATATCTTCAACCACATTTTTTAATTCTTTTGTATTAAGATCTAAAAAGCCTTTTTTTATTTTATCAAATGTATTTTCAACTATTTTTTTCCCTTTACGTCTGGTTCCATCTTTGATTGTTTGATTAATCTTGATATCATATGAATATTTGTCCTCTACATAAAGATGCTTAATCCCTATTTCTAAAAGTTTATCTTTATATTTATATAAATTTGTAACTCCTTTATTTAATAATATATTCCCATTTTCATAAATTGCTTTAGCTAATTTCATATCTTCTTTAATATTTTCTGTTAAAATCAAACGCATATATCATAATCCTTCCCCTAAAGATTAACTAAAATATTTTATTCATGAACATTATTATATATCTTTACATCTTTTTTTCTTGGTTGAAAAACACCAAGACTCCCCTTGATTTTACAATATTTAGAAGCGGTTTTCAAGCCTTCATTTAGAGCCTTTTTATAATTGTTTTCGTCTTGAGTTAAAGAAGTTAAAAAAGCAGCAATAAATGCGTCGCCAGCACCTAAGGTATCAATGTTCTCTGTTTTAAGCGCTTTTTCTTTGATTATTTCATCTCCAATTTTCATTAAAATTTCATCTTTCCCTTGAGTTAAAATAGCAATTTCAACTCCTAATTTTGAGACCCAATTTAAAAATTCTTGAGGATCCTCTTCTCTTTTACTTTTAGAGAAAAAAGCTATATCTACTTTTGGAATAATATCTTGAATATATTTTTTATTTCTAAGGTAAGAAAAATCAAAAGAAAGTTTAGTTTTATAATGAAGTTTTGGAAGATAATCTTCAAAATAGGCATATATATTACTGTGAACTATCTTCGAATTTTTAATTATTTCTAAAACATTTTTATTTATACTTAAATTTTTATAAACACCTTTATCAACTGCTTCAATCTGTGATTCTGCATCTTCTTTTTTGATAATAGAAACAGCATTTCTTCCTTTTCGAATGTCATTGACTGGGTATGCTACTTTTTCTTTTTTTAGAGTATCATATAAAAATTTTGCATTTTCATCTGTACCAAAAACACCATAATATGCTGATTTAGCACCTAATCTTTTTGAAATTACAGCAACATTATAGGCACCACCACCTGCGTAAATATTTTTTTCTTCAGGATAATAGTCAGCAACATTATCTCCTACAGCAAATATATCGTAATTCATTACTTTCCCTCCCCGTATAATATCTGTTAGTAATATTGAGATATATTACCATTAAATATGATAGTTTTATCTAGTTTAATTTTCTATTCAAATCCGAAAATGCCTTAATTGGCTTTATTTTTTTAATAATTGGTGGAATAATTAATAATTGAATTACCATTCCAGGAATTCCAGTTACAAATGCGCCCTGCATAAAAGGAATAAACGGTGGATTAAAATTAAAAATAGGACCAACTGCTATTAAAGCCAGGCCATAAACAAAACGGCCAAAAATCATAGCTAAAATCAAGCTGATATAGATATTCTTTTGCCGCTTAGAATATATATAACCTGTGATTAATCCAAAAGCAGCTAACTCAAAAGCCATTAATACTGTAATTGGTGGCATTAAAGGAGGCATCGCAAAAAGCAAGGTGCTGAGAAGCGGTGTTATAAACCCAACTAGCACCCCATATAACGGTCCTAAAATTAATCCTGTTAAAAATACAGGAATATGCATCGGCGAAATTAAATTTCCTAATGTAGGACTACCAGCTAGATTAATTAGCCTTGGTAAAATAATTCCTAAAATTAATAAAAAACTTGCCCATACTAGTTTTCTTGTCTCATTCTTCAAAGTACCCACTCCAATCATTTATCTAATTATTGAAATCTTATTGTCTGAATAAGTCTGTCAATTAATTTCGTTTGCTGATTCTGTTTGGCTCTATTAATTTCAAATCTTAATTTTAAGAGCTGCTGTTCATTTTTTTCGCTAATAAAATATTCAAAAAACAATTGATTGTCTTGAATAATTTCTATTTGATAAATATCTAATTTTTTGTTTTCAATATTATTTTTCTTAACTTTAGCTCCATTTTCTTCTGCAGTTATAGCTGTATAAATAAATTGTTTTTTTGCTGTTTGCATAAAAGTTTTTTGACTTAAATCTTCTAATTGGATGCCTCCACTAAGGTTATCTGCTTCTATATTGTATTTAAATACAACTTCTTTTTGCAAGACTTTTTCTTTTTTTAATGTCCATTCTTTAGGATAAGAAAATAAAATATTATGCTCTTTAAAAACATTATCTAAATTAACAGTCAAATCTTCCTGACTGTTTTCTTGATTAGTAGTCTTTTGATTTGCTTCATTTATTTCTCTGCTTTCTTCTTTATTCTTAACAGTTGATTTTGATTTTTTCTCAGCTATATATTCACGCAGATAATCAATTCTACTGTCTGGTATAGGATGTGTTTGAGTAAATTCTAATAATTTTACATTATGACTGTTTTCTTTAAAAATTTTCATTAATTCTATTAATCCATCTGGATCATAACCACTTCTCAACATCAAATCAACAGCATAAATATCTGATTCCTGCTCCTGTTCTCTCGAGTAGCCATTTGCTATTAAGTTTTGAGCAATATTAGTCATTAATTGATAATCATTTTCTGTAAAATGATTAAATAATATATTTAAAATTGATAAACTCATATTTCTTTCTAAGTCTTCTGTTAAATGTTCCTCGACAGCATGCCCCATCTCATGTGCAACTAATCCAGCCAACTGATCTTCAGTCTTTAATTTTTGTAAAAGTCCTTCAAACAACATTATATTCCCATCACCTATATAATAAGCATTAATAAGCTTATCATCAATATGATGAAGTTTGAATTCTTCATTTTTAAACTTTCTATTTATAATATTCGCTTCTAGTTTTTTTAGAGTCTTATATTCCAGACTTTGTTGATCAAATTCAGTTATTTCATATTCCTCTTCTAAATTTTTATATAATTTCGAAGCAACATCTTTCTCATAATTAGAAAAGGCTGCTGTTGAAAGACTTAAAAATACTAATAAGAATAAAGTTATAATTAGTGTGAATAGTTTTTTTGAAGTTAAATTTAATTTTTTCAACCCTATTCCTCCAATCTTTAGCTTTTTTAATATATATTTATTGTAATACTTTTTTTGCAAAAATAAAACCCCTAATTTAGAATTACTTAAAAAACTAAAAAAGGGGTTAAGATAAAATTTGTTTTATTTATCTGTTAAAAATTCTTTTTCTTTATTTATTACTCTTTTACTTTCTTCAAAAGCTGGGCCACCCTTAGTGGAATGAGAATTAACAGCAGCTTCCACTGAAAGTTTTTCTTTTAACTCTTCTGCATCAATATCCAGATATTCACCTAAAATTTCGTCCCAATCCTGCTGCTGCAGCTGATCAAGTTCTTTTTCTTTTTTGGAAGCAAATAAGACTGCTTCTCCTACAATTTGATGTGCCTGACGAAATGGGATTTCATTTGCTGCCAGATAATCAGCCAACTCCGTTGCATTGAGAAATCCAGTTGCTGCAGCTTTTTTCATAGCTTTTTCTTTAACAGTCATGGTTTTTAACATTTCAGGATATAGTTCTAAAATAATTTTAACTGTCTTAACACTATCAAAAAGACCTTCTTTATCCTCCTGCAAATCCTTATTATAGGCTAAAGGCAGACCTTTAATTGTGTACATCAACTGATTTAAGCTGCCAATAACTCGACCAGTTTTTCCCCGCACTAATTCTGCTAAATCTGGATTTTTCTTTTGCGGCATAATTGAACTGCCAGTTGTGTACTGATCAGCAAGTTCAATAAAAGAAAATTCTTTTGAATTCCATAAAATTATTTCTTCACTTAAACGGCTTAAATGAAGCATTAAATTAGAAGCCACAGCCAGAAACTCTAAAACGAAATCGCGATCACTAACTCCATCCATTGAGTTTTCGCAGGCTCTATCAAAGCCCAGTTCTTTAGCTGTAAAATCTCGATCTAAGTTAAAAGAACTACCAGCCAGTGCCCCTGCTCCCAGAGGAGAGACATTGATTCTTTTTAAAGCATCCTGAAAACGCTCATAATCACGCTTTAACTTAAAATAATAAGCTAACAGATGGTGGCCAAAGGTTAAAGCCTGAGCTCGCTGCAGATGAGTATAGCCAGGCATTACAGTTTTAATATGTTCCTCAGCTAAATCTAAAATAATCTGCATAAAGTTTATAGTCAAATCCATAATTTGCTCAGTCTGATCTCGTAGATATAATCTCAAATCAACAGCCACCTGATCATTACGACTGCGACCTGTATGCAGTTTACCACCAATTTCTCCAATTTCAGCAGTCAATCGAGCCTCAACCAAACTATGAATATCCTCTGCTTCATTGAAATCAAAGTTCCCAGCTTTTAATTCAGCTTCTAAATTATTTTTTACTCTGTTTAAACCTTCAGTAATTTTTTCAACCTCAGCCTCACTTAAAATATTCTGTTTGCCTAACATTTTAACATGAGCTAAACTGCCTTTTATATCATATTCCATTAAATTAATATCAAAAGGAAGAGAAGCATTAAACTGTTCCATTAACTCAGAAGTATTTGCTTCAAATCTTCCTCCCCATAATTTGCTTTTTGCCATCTTTTATTCTTCTCTCTTTTTCTTGTTAGCAACCTGTACAGGTAAAGCCCAAAGATTAATAAATCCAGGCGCGGCTTTATGATCAAAATTATCACTTTCATCATAAGTAGCAAGTCCGTGATCATATAATGAATACTCTGATTTTCTACCAGCTAGAGTACAGCTTGCTTTATATAATTTGACTTTAACTGTACCGGTAACTGTCTGCTGAGACTTATCAACAAAAGCATCCAAAGCATCTCTTAAGGGGGAGAACCAAAGACCATTATAGGTTAATTCTGCATATTTTGCTGACATTTCTGCTTTATAGTTTTTAGTATCTCGATCTAGAGTCAAATCTTCTAGAGCTTTATGAGCTTTTATTAAAATTTCACCGGCTGGGGCTTCATAAATCTCTCTAGATTTAATACCAACCAGTCTATCTTCTAACATATCAATTCTACCAACACCATATTCAGAACCCATTTCATTTAATTTTTCAACAAGATCAATCGGCGCCATTTTTTCTCCATCAATTGCTACTGGAATACCTTTTTCAAAATCTATAGTAATATATTTAGGCTTATCTGGAGTATCATCTACATCCTTAGTCCACTGATAAGCATCTGCAGGTGGTTCAGCCCAGGGATCTTCTAAAATTCCGCATTCTATACTAATACCCCATAAGTTCTGGTCGATACTGTAAGGACTGTCTTTAGTTGCCTTAACAGGAATCCCATTTGCCTCTGCATATTCGATTTCTGCATCTCTAGAAACGAATTCCCAGTCTCTTAAAGGTGCAATGATTTTCATTTCTGGAGCCAGAGCTTTAAAAGAAACCTCAAATCTTACCTGGTCATTCCCCTTACCTGTACAGCCATGAGCTAAAGCATCCACACCTTCTTTTTGAGCAATCTCAACCATTCTTTTAGAAATCAGAGGACGTGCCAGTGCTGTAGCTAAAGGATACTTTTCTTGATACATTGCATTAACTTTTAAGGCTGGATAAACATAATCTGTAATAAATTCTTCTCTAATATCATCAATATAGGCTTTAGAAGCACCTGTAGCCATAGCCTTTTCCTCTACAGCATCCCAGTCCTGAGGCTGTCCTAAATGAGCGGTATAAGTAATAATTTCTGCATCATATTTATCCTGCAGCCACTTAATCGCCACTGAAGTATCGAGTCCACCTGAATACGCCAATAAAATTTTCTTAATTTCTTTTTCTGCCATTTTTAAAATTCCTCCTTATATTTTCTGCTATCTTTTAAACCTCAATAAAGCTCAACAATGCTTAATTAAATATGTATTTCAGCAAAAAATGCTGAAAATAACAAAAACCCACCTCTATAATATAGAGACAGGTTAAGATCCGTGGTACCACTCTGATTGATAAAAAATTATCCACTTTCAGTTAATTTAACGCAATTCTACGTTTTTTCCTACTTGATTTCAGAAAAAAACCTTCCAGATGCGCTTCAGAAATTAGTTTTGCTCGAGCTCTCACCATCCTCGATTCGCTGACCCCACTAAAATTCTTACTCTTCTGTTCACAGGTTTTATATTGATTATTTTTCTGTATTATATATTATTTACTTTATTATTGCAAGTATTTTCGGACTATATTCCAACAGATTTTAATTTTAAGTATTTATATGTTACGTAAAATCATCACTTACTGTTATAATTCTAATTGCCGAACTTCTTCTAAGGTTGGAAGTGCTGCCATTGCACCACTAGCGGAAGCCGCAAGTGAACCAGAATAATTTGCAAACTTAAGTGTTTTTTCTAAAAATTTATTATCAATCTCAGTCATTTTTAAATCTGCCTGATTGAAATTATATAAAACTCCTGACATGAAAGCATCACCAGCTCCAGTTGTATCAACTGCATCAACTTTAAAGGCCTCGACAAAGCCGAGATCATTTAAGTAATAATATGAGCCTTTACTGCCACAGGTAATAAATAATACTGGAATATCATATTCGGCTTCTAAAATCTCTGCCCCTTTTTCAATATCGGTTTCTCCAGTTAAAAACTCCAGTTCTTCTTCTGAAACTTTAACTATATCTACCTGATCCATCACAGATAAGATAATCTCTTTAGCCTCATCCAGTGAGTCCCAGAGCATTTCACGCAAATTAGGATCATAGGAAATAAGCATCTCATTTTGATGGGCTAATTCTATCCCCTTTTTAGTTGCTGACCTCGCTGGTTCATCAATTAAAGAAATTGAGCCGAAGTGATAGATTTTATTCTGCTCAAAAAGTTTTGCATCAATTTCATCTTCTCTTAAGAATCGATCAGCACTCGGATCTATGTAAAAATCAAAACTGCGGTCTCCATCTTCATCTAAAGTAACAAAGGTAATAGCTGTTTTAGCCTCATCTGTTAAGACCAGGTTTTCAATATTAACGTTTTCTGACTGCAGTTTTTTAGCTAAAAAATTCCCTAAAACATCATTACCAACCTTACCGACAAAACTTACATCTACTCCCAGTCTGCTTAGAGCAACAGCGACATTGGCTGGTGCCCCACCTGGATTTTTACGAAAGTCCATATTTTGATCATCTAATGGTGTAAAATCAATTAAAGCCTCACCTAAAGTTATTACTCCCTGCATTGAAAAATCCTCCTTATTAAATTAAAAAAACATTTATTTTATTATAACATAAATAAAGCCAAATCAATATTGATTATAATAATACTTTGGTCTATATTTTCCATATATAAATTATTAATAATGCTATCTATTTCCTTGTATATAAAATCTTTTCTCCCGGTTCAGCAATTTCAGCAACTCGAGTCCGATCGGAATTAAATCTCTCTTTAAAGAATCTAGTGATATCATAGTTATCAGCAAAATGAATGGGAATGAAAAGAGAAGGCATAATTTCTTCAATAAAATATTCTCCTGCTAAATAAAAATGCTCTTCTAAACGAGGATCAACCGGTACAAAGGCAATATCAATAATTTTCCCTGTAAGTTTATCAACTTCTCTTTTATATTCTCTCTCTTCTCTTTTCTGAACTTTGGCACTGAATTTTTTCCACTTCCACCAGTTTAAATCTCCGGCATGGAAAATACTTAAATCCTCAAGCTCAACTAAAAAAGATACTCCTTCATCTGTACTACCATAACTTGAAATCTCGACATCTCCCAGCTTAAATTCTTCATCTTTTTCCATTAAATAGAGATTAGCTTTATTTTTTAACTCTGCCTCTGGCTCTACCTCAGCTGCTAAAATATAATTTACATTATCACAATATTTTTCCCACTCAAAAATAACTTTATTATAATGATCATGGTGGCTGTGAGAAACAAAAACATAAGCTTCATTTATATTTTTAAAAGTATCTTCCCTAATAATTCCTTTCTCTAGAGAGCTTGCAAGTGCTTTTTTCTGCTGTGGCTCATCTTTAAAATAATCAAAGATAAATAATTTATCTTTAACTCTAACTGCTGTTCCACTGTGAAACAAATGATATATTTCTGTCTGCATATTTAATCATCTCCTCCGGATAAGATTAACAAAGAAATTTAATTTTCTCAAGTGTAAGAGTTACAATTTTTGAGACGAATATCTTTCTAAATCAGTTAAATACAAATATGAACATCTGTGCAACTCTATTTTAATTCAATTTTTTCTATTTGACTGCTTAATAAGTCAATATGCAGCAGCTGATTTTTTAAATAATTATCAAATTCAAGTAAATATTTTAAAGCTTCCAGTACCTGGACAGAAGCAGTTACTGTTACAGCTGGTGAAAAAACAGCTGGAGTTTCCTTTTTGGCTGAACCAGCAAAAACATCTTTTAAACGCAGCTTAGATTCAGGCAGCACCAGCATAATCTGAGCAAAAAACCCTTCTATTCCGGCATGGATAAAGGGAAGTTCATTTTCCAGAGCCAGCTGATCTAAGATAAAGCGCGATTCAAAATTATCCATCCCGTCAAAGATAATATCTATATCTTCTGGGATTTTAGTTGCCATAGATATTTTTTCATTTCTAGCAACTATTTCAGTTTCTAAATCAAACTCTTTTAAAAACTCAACTGCCGCTTCAACTTTAGGCCTCCCAATATCTTTTTTACCATAGCAAAGCTGACGATTGAGATTAGTTATTTCAACCAAATCATAATCATAAAGATAGATTTTATTTACTCCAACCCGCTGCAGCTGTAGGGCCTGATTGGTCCCTAGTCCTCCTGTGCCGGCAATCATAATATTTAATTTTTCTAACTGCTGCTGTTGTTTTTTATTAAATAATTTTTCCTGTCTTTTTAGATAATCTTTCATAATCATCCTCCTGCCGATGGTGGAAATAAAGTTACTGTATCCTGATTATCAATTTTGGTTTCAAGCCCTTCCAAATGGATAACATTATGACCGTTGACCAGAATAATTGAACCGGGAGCGATACTGCCATCTGACTCCAGTAATTTCTGACTAAAATAGCCGTCAAAATCTTGATCCAGCTTTTTAATTAGCTTAGAAATAGTGGTTTCTCCCTCCAACTCATATTCAACCCCTGGACTTTTTAAATTAATTTTAAATAAAGAATAGAATTTAACTATCAATGCCATTTGCATCACCTTTCAATATTAAAATTCCACCCAGTTCCCGGCAGAGAACTGAGTGGATTTAAATTGCTCAATTAAAATCAGCCACTAATTTAATTCTAACTAAGTTATTATTTAATTTTAAGATCCTTAAATTTCTGGTCACTAATCCAGCCATCTTCTTCCCAGCCGCGATGTTTATAATATTCGGGCAAAATCTCTTTATATTTTGAAGCATTTCCTTTCAAAGGTCCATCAACAATTGGCTCAGTTAAGAAACGCTCTGGAAGTTTATCAGTATCTGGGGTTACACCCGCCTCATAATTGAATAAGCGCTCTAAGTTCCATATTCTTTCTCCAACTTCAAGCAGAGATTCAGATGTATAATCAAATTTTGTGCCTGCATTGATTATTTCTCTGTAATCATCTAGTCCCAAAGCAAAAGAAGTAAAGAGACACATCCCACTTGAATCAATTACAGCAGTTAGATCCTGAAAGATAATAACCCATTCTGGTTTTCCTTTTAACTCCTGGGGGTCAAGTTTTTCTGGTACACCAAGTACCTCTGGAGAAACCATATAGCCCCTTACATGACAACCTCCACGGTTGGAAGTAGCATAACTTAATCCATGGCCCTGTAGTCCACGTGGATCATAAGCCGGTAATTCCTGTTTCTTAACACTCATTGAAAACTCAGGATGGCCCTTGGAATCGGCAAAACGGTATGATCCTTCTGCCATGGCATCTCCTATACCTTCTCTATAACCCATCTTTTGAGTATAATAAACAATTGACTCGGAAGAACCAAATTTAAGTTCTGGACCATTTGCCAGTTCTTCTCTATCTATATAGCCTTTTTCATACATTTCCATGGCACAGGCAATTGTAGCACCAGCAGAAATAGTATCCATTCCAAGGTCATTACAAATATAGTTTGCTTCTACAATCGCATTTAAATCCTTCACACCACAGTCTGCTCCAAAAGCCCAACCTGTTTCATATTCCGGACCTTCCCCGGAACGACCATTTGGTAATTTAGTATCCCTACTACAGCGGATTGGACAAGCATAACAACCTTTATTACCCTGCAGATATCCTTTTTCCACCAGTGCTTCTCCAGATACTTCAGCAACATCTTCATAAGTAGATTCCTGAAAGTTTCTAGTCGGATAAACTCCAGTAGAATTACAAATGTTATCAAGAACTTTAGTTCCTAATGCAGGTAAACCCTCACCAGTAACTCCATCTTCTTTGAGCATTTTAGTCTGTTTCTGAACTACTTTCAGCATTTCATCCTTAAAATATTCGACCTGTTTATCCTTAGCTCTTACTACAATAGCTTTTAAATTCTTAGAACCCATAACTGCACCAACCCCGGTTCTACCGGCAGCTCGATCCTTGTCATTCATAATTGAAGCAAATTTCACTAAATTTTCTCCAGCAGGTCCAATACAGCTAACTCTAGCATCGAGAGCATCCATAGCCTCTAACAGATAATCGGTAGTTTCATAAACTCCCTTACCCCAGATTTCAGAAGCATCTTTAAGCTCAACTTTTTCTCCTTCGATTGATAGGTAAAGTGGTCTTTCAGCCTTACCTTCAAAAATAATAATATCATTGCCACTAAATCTCAATTCAGCACCAAAAAACCCACCTGAATTACTGCTGGCAATAGTACCTGTTAAAGGGCCTTTGGTAACAACCATATAACGGCCACCAGTAGATGCTGCTGTTCCAGTTAAAAGCCCAGTAGCATAAATCAATTTATTTTCGGGGCTTAATGGATCAACCTTAGGGTCAATTTCATCATACAGAATTTTTGAAGCTAAGCCTCTACCACCAAGATATTTTTTTACATTTTCACCTGAAATTGTTTCTCTAGTAATTTCCTCATTTGTCAAATCTACTCTTAAAACTTGATATTCATAAATTTTTCCCATAATCAATTATACCTCCTTTAGATTTACTCTTCTTTCCAAGCACGGGAGGCTGAGTCATTTCTTCCTCAACCCAGCGGTCTAATTTCCTTAGAAAACTCCTTAGGCAAAAAGACTCGAAGGTATATTAGTACTTATTAAACTTAACAAGTCAAATTCCTGCTTTAATTTTCAAAATATTAAAATTATTTTATTCACATTTAAAGCAGCTTTTATTTTCAATTTTATTATGGACATTGAATTACACCTCGAGCCCATAAGCAGTCTCCACAAACTGGAAACTGATTCCCGTGGCAGTCTTCTTTGTTTTCTTTAGACATTTCACAGCCTGAACATTGAGTACAATCTGAAAAAGGAAATTCTTTAACTTTTTTGCGAAATTTTTTAAAATCATCACTGTTCCAAATTTCTGAGAGCCCCGATTCTGATATTTTTCCTAATGAATATTTATTGATATGCTTTTCGCGCTCTCTAATATAAAGGTCATAACTGTGCATTAGAGCAATACAAGGACTAATCTCTCCCTGCCAGTTAACTGCAATTGAGCCATCTTCTACAAACTTACAATAGCCCCGATGAGGATTAAATGGTACCTGAGTTGTACTAATTGAGCTTGATTTTCCGCCGACTGCAGCCAGATCACGAATAATATCTTCCCTCAAATCAGTTGGAGGTAGATAAATTTCGGGTCTATGTTCAGTTCTGATTTTAGGTTGAGAGCGGCTAATAGAAAAAGAATATAATATTTCAGCTGACATATCTTCAGTATATGGAAGTAGATTTGTTAAAAAAATAAAAGAAGCCCCTATTCTACGAGCCAATTTACGCAAATCCCTAAGTTCCTCAACATTTGATTTCATAATCACATATTCGATGCCAATCTCACATTCACTTTGTTTTTTATCCCGAAGATTACGAAAATAGTTTACATTTTTAATTACAGTCTTTAATTCTGCTCCCGATCGAATATCAGCCATTGTCTCCGGCGAAGTTCCATCCACAGAAACTACCAGACTGTTAAGTCCAGCCTCCAGTAATTCTGAAGCTTTATCTTTATTCAACAAAAGTCCATTTGTAATCATCTGAGTTTTAACTTTTAGTTCAGAAGCCAACTCAATCATCTCTGCAATTTGAGGATGAAAAAGAGGCTCGCCAATCCCCCAGAATGAAACTTTTTTCAGGCCTTCAAAATCTTTTAGTCCATTTATTAATTTTTTATAATCTTCCATTTTCATAAAACCCATTTCTTCATCCCAGGAATGCCTAACACAGGTTTTACAGTTTAAGTTACAGTCACTTGTAGGCTCTACATAAACTTTTGTCAGCCGGGGATCAGCTCTTTCAATATAAATTCCATCACTATTGAATTTAATTTTAATCTCTGTTTCAGAATCAATTCCTAATTTTTTTCTGATTTCTTTTGGCAGCTCAAGTTTTCCATTTTTCAGTTTGAGCTCTAAATTTTTTGGAAGCTCTTCATTTAAACCATCACTACGCCAGAACTGTGGATTGTTGATTAAAAATTGCATTATCTACTCCTTCCTGCTAGATGTGTACTTTAAAGACAGCAAATTTAAAATTGATAAGTAGTTTTAATATTTAGATACTTATATTTTATCTTTACTGGCAACTCTTTGCAATATTTATCTGAGATTTTCAAGAAAAAAAGCCAGCCTTAGACCAAGGCTGGCTTGAAAAAATAATATAAAGACTCTATTAAACTGCAAGTCTTAATTAAATTAGTTGTTCACCACTTCCATAACTTCATCTTCTTCTTCCCAATCCCATGGTTCTTTTCTAATTAAGGAATCAGCAAATGGGATATAGATTGAGGCGATACCAATTACTGCTAATATTCCCTGATACCATAAAAGAGGTATTATTTGGAATGGACCAACTGCACCTTCTGTTAATCCCATAACAAGAAGAATCTGAGCTCCATAGGGGAGTGCTCCCTGCATAACACAGGCAAAGATATCAAGTAAAACAGCACTTCGTCTGGGATCTACTTTAAACTTAGTTGATATGTTTTTGGCTATTGGACCATTAATAATTATTGAAACTGTGTTATTTGCTATTGCTGCATCTGTGATAGCAATAAGTCCTGCTATTCCCAATTCAGCTGTATTTTTACTATTAATTTTTTTACTAATTGAATTAACAATAAACTGAAGTCCGCCAGCTTTTCTCATCATTTCTGCCAAACCACCAGTTATTAGTGAAACAAGGAAAACATTAATCATAGAAGTAAATCCATTATAAATCTCTTGCGGGAATGTTAAGAAAGTAAGATCTCCATAAAAAATCCCAATTATTCCAGATAAAACAATTCCAGAAGTTAGGACAACAAATACATTACCACCCATAACAGCAAACATTAACACAAACAGATAGGGGATAATTTTAACTAAGCTATAACTATATTCTGCAGTTTGAATAGCTTCTGGAGTTCCTGAAAAGAAAAACAAGAGAATCATAGTTATTATTGCTGCAGGAATAGCAATATAGATATTTATTCTAAATTTATCTCTCATTTTAACTCCCTGAGTTGTTGTAGCTGCGATTGTTGTATCAGAAATAATTGATAAGTTATCACCAAACATTGAGCCACCAATTACAACTGCCATAATAAATGGAAGACTAAGTCCAGTCTTATCAGCAAATCCGAGGGCAATTGGTGCTACAGCCGCTAATGTTCCCATAGAAGTACCAGTAGAAACAGATATAAAACCAGATATCAAAAATAAGCCAATGGTTATAAATTGAACAGGTATTAATGATAATCCTAAATTAACAACTGAATCTACTCCACCCATTGCGCTTGAAACTGTAGAAAAACCTCCTGCAAGCAGATAGATCATACACATAATCATTATGTTTCTTTCTCCCAGTCCAGTTAAAAATGTATTCATCTTTTCTTCCATTGTTCCCTCAAACATCATAAATGCAATAACTACACCTATTGATACAGCAACCGGCATTGGAAATTGATAAAATGCATTATTTACCCCGCGAAGATTTAATACAATTCCTGTACCTAGATAAATGGCCAAAAAGATAATAAACGGAAATAAAGCTTTAGCATTACCCTTTTTGATTTCAGTGTTTTTCAAAGTAGTTCCCCCTAATATAATGTGGTTTTAATTTAAAACTAAATATTTTTTAAAAATAAATATGTAAAACCATAAATCATTTTATATTTTTGAAAGAGCATAGCCAAGATCATCAATAATATCTTCTACATCTTCAATACCTATTGAAATTCTTATTAAACCATCCGTAATTCCTGATTCAATTCTTTCTTCTCTTGGAACTTGTGAGTTTGTCATCGATGCTGGATGCTGGATTAATGTATCAACATCCCCCAAACTAACAGCTAAAGTTGCAAGTTGAACGTTATTCATCATTTTTTCACCTGCGTCAACCCCACCTTTCAATTCACAGCTAATCATGCTGCCAAAGCCTGTTGCCTGTTTTACTGCAAGATCATACTGAGAGTGACTTTTAAGGCCTGGATAATATACTTTGTCTACTTTTTCATGCTCCTCCAAAAATTGAGCAACCTCCATCGCATTTTTTGCATGTTTTTCCACTCTAATTGGGAGAGTTTTAAGACCTCGCAAAAGAAGCCAAGCATTAAATGGACTAATAATACCTCCAAAATCTTTTAAGGTTGTTCCTCTAATTTGATCCATCATTGCTTGAGTTCCAACGATAATTCCAGCAACAGTATCTCCATGACCACCAATATACTTAGTAGCACTATGAACAACCATATCAGCTCCAAGTAAAAGTGGCTTTTGCAAATAAGGAGTCATAAAAGTATTATCAACAATAACTTTTGCACCTGCAGCATGAGCTTTTTTACTGATTGCTTCAATATCAACTAGACTCAAAGATGGATTAGCAGGACTTTCTAAATAAACTAATTTAGTATTATCCTGCAGATACTTATCTACATTATCAAGATTTGATAAATCAGCAAAAGTTACTTCAATCCCATACTTAGGTAAAGTTTCCTCCATCAAAACATGAGTTCCTCCATACAAACAATCAAGTGCTAAAATATGATCACCTGCAAATACTACCGCCATTACTGCAGCAGAAATCGCTGCCATTCCAGAAGCTGTTGCAATAGCTGCTTCGGCTTTTTCTAAGGCTGCCATTTTTTCCTCAAGTGCATTTTGAGTTGGATTTGCTAATCTAGTATAAATATAACCTTCTTTTTCTCCAGCAAATTTGGCTGCTCCATCCTTAACATTTTCAAAAGCAAATGTTGAAGTTTGATAAATTGGAGTATTATGAGCTCCAGTTTGTGGATCAGCATGCTGACCGGCATGACAACAAAGTGATTGAAAACCAAGTTTTTCTAAATCTTTTTTTTCCAAAATAAGCCCTCCCATTTAGTATAATACTTTAGAATTATTTAAAAGATTAAAAATATTAAAATAATTCAGCGACAATTAAAACTATATATTATTCAGAATAATTTGTCAATGTTTTTTGAAATAATAATTAACATATATGCTTTTTTTAGTAAAATGACTACATAAATAGAATATTAAATAATATTTTGTAATTATATTTATTAAATTTACTTATATAAATAAATTTGGTCCATAAATTCAAGCTTAAATTTGGCAGGGGTTTTTGCTTTTTTTGCTGCTTTTTCTCCAGCCAGAGAATAATAATAAACTGCTGTTTGAACTGCTTCAAATAAAGATAAATTTAGAGCTTCAGCTTCAGCTTCAGCTGCAGCAGCAAAAACACCTAAACTTGAAGCCAACATACAGCCGGTTCCCACAACTTCCCCCATTAAAGGGTTCCCTCTCTTGATTTCTTTAATCTGACTGCTATCACAAATTAAATCAACTTCAGAACTTACAACTACAACTGCCTCTAATTTTTGAGCCAGTTCCGTCGCAGTTGTATTTATTTCCGTATATTCTCCAATAGATTCGACTCCAAGAACTTCAGCTGATTTTCCAGCCAGAAAACTGATTTCAGCTTTATTCCCTTTAATAATTGCAATTTTTAGCTCAGACAATATTTTTTGAGCAGCTTCACCTCGATATTTGCTTGCCCCAACTCCAACCGGATCTAAAACTATAGGTATCTGCAGCTCATTTGCTCTCTTTCCAGCTTTAAGCATTGAGTCAAGCTGCCTGGAAGAAATTGTACCCAAATTTAAAACTAAAGCAGCTGCATTTTCCACCATTTGTGCTGACTCTTCTATGGCAGGTGCCATCACCGGCAGAGCTCCCCAGTTCAAGATGATATTAGCACAGTCATTAATGCTTACCTGATTTGTTATCTGATGAATCAGCGGCTTTTTATTTTTAATTATCTGGATTATTTTTTCGAAGTTAGCAGTAAATCGCTTTTTATTTTCATCAATTTCTGCTGACATTTTAGCGCCCTCCTTTTACTTTTAGCAGCTCGAATAATTTCTTTAAATTCAGCAGTGTTAGCTGCTATTTCTTTTGCTTTAGTAATGGCAGTAATTACCGAAACAGTATCTGCTCCATTTTTTATCGCCTGAGCTGAGTTATCTTGATTTAAACCTCCAACTGCAATTAAAGGGAGTTCGGTCTGTTTCCTGATTTTCTTAAGCCTCTGCAGTCCAATTCCATTTTTATCTGAACTTAGCTTTTTAGATTTAGTTTTAAAAATTGAACCGACTCCAAGGTAATCTGCTCCTTCAGCCTCAGCTCCAGCAATCTCTCCATCCTTCCAGGCGGTAATTCCAATAATCTTATCTGATCCTAAAATTCTGCGGGCAGATCTCAGTGGTAGGTCACTCTGCCCCAGATGAACTCCATCTGCATCTAAAGCTAGGGCCAGATCCACTCGATCATTAACTATAAAATCAATATTATGACGCCTGCATATTTTTTTAATTTCTTTGCCCAAACTAAATTTTTCTCTTAAAGGTAACTCCTTTTCCCGCAGCTGAACCGCATCTACTCCTGCAGCTGCTGCCTCTTTTACTACTTCTATACTTTTTTTACCAGCTGACAAGCTTTCTTCTGTGATCAAATATAAATCCCAGTTTATAGTTTTCATAACTTCTCCTTTCCTACAGTTAAATATTCCATGTTATAATTTAAGTCAGCCAAAATTTTCTACTTTAGATTCCAGACATGATTAACTGGACTATTACCCTGGCCAACAATAAAATGATTTCTAATTGCTTCTGTTAAATAATCTTTAGCCTCTGCAACGGCTTTTCCCATCTCCATCCCCTTCGCCAAATTTGAAGCAATAGCTGCTGACAGTGTGCAGCCAGTACCATGGGTATTATTAGTCTCAATATATTCTGCTTCAAATTTTCTAAAATAACTACCGTCATAAAGTAGATCAACAGCTTTTCTAGACTGATTATTTTGACTGCTGTGACCTCCTTTAATTAATACATAGTTACTCCCAAACTTCATCAATTCTGCTGCCAACTGCTCTAAATCAATGCTTTTTTCAGCTTCTAAACCAGCCAAAACCTTAGCTTCATGGAGATTAGGGGTAATAATTTCAGCCAGCGGGAACAGTTTTTCTTTATAGGTTTTAACTGCCGCTTTTTTTAAAAGCAGATCTCCGCTTGTTGCGACCATTACCGGGTCCACAACCAAATTACTTAGAGAATATTTTTTAATTTTTAAAGCCACTTCTTCAATGATCTCGCTATTAGCCAGCATCCCGGTTTTTAGAGCCGAAAACTCTATATCATTTAAAACAGATTCCAGCTGAGAAGAAACCGCTCTTGCCGAAAGAGTTTTTACATCCTGCACTCCCAAAGTGTTTTGAGCTGTTACTGCTGTAATTACTGAAGCCCCATAAACCTGATGGACAGTCATCGTCTTTATATCAGCCTGAATACCGGCCCCACCTCCAGAATCAGAACCGGCAATTGTTAAAACTTTTTTCATTATAATTTACTCCTTTCAACTACTTTATATCTTTAATTTAATCGATGTTTTTACTCAAAAATAAGATGATTAAGCAGCTAATTTTAATTTAACTCATCAATGAAACTCAAGTTATCTGCTTTTTCTACTGCTTTTAAAAATAAATAGGAAATCACTGCCCCACCAGCAGAACTTAAGGCAAAGGGTATAACAAAGAAAAATACTGCCGCTGAACTTCCCATTAAAAATTTAGCAACCGGATAAGCAGCTACTGCTCCCAAAAGACCGGTCCCAATTAACTCCCCTGCTAAAGCCCAGTTCTTACTTTTAAATTTTTTATAAAGCAGTCCAGCCATTAAAGCTCCTATCATACTGCCTGGAAAAGCCAATAATGAACCTGTACCCAGCATGTTTCGAAACAGAGAAATTGCAAATGCATTCCAGACTGCATAAGCCGGCCCCAGTAAAACAGCAGATAAAATATTAATTAAATGCTGGACCGGAAAAGCTTTAGCCACTCCAATTGGAATATAAATTAAGTGACCGGTCATTGTTCCCAGAGCAATTAAAAGTGCTGAAAAAGTTAATTTTTTATTGTCCATTCTAATCTTCCTTTCTGATTTTTTAATTTTTTTAAAGTTATCAATAATTTAAATTTATCTGTTTTTATTAATTAAGCTGCTGATCTACTATTTTCATCGCACAATAAGAACCACACATTGTACAGGCATCTTCTGCTTTTAATGTCTGATTATGGTTTTCCCTTGACTCTCTTAATTTTTCTGGCGCCAGAGCCAGCTCAATCTGCTTTTCCCAGTCTAATTTTTTTCTAGCAGCTGCCATTTTATTATCTCTTTCTTTTGCTCCTTTAACTCCTTTTGCAATATCTGCTGCGTGGGCTGCAATTTTGCTGGCAATTACACCTTCTTTTACATCTTCAATATCTGGTAAACCAATATGTTCTGCAGGAGTAACATAACAGAGAAAATCTGCTCCTGCCGCTGCTGCTGCAGCTCCACCGATTGCCGCAGTAATATGATCATAACCTGCTGCAATATCTGTAACTAAGGGTCCGAGCACATAAAAAGGAGCATCTTTACAGAGTTCTTTCTGCAGTTTAATATTTGTCTCTATTTGATCATAGGGTACATGGCCTGGTCCCTCTACCATTACCTGCACTTCTGCTTCTCTAGCTCTATCTACCAACTCAGCTAAAACTAAAAGTTCGTGGATCTGAGCCCTATCTGTAGCATCTGCCAGACTTCCTGGTCTTAAAGCATCACCAAGGCTTAAAGTTACATCATTTTTATAACAGATTTCTAAGAGGCGATCATAATATTCATAAAGTGGATTTTCCTGATTATTATGCAGCATCCAGGCCGCCATAAATGAACCACCCCGGCTAACAATATCAGTAACTCTTCCTTCATCAGCTAAGTGCTTAAGTGTTTCCAGAGTCAATCCACAGTGAACTGTAACAAAATCAACCCCTGCTTCAGCTTGAGCCTTAATTACTTCAAATAATTCTTCTACTCCCATTTCTATAATTCCACGCCCCGAATTTACTGTTTCCACGGCTGCCTGATAAATTGGAACAGTTCCAACTGGCAGCTCAGAATTATTTAAAATAGCCTCTCTGGTCTCTTTAATCTTTTCGCCTGTAGATAAATCCATCACTGCATCAGCACCAGTTTCAACCGCTGCTTTTAATTTTTTTAGTTCATTTTCAATACTGTCATAGTCTTCGGAAGTTCCAAAATTGGCATTAACCTTAGTTTTTAAGCCTTTACCAAAGGCTTTTACTTTAAGATTTAAGTGATTAACATTTGCCGGGATGACAATAGTACCTTCAGCAATTCCCTTCCGGATGAATTCTACACTCACCCCTTCCTCAACTGCTGCTGTTTTCATTTCTGCACTTATTTCACCTTTTTTTGCTCTTGTTACTTGAGTCATATTTGTCAGCTCCTCTTATTTTAATTATTTTTAAATATATTTAAATTTTTCACCTCTAATTAAGCTTCTACTTTTTAAAAAATAATAACAAAAAAACACAGCCCCCAACTAAGGAAACTGTGTTTAATAAAATATAGTAATCATATTCCAAATCACTCCACACAACTCCCTTCGCTGGTATTATCCAGATCAGGTTCAAAGGGTTAAAGCAGCTACTTTATCTCAGCCCGAAGGCTCCCCTGTTAAATTTATTAAATTGTACTGAGCTTTCTTTTATAAACGAATGGTCAGCTCAGCATTAGGGCATCGAGCCCGTCTCACTAACTCTTAATTTTTATCACGCATGGTCGAGTTAGCATTAGGGCATCGAGCCCGTCATACTGAGCTTTCTTTTACTTATTTTCCAGTGCTTTCATTACAATTAGAAGCAAAATATAAGTGACAATAGTAGTCGGAATCAAAAAACTTGCATTATAAATAGTCGAGTAGGCCCAAACATTCTGTCCTTCTGGAGCATAACTGCCAAAAAAGATAACCCCTGATAGAATATGGACTATCAATCTTAAGGCAGAGGCCACCAAAACTGCCCAAAACATTCTTAGAGGCTGAATTATATCATCTTTTCTAATTTTGAAAATTCCTGCAGCACCTAAAACCATATATGGTAACGGATAATCCATAATTAGCTGAATCGGATGAATAATATAAGCTCCAAACATCAGCTGCAATAAACCGTAGGCCAGGCCGCTAAACATTCCCGCTCCTAGACCCCAGCGAAATGCAATTACCAATATCGGAAGCATTTCTAGACTTACTGATCCTCCCTGTGGCATCCGCCAGAGTTTTAAAAAATTTAATACAACTGCTAAGGCAACCGCAACTCCAATCTCAGCCATCATTCTTGTTGAAAATTTATTCTCCATAATAAAAACCCTCCTGATTTGTGAGGAACAAACCGGAGGGCTTAATATTTTTATATTACTACCTACGCCTGCATTACCAGGATCAGGTCAATGGGTCGATAATTACTTATCCTCTCAGCCTCCAGTTTGGCTCCCCAGTCTTTAGTTTTAAAATTTAATCATATCTAAATCTCTATCTAGCTGTATTATACAATAGAAATTTAAATTAATCAAATAAAATTATTCATCCATAATTTTTCAGCTGACAATAAAAGCTAAAAACCCCAGAATAACCTGACCAGCATTGGAACAATCAAAGCCAGTAAAATCTGCAGTGGTGCTCCAACAACAATAAAATCCTTAAACTTAAAACCACCTGAACTATAAACCATTAGATTTGTCTGATAGCCAACAGGACTGGCAAAAGCTGCACTGGCAGCAAAAGTAGTTATCAAAACAAAAGCAAAAGGATTAACTGCCAGCTGCTGAGCAGTACCAATCCCAATTGGCAGCATCAAAAGCACACTAGCATTATTACCAATTACATTCGCCATTATTGAAGTTGACAGATAAATAATCATTGCAATTGCAAACGCCGGTAAAACATCTGCCAGATTTAAAATTTTTGCTGCAATATAGGAAGCAGTGCCTGATTTTTCAATTGCCATTCCCATTGGTATTAATCCTGATAATAAAAAGTATACCTCCCAGTCAATAGAACTAAAAAAGTCACTTTTATTAATAACACCACTTAAAGTCATTAAAAAAGCCCCACTCAAAGCGGCAATAGCCACTGGTAAAATATTTAAGGCAACTGTCAAAATAAAAAAGAATAAAATTCCAGCTGAAATATACATTTTTTTACGATCAAATAAATTTGGATCATATTCGTGATCAATAATAAAGTTATTATTTTTACTCAGACGACCCAGAGTTTTCTCAGTTGCTAAAAGCAAAATTAAATCTCCAGGTTGGAAACGATAATCACGCATTTTTTGATGAGTAATTTCTTCACCGCGCCTTAGGGCTAAAACATTACAATTATACCTTTCCAAAAAATTTATTTCATCTAAAGTTTTATTTACTAAAAAAGAATGCGCTGGCACTACAACTTCTATCAAAGTTTCACCAGCCAGTGGCTGTTCTATAGAATGATCATCAACAACCATTTCGGGCAAAGTTTTCATTCCTTTACTTTTAACTAACTTTAGTAAAGTTTCCTCTCTAGCCCGAATGATCAAGTGGTCTCCTACCCTAACAGTCTTTGCATTTAAGGGTTTCATAAATTGTTTTCCATTACGAATAATTCTAATAATGTCATAATCTAATTCTTTATCTTCAGCAATTTCGTTAAAAGTTTTACCAACAAAAATACAATCTTCTCCTATTAAAACCTCAGTTAAATAATTTTTCATTTCGTATTCATCAGTTAAATCTTCCTCTGTTTCAAGTCGGGCCGGAATTAATTTATGACCAACTGTTAGTAAATAAAAAATACCAAACAATAGAACGATAATTCCTAAACCAGTAAACTCAAACATTGAAAATGGATGTCCCAACATTCTATCTGAAACCTGACTTGCCAATAAATTAGTTGAGGTACCGATTAAAGTCACTGTCCCTCCTAACATTGCTGTGTAAGAAAGCGGTATTAATAATTTAGAAGGAGAAACATTAGTCTTTCTACCTAATTCCCTAACCATCGGAATTAAAGCAGCTACAACAGGAGTATTATTAACTATTCCAGAAGTAGAGCCGGTTAAAACTGAAATTAAAGCAATCTGTTTGCGTGGGTTTTCACCTGTAATGTTAGATATTTTATCACCTAAAAGCTGGACAGCTCCACTGCGTTGAATACCAGCACTGAAAACAAACATCGCCATAACTGTAATTGTAGCTGAGTTACCAAAGCCTGATAAGGCATCTTCTACTGACATTTTTGACAGTTCATTGAAAACAGCAAGCGTAATTGGAACTAAAATAGCCATTAAGCTGATTGGCATTGGCTCCCAGATAAATAAAACAAGGATCACTACAATTAAAGAAATTATAAATATTATACTGCTGTTCAACTGATTTTCGACCTCTAGCTCTCCAACTTTTTGATTAGTATTTAAGTCCTGGGCTGAAATGTTCAAAGAAAAGAATATCAAAATAGTAATTAAAATTAATACTGCAATATTTTTCTTATTTATTAGAAACATCATTTGACCCTCCTCGGGGCAAGCCCACGAGGTTTGCGAGCAGACTTTCACTCTATAACCTCAATTTTTATAATATTAAACTAATATAAATTTTAATGCTACCTTATATAACATTTTAACAAATTTTGATTGTTAATTCTAGTCTTTGGAAGTTAATTTGATTCACTTAAAATAAACTGAATTAATTTAATTTTAATATTTAATTGAAACTTTTAAGCTGGCCTGTTAAACTAGAAGCAAAGTTAAACTAACAAAAAAAGATGGGGTGGTTGACCTTGCAAGATATAAAGAAATTATTTAAAAAGTACAGTGCTGATATGGTAAGTGGTTTAACTACTGCTACTATTGCTCTACCCCAAAATATGGCTTATGCATTAATACTGGGGATTAATCCAATTTATGGTATCTATGCTTCTATTTTTTCCATGCTGACAGCATCTATATTTAATTTATCTTCTTATATAATTGTAGGACCAACCAATATGATGGCAGTAGCTCTCTACAGTAGTTTAAATAACTATCAGGGAGAAAATTATTTGCAAGTTATTTTCTTGACTACTTTTTTAATTGGTTTATTTCAATTTTTACTGGTTAGTTTCAATTTAAGTGAATTAATTAAGTATGTATCTCATCCAGTAATTGTAGCACTTTCACATGGAGCTGCAGTTTTAATTCTTTTTTCTCAGATTGAAAATTTTACTGGGGTCAGTGTTAGTGGTTCAAATGTGATAACTAAAGGCTGGCAGTTTATTTCAAATTTTTCTCAAATTAACTATACAAATTTAACGGTAGGTTTAATTACTTTAATTTTAATTTATATTATTCCGCTGCTAAAAAAAGAACTGCCAGAGTATCTTTTAGCAGTTATTATTATGACTTTATTAACTACTTTAACAGGAATCAATAATTCTATACCTTTAGTTGGTGAAATACCAAAAAAAATTATAGATTTTAATTTAATTCATTTTGATTTTCATTTAATTGGTCAGCTGTATACTAAAGCTTTTTCAATTGCGCTGCTTGGTTTAATCCAAACTATGGCTGTACTCCAGGCTTTATCTTTAAAAACAGATGAAGATCCAAATTTTAACAGAGAATTCAGAAGTCAGGGTATTAGCAACATGGTAATCTCATTTTTTAGTTCTTTTGCTATCTCTGCTTCTTTTTCAAATACCTTTGCAAATTTAAGTGCTGGTGCCAAAAACAGGATATCACAATTTTTCTGTGCGGTTTCTATTATAATTTTTATCCTATTTTTTAGACCTTTAATTTCATATATTCCAGTAGCCGTTTTAGCAGGCCTTGTAATAGCAGCTGCTTTGGGGATTACAAATTTAAAAGAAGTAATCAAAAATATGAAAACAACCAAAGGTGATGCATTAATTTTCTTCTCAACATTTACAGCTACAATAGTTTTGCCAAATCTTGATCAGGCAATTTATTTTGGAGTTTTAGTTTCTTTAGTTATAGTTTTACAAATTTCTAAAAAAGCTGATATAGAAATGCTATATTATGATAAAAAAGAAGATGATCAGGCCTATCACCTACATCATGCAAGCCATGAGGATGTGGATGAATCTGAAATTTCAACTAAACAGGCAAGAGTTGTTGACCTTAAAGGGGCAGTTCACTTTAGTGCTGCCGATGATTTAAAAGACCAACTTGATGATTTTTTTGAACCGAATACAGATTTCATTATAAGGCTTAGAAATGTAAGAAGAATTGATATCACAATTATTGGAGTTTTAGAAGAATTTATAGATAGAGTCCACGAAAATGATGGAGAAATTATGCTAACCGGGGTCAACGAGCGTTTATTAAAGATTTTTCGAAAGATAGGTCTCGCTAAAAAGGTTGGCGAAGGCAATATCTACCTTCCGGAAACTGAATATTTTGCTGCTACAAATAAAGCACTTGATTTTAGTGCACATGAAATCGGAAAAAAAGAAGATGAGTAACTTAACTCCCATTGAACTGCAGAAAAATTTAAACTGCTTTTCAAATGGGAGTTTTTAATTAAATATCTGTATTTTATTTTCTCAAACTATGTCCTTTATTTTGACTTACATGACGACCAAGTGAAGAAATAATACTACCAATACACTGGCGGCAATCTCCGGCTTCTTCATTAACACATATCTTATCCGGATAAATTTGATACTGCTCCCGGTATTTACCATCAGTTACATTAGGCATTACTACATTGGCACCTGCCTTCAAGGCTTTTTGTCTACCCTCGTCATCAATTGTACCTAAAGCTGTAGTAGCTGGAATATGAGTTAAAGGAAGTAGTAGCCTGCTTAAAGCTGTGAATTTTAGTGTCATTTCTACTGTACCAGTCTTAGTTCCTTTTAAAGGAGTTTGCTGGTGAGGAATAAAAGGGCCAGAGCCAATCATATCAAGCTCTAGTTTTTGACAGAGCAATAAATCTTCTGCCAAAATATCTGGCGTCTGTCCCGGCAAATCGATAATAACTCCACTTCCAATTTGATAACCCAACATTTTTAAATATCTAAGGCTTTCAATTCTATTTTCAAAACTCATTCCAGGATGATATTTTTCATATAAATTTTTAGAAGCTATCTCATGTTTTAAAAGGTAGCGATCTGCTCCCGCCTCACGCCAAAGTTTATATGCATCAAAATCTCTTTCTCCCAGACTTAAAGTAATTGCCATTCCGGTAGTTTTTTTAATCTCTTTGATGATTTCTGCTATTTCTGCAGCTGGATAATCATCCTCTCCTGACTGCAGAACTACTGTCTGATAACCTAGTTCAGAAGCCATTTGACTTGTTTTTATAATTTCTTCTTTCCTTAATCGGTAGCGCTCTAACTGCTGATTATCTTTTCTTAAGCCACAATAATGACAATTTTGTTTGCAATAACTAGAAAATTCTATAATTGCCCGCAAATGAACCTCATCACCACAAATTTCAGTTCTTTTCTGGTCTGCTTTTTGCAATAAATAATCTAATTTGTTTATATCTTCAGCCAAAATTGATTTAATCTCTTCTTTGCTTAGCTTAGCTTCTCTATAAGCTTGGTCAACTAATTTTTTGATTTTAAACTGGTTCAATTATACCACTCCTATAATTTTTTCTTGATCCTGCTGCCATAATTTTAACGCCTCAGGAAATGGTTTTAAGGCTCTATCTAAAATTCCATGCAGCCAGGCAATACCAATTCCATAGTTAATAACCGGCACACCAGCATTTTCTGCTTCTTTCAGCCGGGATAATACCTCTTTCCGATTCAACATACAACTGCCGCAATGTAATATTACATCATAATCTTTAAGATTTTCTGGAAACTCACGTCCTGAAACATGATCAAACTCTATTTCAGAACTAATCTTACTGTGAACCCAATTTGGGATTTTCACTGTCCCGATATCATCCTGCTGGCGGCGGTGAGTACATGCTTCAGCCACCAAAACTTTATCACCCGCTTTTAATTGCTCCATCGCTTTAGCTCCCTGCACAAAAGTATTAAGATCACCTTTATAACGGGCAAAAAGTACAGAAAACCCGGTCATTAAAATATCTTCAGCTACAGCTTCCGAGACTTTTTCAAAAGCCTGAGAATCTGTAACTACAATTTTAGGTTTTTTCTGAAGTTTATCTATTTCAGAACTAACTTCTGCTTTTTTAGTTACTAAAGCTGTTCCATCATTATCTAAAATATCTCTGATAGTTTGAACTTGCGGTAAGATTAACCTACCTTTTGGAGCTGCAGAATCAATAGGAGTTACAAGGACTACTACATCACCTGGGTCAAATAAATCACCCATTATTGTATCATAGCTTAAGTCCTCTGGCATTTTTTTAGCAAGGGCATCTCTTATTTTTTTGATCCCAATTTTTTCTTCAGCACTTGCTTCAATAATTATTAAATTTTTTTCTGCTGTAAATTTATTAATTTTATCTTTTAATAAATTAATTTCTTTTTTATTTTTTAACATTTCAATTTTATTAATAACAATAATATAAGCTATATCTTTTGCTTTGAAATCTTTAATTAATTCCTCTTCAAATCGCCCTATTCCCTGGCTGGCAGAAATCACAAGCAGCGCTAGATCAGTTTTTCTGAGAATTTCTTTTGTTTTTTTGATCCGCATTTCTCCCAGTTCACCTTGATCATCAATCCCAGCTGTATCAATCATCATCACTGGACCAATAGGCAGAAGTTCCATTGCCTTATAAACAGGATCTGTGGTAGTTCCTGGTTGACTGGAAACTAGCGCTAGATTTTGATTTGTCAGCTTATTTATTAATGAAGATTTACCAACATTACGCCTGCCAAAAACTGCAATATGAGGCCGATCTCCCTTTGCTGTTGAATTCATTTTCCCACTTCCTTCTCTAATCTTAATTTAAAGATATAAGTCATGTTCTCCTTCTGCTATCGCATCAAGTTTATCTGCTATATTTTCTGCCAACTTGGGATTATCTTCTTTTAGATCTTCCATTAGATTAGCCAGACATTCTTTACCGTATTCACGACTTTTATCTGTTCCATAATCTTTCAAATACTCTTTAAAAGTAAGCATTGCATTGGGGCGACAAAATTCCTGAATCTTACCCGGCTTAGCCAAATCCATAAAATCTTTGCCAGTCCTGCCAAGACGATAGCAGGCCGTACAGAAACTTGGAATATAACCATCTTTAGCAATTCCAGAAATTATTTCATCAATCGGACGCAGATCATGCAGTGAAAACTGAGCCAGCTCTTTTTTATTCTTATCTTTTTTATCATAACCACCGGGAGTTGTTCTGGAACCAGCAGATATCTGAGAAACTCCATGCTCAAATAATTCATTTCTCATCTCTGTACTCTCCCTGGTTGATAAAATCATTCCGGTATAAGGAACTGCTAATCTTAAAACAGCAACTAATTTACGAAAGTCAGCATCTGAAACCGGATAAGGTACTTCATCCAGAGGAGTTCCTGTAGCTGGATTAAGTCTTGGTACCGAAACTGTGTGAGGACCAACTCCATATTTTTGATCTAAATATTCTGCATGAAGCAGCATCCCAATCACATCAAATTTATAATCATAAAGGCCAAATAAAGCCCCAATACCAACATCATCAATCCCTGCTTCTTGAGCTCTATCCATTACTGATAATCTCCATTCGAAATTACTCTTAGGACCAGAAGGGTGCAGTTTTGCATATTGTTTTCTGTTATATGTTTCCTGAAAACAAGTATAGGTTCCTATTTCAGATTCTTTAAGCTTTTTAAAGTCCTCTGTACTTAATGGTGCAATTTCTGCGTTAATTCTCCTAATTTCTCCACCATTTTCTGTTTTAACATCATAAGCAGTCTTAATACTTTCTACCACATAATCTAAATCAGTAATTGGTGCTTCACCAGTTAAGACTAATAATCTTTTATGGCCTTCACGTTCTAAAGCTTCAACTTCCCTGCGAATTTCGGTTTGACTAAGTTTTTTACGGTCAATCTGATGATTATCCTTGCGAAATCCACAGTAAAGACAATTATTCACACACTGATTAGCAAAATATAAAGGGGCAAAGATAACCAGTCTTTTACCATAAATTTCTTCCTTTACTTTTCTTGCTGCTTCTAAAAATTGGTCAATTAAATCTTCATCCTCTACCTGAAGCAAAGTTGCTGCTTCTATAGAAGTAATTCCATCTAACTTCAGCGCCTTATCTATAATTCTTTTAACCTCCTGCTGACTTGGCTCTTTAGCAGAAGCTAAAATATGTTCAATTTTTTCGTCAGTTATATAATCACAAACCTCAGTTCTGTAATTGTTCCCAAATTCCTCTTTAAAATAATTTATTTCACTCATAATTTCCTCCTCTAAGTAGAACTAACGTTGACACAACAATTTTTTTAATTGTAGTAAAATTAATAAGTTTTAATAAAATATAAGTCCAGCCTGTCCAGATTTCTAGATTATTCGACTTCGACTGAGGTTAAAGCTGATTTTAGATTTACTCCCGGCAAACTTCCAAGTTGACCTGTAATTGCTCCAATCTCATCTGGAGTTCCTTCTACTATTAAAGATATCATTGATAATCCATGTTCAGCCGATGGAATGCCCATTCGACCAATAATACAATCAGCATTTTTGCTTAAAATTTTATTGATTTGATTACTCACTTTTTCTCTTTTTTTGACAACAATAGCAACTGAACCAATTCTTTTTTTCATTTTCCTGCCTCCAATATTTGTGATTCATTTCTTTTTAACCCGGTACAAAATAAAATCGGTACAAACAAAATTTAAAATTAGACATAAAAATATCCCCTCCCTTGATTTGCAGAAATATCCTTAAATTCAGGAAGAACTAAAATATTTTATCCTTTCAGACAGTTAACCCGGCTGATCAGATATTAACTTGTAATTAATTATAACTTATTCCAGTAGTTTGTTCAAGTTTTCACTTAAAAATTTATTTTCTCAATTTTTGAAATATTAAGCTATCTATCTAATTAAAGCTTTAAACTCTTTAAATGATTGATAATGGAGTTCAAGCCTAAAATTCTATTCTTGCTTTTTGACATCAAATGTTGTAAAATTGAATAGGAACACTTTATTCAAAAAATATATATGTTAAAGTGTTAAAGCATTAAATTCTTTTAATTAAAGAAGGGAGAAGATATAATTTATGTTAAAAAGTAAAAACACTTTATTTATTCTAAGTGCTGTTCTTGTTATTAGTCTTTTACTCAGTGGAATGGTTACTGCACAGGGAACTACTTTCTTATCAATTGCAACCGGAGGTACATCAGGTACTTACTATCCAATTGGAGGTGCACTGGCTAAAGTCTTAAATGAGAATATAGATAATATGAACGCTTCTGCTCAATCAACAGGAGCTTCTGTGACTAATACTCGTTTAATTTATAATCAGGAGGTAGAGCTCGCAATTCTACAAAATGATATTGCTAACTATGCGGTTAATGGTGAAAGACAGTTTGAAGGCAACCAAGTTAACAATATGAGTGGTGTTGCTTCTTTATATCCAGAAGTAATTCAAATTATTGTTCGTAGTGATGCAGGTATCAATAACATTGCAGATCTTAAAGGTAAAAGTGTGGCTGTTGGAGCCCCTGGTAGTGGTGCTGAAGCAAATGCAAGTCAGATTTTAGACTTCTTTGGTTTATCTTATGATGATATCGAAGAAGATTATTTATCTTTTGGAGAAGCAGCCAGTCGTTTAAAGGATAGACAGATTGATGCAGCTTTCTTAACAGCTGGTATTCCTACAGCTGCTGTAATGGATGTAGCAGCAACTCAGGATATTAAATTATTAAACTTCAGTGATCAAGATATTGAATCTTTAAATGAAGCATATCCTTATTTAACCGGAGTTACTGTTCCAGCTGGAACTTATAATGGTTTAGATAATGATGTTCAGACAGTAGCTTTACAGGCTATTTTAGTTGCTGAATCAAGCTTAAGTGAAGATGTAGTTTATAATATTACAAAAGCAATTTTTGAAAACAGAGATACTTTAATTGCTGCTCATGACAGAGCTAGAGACATCACTTTAGATGGTGCTATGTCTGGTATGACAGTTGAATTACATCCCGGTGCTCAAAAATATTATGATGAAGTAAAGTAAAGATTAAAAAATTTAGATTTTAGATTAGCTTAAAGTTTAAATAAATCATTATAAAATTGATTTAAAAGACTTTTAAAATTAATATCAAGCCTCTAAAATCTAACCAAAGGAGGATGACCGGGTATTGCAAAATACCCGGCTCTCATTTGTTATGACAAAAAATAAAAACTTTAAATTTTTTTTGCTTTTATTCTTGTTTATAATTCTAATATTTTCACTCCTTGTTTTTAAAGTTAATGTACTACAAATTATTAATTACCAATCAGATAAAATTATCTGGGAACAGACTGTTGAAGATGGAGATGATTTTAGTATTAAATATTTACATTCTGTTGCTAAAACACCGGTAATTGAATTCTTTGAAATCAAAGATGGAAAAATATTATTAACAGGAACAGAATATCAGTCTTATGGAGCAGGGCTTCCCACTTCAGCTGAGCAGGGGGATTATATAGTAGCTGATGATAAGTTTATAATTAAAAATATAGATCAAAAGTTACCTGAAATAATGCTCAGAGTTAGTGATTATGCTCAACACGAATTTATTTATAATGAAAAAAATTATAAATTATACGAAAATGTTAAAACTGAAACTTTACTGCAGATCAAGACTGAAAAATTTAGCTATTTACGATTTATCTTAAGGAGGTATTAAAATGGCTGAAAAAGAACACTTACAAGAAGATGAACTACTTAAAAAATATGACCCGACTACAGATTACAGACATTATACGGGGCTAGCAGCAATATTAGTTTCTACAATTGCTGTAACTTTATCTTTATTTCATCTTTATACCGCTGGATTTGGTATCTTACTTGCCTTAAAACAGAGAGCGGTTCATTTGGGATTTATTTTTACACTGATCTTTCTTTTATACCCAACACTAAAACATAAAAAAGAAAGTAAATTATTACTGACTTTTGATATGATTTTAGCCTTAGGAAGTATTGCTATTTCTTCTTATATTATATTCAACTATGAATCTTTGGTACGCAGAGCTGGTATGTACACTCAATTTGATCAGTTTATGGCTATCCTTGCTATTATAATTGTACTAGAAGGAACCCGACGGGCCTTAGGTCCTGAATTACCGGTAATCTCGATTTTGTTTTTACTTTATGCACATTATGGTCAGCAAATGCCGGGAATGTTAGCACATAGAGGTTATAGCTGGTCTCGTATTGCAAGTCACATGTATTTTACCACTGAAGGTATTTTTGGAATTCCACTTGGAGTCTCTGCAACATATATTTTCTTATTCTTACTTTTAGGTGCTTTTGCGAAAAGGACCGGGTTGGGAGATTTATTTATTGATCTTGCATTATCTTTAACTGGTAGAACTACCGGTGGTCCTGCAAAGGCTGCTGTTGTTTCCAGTGGTTTAATGGGTTCAATTTCCGGAAGTTCTGTTGCCAATACGGTAACAACAGGTTCTTTTACAATACCATTAATGAAAAAAGTAGGCTATAATTCTCAATTTGCAGCCGCAGTTGAAGCCTCAGCTTCTACTGGAGGTCAGATAATGCCACCAATTATGGGTGCTGCAGCCTTTATTATGGCAGAATTTATTGGTGTCCCATATGTTACTATTGCTAAAGCTGCTATTCTACCGGCAATTCTTTATTATATAACTGTTGGTTTAATGGTTCACTTTGAAGCAAAAAAACAGGGCTTAGAGGGAATGAGCGATGATCTAATTCCGAAGTTTTTAACAGTTTTAAAAAATAGAGGTCATATGATTGCACCTTTAATAATTATTTTCTATTATTTATTTAAGGGTTATACCCCTCTTAGAGCAGCATTTTTAGGAATTATTGTTTCTTATGCTTTAAGTTTTCTTAAAGAAGATACGCGAATGGATCTGCAGGATCTACTCGATACTTTAAGAGAAGGTGCCATTTCTGCATTAGGAGTTGCTGCAGCCTGTGCCGCGGTTGGTTTTATAGTTGGTGTTACAACTTTAACCGGGCTCGGACTTAAATTTACCTCTTTAACAGTAGCCTTAGCTAATGGTAATCTATTTTTTGCTCTATTCTTTACCATGGTAGCCTGTACTATTTTAGGAACAGGATTACCTACCACAGCTACATATATTGTCCTAGCAACAATGGCAGCTCCAGCTTTAACTCAACTTGGAGTACCAATTTTAGCAGCACATTTATTTGTACTATATTTTGGAGTAGTGGCAGACTTAACACCACCAGCTGCTCTGGCAGCCTATGCAGGAGCAGGTATAGCTGGCTCTAATCCACTTAAGACTGGATTAACGGCTGTTAAACTTGCAATTGCAGGTTTTGTGGTTCCTTTTGTCTTTGCTTATTCTCCTTCACTATTATTGATTGATACCACGGTTTCGCAAGTAATTTTAATCACTGGTAGTTCAATTTTAGGAGTATTTGCACTGGCAGCAGCAGTACTGGGTTATTTAAATCATAAAACCAGTTTTATAGAACGAATTATACTGGTAGCAAGTTCTCTTGGTTTATTAATTCCGGGCTGGCAGTCAGATATTATTGGTATTATTTTATTAGTAGTTGTTTTATTTATGCAGTTTAAAAGCGGCAAAAAATTAAATAATGCTGCAGCTTAAAAATACAAAAAGCCCCTCCAACTTGAAAAAAGTTAGAGGGGTTTTTTAATAATTATTATTTTCAATTTTAGTGATTATTATATGAAACTCTTTTTTTACGGATTTTATTTACAAATTTTTCAAATTCCCTATAATATTTAGCAGTATTAAATTCAACACTGATCTCAGGCTCTTTAGAAGAAGTCATGATCTTAAAATAACCCTGAAGCAGACACATATCAAGTTCCATAGCACTTATTTTATCATAGTAAATATGCTTCATCTTATAGCCAAAATAATCATCTCTAATTTCTTTAAAGCCTTCTTCTGCATAAACAAGCCCCTGATTTGTAGCAACCAAAAGCTTGGCTGAAGAAAAAACTGGTGAAGATTCAACTCTTTCATTCACGTGCTCTCTTTTGATAAAAACAAGTCCCTCAATTTCTTCATCTTCAGTAAAAATCGACTGTTTTTTCACCACATCTTTAAAAATTTGATGAACCTCAAAATCAGCCTCAATGATTTCTGCAATCTTATCCTTTAAAGTTCTCATTTTAATCTCCTCTCTACTCGACTAATAAACAAAATACGGTGAGATTAAAACAAATTAAAAATCAAAATTCAACTCAGAATAAAAGTAATACCCACCAATGCAGCTGTTTTTTCATAAGATCTTCCTCCTCTAAATTAATTTTATCATAATTTTATTAACTTAATCAATAATTAAAATATTATGAGGATCATTTACAACAATCTGAGGACTTCCCTGATAAATTTTTATTTCTCCTAAAACTTTAATTTTTTTATCTAAAATATATTCAGCTGGTGGATAATCAAATTTATTTAGATTTTGATTAAAAATAATTATAGAAAGTGTATTTTGATAATCATTAGAAAAATTAAGATAATTAACAGAAGTTGTAGCCGCAGTATTGACAATTTCACCTTCTATAATTACCCTCTCCCCTATAAAAGAAGCTGCTTCTTGATAAGAAATTATTGGTAAACTTTTTTGTAATTCCAAAATTTGTGACCAAATTCCCAGTCTTGATTTTCTTGCTTTTTTTACTGCTTTTTTAAATTCAGCTTCATATTGATCATTTGGAGCCACTATCATCAAATTTGCATAACCGTTTTCTAATAATTTTTGATTAAAATTTTCTCCATCTTGAAAGATATAGGCTAAAGTTCTCCCATAATGATCTTCTTTTTCATTATCATATTCTAAAACAACATTTTCTCCTAATAAATTTTTAATACTATAATCCCTGGCTTCTTCAGCATAATATTCGGAGTTATTATTTTTCCAATCAATCTCAGGGGTATCAACTCCAAGCAAACGAATTGAATCACCAGCTGCAGTTTTAACGGTATCTCCATCAATAACTCTTTCAATATATACCTCATCTGTCAGCTGCTGATTACAGCCTGTAATTGATAAAATTAAAACTGCTAGTATTGTTAATAAGATTAATGATTTCTTAAACATTCGATCAATCCTTAGCCTAAATTATTATAATAATTGATTATTTTCAAACTGATATCCAAGAGATTATTGCTGATAATTACTCAAAAATTTCTTTAAACGCCCAATTGCAATTCTTAAGTCCTCCTCTGATGGCAAAAACACCATGCGGAAATGATCAGGATTAGGCCAGTTAAAACCGCTCCCCTGAACTAAAAGAACCTTTTCCTGTACCAAAAAATCAAGTATAAATCGTTCATCATTTGTAATATTAAACTTTTCAGTATCAAGCTTCGGAAAAAGATATAAGCCTGCTTCTGGCTTCACACAACTAATTCCTGGTATATCTGTTAAAAGTTTATATGCCAAATCTCGCTGTTCTTTAAGTCTACCTCCGGGTAAAACTAAATCATCAATGCTCTGATAGCCACCTAAAGAAGTCTGGATTGCATACTGAGATGGAACATTGCTGCAGAGCCTCATTGACGAAAGTATATTCAAACCTTCAATATAACTTTCTGCATGATATTTAGGTCCGCTGAGCATCATCCAACCAGCTCTAAAACCAGGTACTCGATGAGATTTTGAAAGACCACTAAATGTCACTACTAAAACATCATCTGTTAAAGTTGCTATCGATGTATGTTCAGCTCCATTATAAGTTATCTTTTCATAAATTTCATCACTATAAATAATCAGATCATTTTCTTTAGCAATCTTAATTACGGCTTCTAAAATTTCAATTGGATAATTAGCACCAGTCGGATTGTTAGGATTAATCAGTACAATTGCTTTAGTTTTTTCGTTAATCTTAGCTTTGATATCATCCAGATCGGGATACCATTTAGACTGCTCATCACAAATATAATGAACAGCTTTCCCGCCCGCTAAATTGACTGAGGCTGTCCAGAGTGGGTAATCTGGCATTGGAATCAAAACTTCATCTCCATTATTTAAAAGCCCCTGCATTGCAAGAGTAATTAATTCACTAACCCCATTACCAATATAAATATCATCAATCTCAACATCCATAATCCCTTTTTTCTGGTAATACTGCATAACTGCCTTGCGGGCAGGAAAAATACCTTTGGAATCACAATATCCCTGAGAATTTTTTAAATTATACATAACATCATGAATAATTTCATCCGGTGCATTCAAACCAAAAGGTGCAGTGTTACCAATATTCAATTTGTAAATAGTGTATCCCTCTTCTTCTAACCTAGCTGCCTCGTCAAGAACAGGCCCCCTAATATCATAACAAACATTTTCCAATTTAAGTGATTTTTTAATATAATCCATTTTTTTCCTCCAATTCTACTTAATACTCGCTACTCCATACTAATTAAAAACTCTCTTCCTTTATTATTATACATCATTTCATCAGCTTTTCTAAATATATTATCAATATTTTCTTCTTTTTTTGTTTTTATTGCAAAACCAGTTGAAATATTTAGCTGTTCAACAAATTTATTTTTTTTATTATATTCTTTGACATTGTTTTTTATTCGTTCAAACAGGCTTTTAGCTGTTTCCAAACCACTATTAGATAAAATAATAGCATACTCATCGCCACCAATCCTAGCGACTACATCTCCATCTCTAGTTGATCTGTTTAAAATTTCAGCTGCTTTTTTAATATATTTATCTCCCTTTTTGTGGCCATAATTATCATTGACGTCTTTTAACTTATCTATATCAGCCACAAAAATTGTAATTGGTAATTCTCTAGAATTAGATAATCTTTCGAGTTCATTTTCAAAATACCGTCTATTATATAATCCAGTCATTTCATCGTGAAAGGAAAGATATTTAACTTCATTTAATAATTTAGTTAATTCCTTATTATTTTTTTCTATTTTTTTCTGAGTTTCGCTCAATTTTAAATGTGTATTTACCCTTGCCAGTACTACTTCTTTTTGAAAAGGTTTGACAATATAGTCTACTGCTCCTACCTGAAAACCTTTAACAATATCTTTGCTTTTATCAAGACCACTAATAAAAATTATTGGAATATCAGCAGTTTCAGAATTATTTTTGAGAAATTTACAAACTTCAAAGCCATTAATTTCAGGCATCATTATATCAAGCAGAATCAAATCAGGTTTTTTAATTTTTGCAAATTCCAAAGCCCTTTTACCACTTTTAGCTACTACAATTCTATATAACTTTGCTTTTAAAATATCACTTAAAATTTCTATATTTAATTTGCTGTCATCTACTATTAGTATGGTCTTTTTATTCATATGCTCTCCTTTACAAAAAAATCTAGGGCAGTTTGCACCATCACCGCAACTCCATCTTTTAAAACTGAATCATTAAATTTAAAGTCCGATTGATGATGATTAATAATTTTACCTTCTGGTGCTATCCCCAGAAAATAAAAAACTGATGGTAGCTCTTTTCCAAAGAAAGAGAAATCTTCTCCACCCATTTCAGGTTTTTCTTTTTCCCTAACTTTATCTTCACCTAAAATTTTAGCGGCTGCCTGTGCTAAGAGCTCAGTCATCTCCGAATTATTAATTACAGGTGGATAACCAAATACATAATCAAATTCATACTCTGCTCCATAAATATTACAAATATTTTTTATTACTGTTTCAATATTGTCAGCCAGTTGTTCTCTGATCTTAGATTTTAAAGAGCGCACAGTCCCTTTAAGAATTGCCGAATCTGGAATAACATTATGAGTACTTCCTGCTTCAAAATTACAGACAGAAATAACTGCTGATTCTGAAGGATCAATTCGGCGGCTTATAATTTTTTGCAAGGCTGAAATAATTTCTGCTCCAATTGGTATCGGATCAATTGTATTATGAGGCCTGGCTGCATGTCCACCTCTACCAATTATTTTCAAATCAAAATGGTCTGGTGAAGCCATAAAAGGACCACTTTTATACTCGACTACTCCTTCAGGAGTGCTCCCCCACAGATGAAGCCCCAAAGCGGCATCAACTTCAGGATTTTTAAGAACCCCTTCTTTGATCATGCCCTCAGCACCACCAGATGTTTCTTCACCTGGTTGAAAAAGAAACTTGATGTTTCCATTAAAATCAGCAGCTAATTCTTTTAATACCAAAGCAGTACCAATTAAAATTGCTGTATGACCATCGTGGCCGCAGGCATGCATTACCCCATCTTTTTGGGAAGAGAAAAGCAAATCATTTTTTTCTTGGACAGGTAAGGCATCCATATCTGCTCTAATAAGGAGAGTTTTGGAATCAGGCTGATTACTATTTTTAAAAGTAGCTAAAACTCCAGTTCCAAATATATTTTCCTTAACTTCAAAACCAAGCTTGCGCATCTCAGTGGCTGCCAAGGCAGCTGTCTCAGTTTCTGCAAAAGATAATTCTGGATTTTGATGAATCTGATGTCTGATTTCAATTATTTTAGACTCAATTTCTGCTGTTTTATTCAATATTTTTTGTCTTATAGTCATCTTATTCATTAGTTAATCATCCTCATTTTCTACTATATACTTTAAATTTACTCTGTCAGGTTTAAAAATAGCTGTAAAGCTGCTGCCAAAATAAAAGTACAGTCATAAATACTGGAATCCAAAGCAGCTGTAACGTGAAATCCTGATATACAAAATCATGAATTTTTTTAGAAGCATTAAAAATTGCGTTATAGAAAAATGTTTCAAATATTTTCTCAGTATCAAATTTAACACTTTTACGGCTTAAACCATAAACAAAATTTAAAAAAACCTGCAGATAATTTTCTAAAGATAAATTAGCCCTTGCTTCAATTTTAAATGCATTGTTGTTAATAAATAGATAAGCTGCCAGAGCAAAATATATTAATGTATCTCTTAAACCACTTATTAAGTGAAAGTCTTTTTCAGCTAATGTTCCCAGGACATTACCGGGCATTTCTGGCCAGAAACCAACAACGATAATACCGATTATTCCAGTAAATAAAGCCAGAATATCTGCTGTATAAATATGATAATGGTTAAAACCCTGCTTTAAGTCAGCAAAAAAACTGCTGTAATCCTGATCTTTAATAAAAAGCCAGTAAACTACTCGAGCTGCATATAAGAAACTTAAGAGACCAAGCAAAAAGAAAACTAGAGTTGCCAGTAAACCAGGAGTCTGGGCTGACTTAATTAAATACTTACTATTATAACCAGCCGTAAAAACTACAGCTCCTAAAGATGCAAAACTCAAAATTGTTGCTAGAGCAGTAATTGGCCTCCTGGCAGCTGCATCTTTAAAATCGTAAATTATTCGAGTACCATACTCTTTCTGCCAGATACCACTACTGATAAATAATGTGGTTTTTGCAAATCCATGAGCAATAATATGTAATACGGCTCCATAAAAAGCATATTTACCGCCTGTACCAATGGCCAAAGCAATAAAGCCTAACTGACTTACAGTAGAATAAGCAAGCATTATTTTTAAGTCAGCAGAACGAAGCGCCTGCCAGCCAGCATAAACAATCATTGCTAGTCCTAGTAAAAAAAGAAAAGTATTTCCGGTTTCCATTGGAATTATTTTAAGTAAAAATATATAACCAAGTTTTACTACCCAACCTGATAAGATTGCACTAACAGGTGCTGGAGCCTCCGAATGAATTGGGGGCAGCCAAAAATGAAATAAAAAGAGACCACTTTTCATTCCAATTCCCAAAATCAATATAAACTGAAGTGGAACTGAGTTAATTACCCCAATCTGGGAATAACCAAAAGCGTTAGCAGCTAAAGCACCAAAAAGCAAAATACTACTGCCGCTGAATTGAATCACAAAATATTGGCGAACAAGCTTCCAATCACTCCAGGCAAGCATAAAGGTTGTTGCCAGAGTTACAAGCTCCCAGGCAAAAAGAAAGAAAAACCAATCAGTAGTTAAAATTGCAACTAAAGCACTCAAAAGGTAAAGCAAAGTTAAAGCATAATACCAAAATTTATTTTCTTTAATATAATTCCAGGCTGCCAGAGCTGTCATTAGAGTTAAAATAACTCCTACTTCAGCCAGCAGTGGAAAAAAACTATCAAATTGAAAACTTGCAAGAAACTGCTGCCAGATAACAGCCATATTTTAACCTCCTAATACTAATTCTATATATCTTTCTACATTTATAATACTATCAATTGCCATTTTAAGTGGTAAATCAAAAAATCTAAAACCAAGTCCAAAGCCGATGATAATTGCAGTATAAGCATAGGTTATAAAACTAACAATTTTTTCTCTGTATAAAACAGAAAGTAATGGTCTACTAAAAACCTCTTCTTTTAGATCATCTTCGGTTAATTTTATTTCTTCAAAGCCTTTTGCTATATAGCGCAGATAATATATAACAGCTGTTAAACTACCAAAAATCACAATAAAAGCCCCAAAATAGCTGCGCGCTTCCAAAAATGCCATTAGAACATACCATTTACTTGCAAAACCAAGTAATGGTGGCATTCCAATCATACTTAATAATAAAGCTATAAAAGCAATGAAAACTGATTTGTTTCTTAGTCCGACTCCTTTAAAATCTCTATAGGCATGAGAGCGAGTATACTGCAGTAAATAACCACAAGCAACAAATAAGCCTGCTTTCATAAACATATGACTGATAATATGCAGTATTCCACCATAAAAACCAGCTTCAGTATTTAACAAAATAACCGCTGTGATCATACCAATATGACCAATACTTGAATAACCTAAAAGCCGCTTAATATTGTTTGACTGCAGTGCAAAAACATGGCCTAAAAAAGATGAAAACAAAGCTATATCAAGCAAAAGAATATTTAAATTTAAGGCCATAATTGTATCAAAACCTATAACAGTCCAAAAAACTCTAATAAAAATATATAAATAAACTTTTGATAAAATACCTGATAAAACAGCTGTAACCGGTGATGGCGCTGAATCATAACTTTTAGGAAGCCAAAATAAAAACGGAAAAATCCCCATTTTAATTAAAATCGATGTTAAAAAGATAGCAGAAATAAATAACTGAATTCCACTTTCTAATGAAGCAAAACCCTGAGATACTGCTGCCATATTTAAAGTTCCCAGATTAAAATAGACTATTAATACTCCAAGAAAAAATAAGAGTCCTGCCAGAACATTATAAATTAAGTATTTAATAGCTGCTGCACTTGCCTCTTTATTTCTTTTAAAACCAATTAAAGCTCCAGAGGTTATGGTCAACATCTCTATAAAAACATAAATATTAAACAAATCAGCAGTTAATAAAGATCCCATCGAAGCTGCTGCTATTAAAAAATAAAGAACATAATATTTGCCTTCATGATGACCTATATAGCCAATTGAATAAATAACTATCAACAAAAGACTTAAAGCAGTTATCACAACAAATAAAAGACTCAAACCATCCATTGCTAAAGTTATTCCTAATGGTGGGTGCCAGCCGCCTAAATAGTACTGCAGAAAAAAATCGCCATCTTTAAGGCGCTGAAAATTATTTGTTATTATAGTAATAATCAAATATGATTCTAGTATAATTCCAAGCAGAACGAAAAAACGCCTTAATTTTGCATTAATCAAATCTATTAATGGTATTAAAAAGGCCGTACCCAGAGGTACTAAAATCAGAAATAAAATTTTAATATCCATCAATCAACCTCCCAGAACAAGTTCAATATATTTTGCTGGATTTAAAAGTTCAAAAATTGCTGTATTAACAGGCATTTCAAAAATTTTGAAACCCAGACCAAAAACAATAATTAAAATAGTAAAAATATAAATTATACTTTTCATTGTATTAGCAGAATGAAAAAATCCTTTTAAAGAAAGAAATTCTTCTCTAATTGTTTTCCCTTCTTCTTTTACTGTTTCATAAGCATGAGAAATATATCGTAGATAGTAAACTAAAGCAATTAAGCTTCCAGCAGCGACCACAAAAGCTCCGAAAAAATGCCTTGCTTTCAAAAAAGCTAAAAGCACATACCATTTACTAACAAAACCAATCAGTGGTGGCATCCCGATTGTTCCCAGACAGATAACAATAAATGAAATAAAAACCAAGCGATTTTTATGTCCTATTCCTCTAAGATCATCAATGTGATGTGAGAGAGTTGTCTGTAGCAAAAATCCACTGCTTAAAAACAGTCCAGATTTCATCATCATATGGGCAATAATATGGAGCAGACCTCCATAAAAAGCAGCTTCTGAATTTAAAAGAAGTACAGCCAGGATCATCCCAATATGACCGATACTGGAATAAGCAAGCATTTTTTTTAAATCATCAGCCTGCAGTGCAAAAACATGCCCAATTAAACTAGAAACTAAGGCAAGATCAAGCACAAAAGCACTTAAATGAAGTTCTACTAAAAAATCAAAAGCAATCATTGTCCAGAATAATCTCATAAATATATAAAGATAAACTTTTAATAATACACCTGACAAAAGAGCACTAATTGGCGCTGGACAAGCACTATGTGCTCTTGGCAGCCAGAAATGAATCGGGAAAATACCAAGCTTAATTATTAAAGCAAGTAAAAAGAAGATTATAATTGTCAACTGCATTGGAGTTGAGATTAAAGCAAAAGACTCAGCAACTGCAGCCATTTTTAAAGTCCCCAAATTAAAATAAATTAAAATCATACTGATGAAATAAAATACTCCACCTGTAATTCCATAAAACAAATACTGCATTGCAGCTCTTGTTGTTTCCTTTGTTTTTTCAAAAGAAATCAGCGGAGTAGTAAAGATTGTTATTGCTTCGATAAAAAGATATAAAGTAAACAGATCTGCAGTTAAAATACTCCCCTGTATTGAAGCAAGCACTAGAAAAAAAAGAGAAAAATATGTATTTTCTTTTTCTTTTATGTATTGAGTTGAAAAAATAACTATAAAAAATATTACTGCAGTAACTATTAAGGAAAAAAGCAAACTCAAATTATCCATAGCTAAGTTAATAACAAATGGCGTATCAGTATAGCCTAAAGTATACTGCAGAAAAAAATTAGAATTCTTAACAGCTTCAAAATTTAAAATGAATAAAGACAAGACTAAAAACAATTCAATTCCGGCTCCAGTAACTGCTATTGAATTCCGAGCTCGTCGGTTAAAATTATTGCTAAAATACATCAAAACAGCAATTAGAGAAGGAAGTGCTACTAAAAGAATTAATTCAACATTCATTAAGCTCATCAGTCATTCAGCCCCTCTATTTCATCTCGTTCAATGGTTCCACTGAACTTATTTAATTCTATTATTAATGTTAATAACAGAGCAGCTGTACTAGCTCCAATTACAATTCCTGTTAAAGTTAAAGCCTGAGGCACAGGATCATTAAATTCTCCCATCGTCTCTCCCAGTTTATGAATAGAAATTTCGCCTCCAATATCTGAAAATGAAATAACCCAGAAAAAGACGGCTGCCTCCATTAAATTTAGTCCAATTACATTTTTGATTAAATTTGTCTTCATAATTAAAGCATAAAAGCCCAGCATAAAGAGGATAATAAAAATCAAATTACTAAACATTAAAAATCCTCCTCAAAAGTTTTTTGAATCATACTATAAAAGATAATTGCCAGACCGGCCCCTACCTTAAAACCAACACCTATGTTTATATAAGGAATACTTCCAGCAGAAATTAAGGTTCCTTTTTCTGCAGTTAAAAAACCAAGATTATTTAAAAAGGCACCTTCCATAACAATTCCAGCAAGTCCAAATCCAAGAAAAGTCATGGCACCAACTGTTTCTAAAACAGTTTTTGTCTGTGGACTATAACGTCTGTAATCAAAAGCACTACCATAAACAATACTAAAAATAATTGAAATAGCTGCTAAAATTACTCCTCCTTGAAAACCTCCACCTGGGGATAAATGCCCATGAGAAATTACATAGAAACCAAAAAGCGCGATAAAAGGAGTCATAATCCCTAAAGTTCTCTTTACAATAAAGGAAAGCCCCTTAGATGATACAGGCAGCATTTTGCGAGATAAAATTAAAACTATACCACTTACTGCCCCAAAAATAACTGTACTCTCTCCCAGTGAATCAAAAGCCCTATAATCATATAAAACTGCTGTAATTAAATTTAGAGATCCAGTATCATTTAGACCATATGTAATAATATAATCTGAGATCCCCTCATCCAAGCCTTGATACTCGGGCATTAAAGCAAAATTGTGATAAAGAGCAAAAGTAACAGCAATTAAAACTGTCGAAATTAAAGTTTTTTTAATTAATTTATTCATAATTTTCACCCCCGGCTGACTTTTCAGTCGGAATCACCATGTCTTATCTGACTGATAGCACTCATAAAAATTGCTGTATTCAAACCAGCACCAATTACTGCTTCTGCTAAAGCAACATCTGCTGCTTTATGCAGTAAATATAATGATGTTAAAATTAAAGAAAATATTGATAGAAAGATTATAGATATCAATTCCTCATCAAAACGAACAGCCATTACAGCTGAAAAAATTAAAAACACAATTAGTATAATCTCAAGAATGGCCATCTTTATCTCTCCCTAAATAATCAGAATAAGCATCTATCTCATATTCTTTTGGTAAAGCAATTTGTCTTTTATAAGACGCTCTTGCGATGGCGTGAGTTGCCATTGGATTAGAAAATAAGAAAAATATTCCAACTAAAACAATTTTAGCACTTAAGAAAAACTCCCAGACATAAATTGCAGTTCCTATTGTCATCAAAACTGCAGACATTGTAAGTACAACAGCTGCAGCATGCATCCGGGTATAAACATCAGGGAACCGCAGCAGTCCTAAAACAGTTACAATTGCAAAGGCTGAACTAGCTGCCATAAAAAAATATGCAACTATTAATCTAATTGTCATTATCTATACAGCTCCCCATGTTCAAAGTATTTAGCATAAATTAACATATCAATAAAAAGCAAAACTGCATATGCAAGTACAATGTCTATCAATAAAAGTATATCATATTCTAGGGCAATCATTAACATCACCATCGACATAAAAATCCCAATTGTATCGGCACCGATTAATCTATCTGTAATGGTAGGACCAATTACTACTCTGTATGACACAATAAAAGATAGTATAGTAAAAAATATAGCAAGTCCAATTATCATCTAAAGATCACTCCTACCCAGCGTTCAAATCTAGCAATTATTTTCTTTTTCAGTTCAGCCTCTTCAACTGTTTCTACATCAATCCAGTGGATATAGTAAGATTTTTCGTTTCTATCATAATCGAGAGTTAATGTTCCCGGAGTTAGTGTAATCAGATTGGCTAGAAGACTTAAACCAGTAATATCTGTTAGTTCAGTCTTGACTTTAACAATTCCCGGGTTAAAGGAAGGATTTTTCTCAAAAACATGTTTTGAAACTTTTAAAGCAGCTGTAATTGCTTCATAAAAAAATACAGGAACAAATAATAGTAAGAGAAACAGCTTTCTTAAATAGTGATACCAGGGAAGTTTTCGGTGAACTTCCCTGAATAACATATCACTAAAAAATAATGTTACTAAAAGTGAAGCTGCACTACCTATTATTAAAACATCTACCGTTATTTTTCCTGCAAATATAAACCATACAATCATTAAAAAACTAAAGGCAGATAATTTCTGCAGCATTTAAGCACCTCCGAACATTATTCTAAAGCATTATTATAAATAGTTAAAACATCTTCAGTATCTAATTCAACAAAGCTGCCAATCGGTCCATTTTCCGTTGCTTTCTCAGCCATTTCTTCCAAACGTTTAGCTGGGATATCAAGTTCTTTTAAAGTTACAGGCATTCCGATCTGACTGAAGAATTCTTTTGTCTTTTTAATTCCCTGACGGGCAGTCCACTCTAAATCTTTAAAATCAGGATCTACATCCCAGACTCGATGAGCAAACTGGGCAAAACGTTCTAAATCATGCTGATAAACATAATTCATCCAGGCAGGAAATACAACGGCTAGACCAGCACCATGAGCAACATCGTAAATTCCACTTAATTCGTGTTCCATACCGTGTGAAGACCAATCTTCTTCACGACCCGTACCCAATAGACCATTGTGAGCATTACTTCCAACCCACATAATCTCAGCTCTAGCTGCATAATCTTCATTATTTTCCAGAACCTTAGGTGTATTATTAATAATTGTCTTTAATGATGCTTCTGATAATCTATCTGTATATTCAACATTATCTGTATTTGTAAAATATCTTTCCATAATATGGGCCATAATATCAACTGCACCACAGGCAGTTTGATAATTTGGAAGAGTAAAGGTTATTTCAGGATTCATAATTGCAAATTTAGGTCTAATTAGTTTAGAGTCAATACTTCTTTTATACATTCCATCCAGCTTAGTTACAACTGAGCTGGTACTTGATTCACTGCCGGCTGCTGGAATTGTCAATACCACTCCAACCGGTAATGCCTCAGTAATTTCAGCATCGCCATAGTAAAAGTCCCAGACATCTCCATCATAAAAATAACCGACAGCAATTGCTTTAGCAGAATCAATAACACTTCCACCACCAACAGCTAAAATAAAATCAACACTTTCCTCTTTAGCAAGCTCAATTCCTTCCTGAACAAGTGATAATTTAGGATTAGGCTCAACACCACCTAATTCTACATATTCAACCCCTGCTGCTTCCAATGATTCTATAACTTTATCATAGGTTCCATATTTTTTGATACTGCCTCCACCATAATGTAATAATACTTTAGAACCATGTTTAGCCGTATATTCTCCTACATCCTCTTCTTTACCTTTACCAAAAACTATCTTAGTCGTATTTTGATAAGTGAAATTCTGCATAATAAATAAACCCTCCTATTAGATTAAAAACTCTAATTAATGAAGCTTATAATTAAATTTACCACTTTTTCTTAAAATTAAATAGTTAAAAATATTTATATTTATAAATGATTATCACTTAAATTATATCATAATCTTTTTGTATAATTCCATTAAATACAAGAATTAATTATTATTTTTTTTATTATTAAAATCTTGACCTCTATTTTCTTCTGTATTTTCTGCTTCATCTTCTAAAATGTTATCCCCAAATTCTTCGATGTTCTCTCCAAATTCCTGAACTCTGTCAAAGAAGTTAGCCAACATCTCTGCCCGATCTGTAATATAGCCATCTGCACTGAACCAAGAAAAAATTTTTAATTGCCAGGAACGATTAATTACATAAGGAAAAACAAATAAGCCTCTTTTATGAGCAGTACCAATGTACCAGGGAAAGCTAACATGTCCTTTAGGAGCAATTCCATCTGCAACTTCTTCGGTGATTTCAAGCCATCCTCGCCAACGTCTTGGAGATACAAAATTTCTTTTAGTCAATAGAATTCTAGGTGAATCCGGGCGTAATTCTGAGAGTCTTTTTAAACTTGCTGGAGAAAATGAAAAAAACAGTATATAAGGTGTTTTATTTTCAATTTCAAATATTTCTTTATCTGCTAACAGATCTGTTATTTCTTTTTCAATTCCTTCATAAAGATAAGAACTTTTTAATTCTAATGCAAGCCCAACCCCAGTTTCAACTGGTTCTACAAACTCTAAAACCTGTTCCAAAGTCATTATGGTTAAATGACTATAAGCATCTTTAGCCCTTGCCGGATATTTAACATTAAACCAGGCACCATAATTTAATAATCTAAGTTCTTTTAAAGTGAAATTCTGAAGCTCATAGTTTTCGCGATCTGGGAACATGCTTTTTGCATTTGTTAAACGCAATAAATTAGTATCATGAAAAACCACTAATTCTCCATCCTTTGTCCGCTGTATATCAAGCTCAATATAATCAACACCGCTTTCAACTGCTTTTTTAACAGCAGGTACAGTTGACTCTGGCGCAGTATATGAGGAGCCTCGGTGAGCTACAAGTACTGGATAATCAAAATTATATTTTTCTATAATTTTTTTACCAAGTTTAGAAGGTCGAATTAAATAATAGAATTCAAAATATATAAATGAAAAAATTAATATTATAATTGAAATAACTATAAAATATTTAATTATTCCACCTCCTTAAAAATATCCCCCTGATTAATCATAAAAATACTACGCATATAAGCAATTATTTCATTTAATTCTTCTAATTTTTTTTGAGGTATTTCTATTTCTTTTTTCTGATCTTTTAGATGTCCCACTTTTAGCAATTCTTCAATCTCTTTAATAAAAAGCTGGCCATCTTTTAATAATTGTGGAGTTTCATGTAAAAACAAGATTGGATCTTCCTGTTCTAAAAATAATGATTTACCTACAAACTGCTTTGGCAGTTTCTGATATCCTAACAAATCAAGAATAGTTGGTGCAATATCGGTAGTGGTTCCCTCACGTTCATAAATTGTATTTTTAAGTTGGGGATGATTAATAAACAATGGAATATGATATGGAGTTTTAACATTACGCCAGAGAGTGAAATCTCTGCCTGATTCATATTCCATTGTTTTAATTTCTGATTCATGATCAGAATAAATTACTAAAAGTGTATTCTCCATAATCCCAGCTTTTTCAAGTTTGGAAATAAAATTCTTTAAAGATTTATCAAGAAAACTTATTGATTTAAAATAATTTTGTACCAAATTATTATCAACTTCTGCAAAATTTTCAACTGCCGTTTGTGGATAAAAATTAAAAGGAGTATGACTTGTTAACGAAATTAAGTAAGCAAAAAAAGGTTTTTCTTGCTGGGCTGCCTCTTTAATCAATCCAGCTGAAGCATCAAAAAAATCATAATCATTAATTCCCAACCCTCTATCTTTGGGAACTGGAAAAATAGTTTCTTTAAAATATCGTTGACTATAAAAATGATCAAAGCCTAAATCTGGATAGGCTTCAGCTCTATTAAAAAAATTACGGTCATTATTGTGAAAAGCCAGTGTCTGATATCCTTTGTCTTTAAGCAGTAGTGGCAGAGAATGAAATCGACTTAAATCAATATCTCTAAAAACATAACTTCTGTTAACTGGATAAAGTGAAGTTAAAGTTGATAAATCAGCATCAAAACTACCATTTACTTTTTGAGCATAAAAATTTTCAAAATAAAGACTTTCTTCTTTGAGATCATTTAAAAATGGTGTAATCTGTTTTCCCTGCTGCTTGTAATCTATTATTTTAGCATCAAGTGATTCAACCTGAATTAAAATAACATTTGTATTTTTAGCTAAAGTTTTAGTTCCACTTAACTGCTTCTGTTTTTGATAATATGGTATATCATCTAATTCTGGTCTAGGCTTTTTTTCACTTCGATGAAAATAACTATATGCTTCCATAGTATATAAAGGTAAAATCCCATATACCGAAGCCAGATAAGAACTACCTGATTGATAAAGCTTAACAGGACTTACTTCTCCCATAATAAGGCTTCCTGCAAAAACCTGGATAACTAAAACTAAGATAATTAATACAAAAACTGTTGTATTTTTTATAGTTGACTTTTTAAAGTAGAAGTTCCATAAACCCCAACTATCTGATAATTTTAAATCAGGTAATGAATTAAAACCAAAAACACCTAAAAGTGCCAGATCCAGAATAATTATTATATCTCTAAATTTAAAAATATGAGTAAACAAAACTTGATACATAGAAAATGTTCCAGTACCTTCTCCAGCAAAGATATCACTGACACTTAAGAAATTCCCAAAATAACGATTATACCAGTAATTAATCACAAAGAAAAAAGTGAAAATAAAGAGCATGAAAAACAACCTCTGTCTTATTTTCTTCGAAATAAGCAGAGGCTCAACAAATTTTAAATAACAAGCTACAAAAAATAAATTTCTGATAATCAATGCTGTTATCGAAGGTGCATAAAAAACCTGCAGCATCAAGTAATTATATTTTAAAATAAATGCCAGAAAAAGTATTAGCGATAAATAACGCATACGATTTTCCAATTTATAATTATTGATCACTTAAACTCCTCCTAGCTCTAAAATCATAATTCCATTTCGCTATAATCATATCAGATAATTAATTTGATGAAAAGTAATTTCTTAACACAATTGCTTATCGATATTTTAGATAGCAGTTTAATTTTAAAACCAAAGAAAAAACGAACAGTTAAAATGAACTGCTCGCCTTAACTCCTGCTTAGATTTATTGTAAAATTTATCAAAACTTTACCAAAGAAGACTCCTCCTAAATATCTTGTTTAGGGAAGAGATATTCACAATCTTTAAGTGTTTAAATATTATTGTCTAACTATTACTGAAACTCCATCTGGAATTGCAGTTATAGAAGCTTTAGCTTTCCCCAGAATTTTTTTAGCTTTTTTAACTGCATAATTTAAATTCTCTGCCCACTCCATCCCCATTTCTTCAATCATATCTTGTTTAGCAGGATCTGTAATCATAATAACTTTAAATTTAAGCATAATCCGTGCTAAAATTTGAGTTTCCCACTGATCAGGCACTGTTTCTTTGCGGCCTCTAGCAAGTATGTCATCCATAATCTGCTGAACACTTTTTGCATCTCTAAAAGTCTGGTAAAATTCTTCTCCTCCATGACCATCAGAGCATTCAGCTGCAATAATTATTACACCATCTTCTTTACAGGTGGCTTCAGCTGCTGTCATTCCTTTTACTGACTGATAAACATTTTGATCAAGTGGATAACCACCATTACTGGTAATTACTATATCCGCTGGTAAAGCATCCACTCCAGCTAAAGAATCAACAAATTCTGTGCCTTTTAGATGCGCTTTTTCTCTGTGGCCTGCAAAGGCATTAATTACTTTTTTCTCTGCATCAATTACTACATTTAAAATAAAAGCCAGTCCGGCTGCCTCAGCTGCATAAAGCATATCCTGATGCATTGGGTTAGCTTCTAAATTACCTGTTCTTGCATTGGCACTTGCAATAAATTCTGCACAATGATTAGCTAAAACTGTAGTTTTACTCGCTACTCCTGGCAGTACACTTTTACGTCCACCGGAAAACCCTGCAAAAAAGTGAGGCTCAATAAAACCTTCTGCAATTAATAAATCAGCTTCGACTGCTTTTTTATTTAAAAGCAGATTACCACCAGAAGGTAATTTACCTAAATTAACCATCTGTGATTGATCACGGCTATCATGCATTTCAATATTTACAAGTTCAACTATATCATCCCCATATTTGTCTCTCAGCTCCTCATCAGTTGAGGCTCTATGAAAACCAGTTGCTACTAAAATAGTAATTTCTACCTCTGGCGAACCCTTTTTAATTTCTTCTAAAATTAAAGGCATTGTAATATGACTCGGAACTGGACGAGTATGATCACTGGAGATAATAACAACCTCTTTTTTGTTTTTAACTAATTCTGATAATTTCTGACTATTTATTGGATTATCCAGGGCTTCTTTTACAATTTGTAATTCTGACTTTTCAGCTTTAAATTGATGGGCCTTAGAAACTAAAACCCCCTGCAGCTGATCTTTTTCAATTTCAATATCTAATTCCTTTCTCCCGAAAGGAAAACTGATCTTTTCCATAAAAATTTCCACTCCTATACATAATACTTTTTTATATTCTAAATTTTAAATAGTCTAAATAACAGTATTTATCTTTCCTTAATCAAATAAGACTAACAAAAGTTTAATGATTTAAAATATTGTTAATAATATAGGAACAAGAAAAACAGTAATTAACCCTGCAATCCCAATAGCTAATCCACTCATAGCACCTTCTGTTTCTCCCAACTCGATAGCTCTAGAAGTCCCCACTGCATGAGAAGATGTTCCAATAGCAATTCCTACTGCTACTTTATTTTTAATACCAAACAAATTACAAATAAAAGGTCCAATTACAGCCCCTAAAATACCAGTTAAAATAATTGCAGCTACTGTAATAGATGAAATTCCACCAATTTGTTTTGAAATTTCCATACCTATTGGAGTAGTTACTGATTTAGGAATCATTGCTAATCCAACTCCCACATCTAATTTAAATAATTTTGTTAAATATATTATAGATACTATCCCAGTTAAAGTACCTGTAGTAATCCCAATCAAAATTGCTTTATAGTTTGTTTTTAAAAGTTCAAGTCTGTTATACAGCGGGACTGCTAATATTACAGTTGCTGGCCCTAAGAAAAAAGATAATAAATCTCCGCCTTGATTATATATTTCCAAATCAATATTGAAAGCTACTAAAATAGATATTGTTAAAACTATGCTAACTAATAATGGATTAAACAAAGATAAATTTGTCTTTTTATTCAAGTAAATTCCTAACTCAAAAGTTAAAATAGAAATAATAAGCCCAAAGTAAGGCGTACTTATTAATTCTTCCATTAATTTTCCCTCCTCATAATAAACTGAATAGTTAAACCTGTAACCGCCATTATAATTATTGTAGAAGTGACTACTATTGTTAAAATAGCAAACCAATCTTCTTTTAATTGGTCTAAATTTTGTATCAAACTTACTCCTGGTGGAATAAAAAACAGTGCTAGATGATTTAACATAAATTCTGCAACTCGATCAATCATTTTTATTTTAATTAACCCTGTAGTAAGCAATACTAATAATAAAATCATTGCCAGAACATTTCCCGGAATAGGAGTTTTAAAGAAATGATTTATAATCTCTCCACTAAAAGCTATTAAAACCACAATTACAAATTGCCTAAAAATCTTCATTATTTTTATACACCTCCTTCATAAATTTAACTAATCTTATGATGGTCAGACCATCAGTACTCTATTAACTCTTTTCTAGATGAAAATCTAGATTCCTGCTTAATTTTTAAATTTTTTCAATATTATAAAAAATAAATAAATCACAAAAACTAATTGTACTACTCTTTAAGGTGATTTTCACATGAACCTCACCACCTAAATCATAGATTTAGATGGCGCTTCTAACTACTTCATATAGATTAAAACTCAACCTATATTACTAGGTTAGTTTACAAGATGTTTGGTTTTTAAGTCGCCTCCTAAGTTATTAGGATACCCTTAATCTTGAAGGATTGGCCACATATCCATTATCTCTCGCCTGTTTAATAGGTCTGAGAATACATTTATTTTTTAGGTATTTGCGAAGAATGTTAAGACTGCCATTCTGATCTGCATTAATTAATAGACCTTGATTAGTTTTAAAGAGACCTCTTTTAATTCTTCTGGATTTATTATAGTTGCTTTTATTTGTTTTTTCTAGATCTATTGCACTACAGCCAGAGGTATAACTTTCATTAATTTTAACAACTTTGATACCATTTAATTTAGCTTTATATTCAATTAGTTCTTTTAATCTTTGGATTGGTATTTGGACAAAAGATTTAAGCTTGCTGCTTTGCTTAATATTTTTTATATCTCCGATTACAATAGCAGAAACCTTATTTTCAACTGCGAGCTCAACTATTTTCCAACTTGCTTTATGGAGATAATCTCTAATATAATTTCTTCTCTTTAATCTGAGTCTTTTTATCTCGCTAGTATCTTTAATTTTACTGGTACCAAGCTGTTTCATTCTAATACTCTGCAGTCTTGCAATTTTTTTATTATAGTAAGCATTTTTAGATTTAATAGTTTTGCCATTGATAATATAACACTCAGAATTATTTTTAAATGTTAAGGTAGCTAAATTATCAAGCCCCAAATCTACTGCCATCATGTTGGATTTCTTACTTTCTTTTGCTTCTTTAACTTTGTAGATAATTAAAAGATACCATTTTTTAGAGATGTGATCCTGCTTGATCTTTATCTGCTGAACAGCATCTAAATCTACAATGCTTTGAACTGCTTCAGGCAGCTCAAAATTAAGGGCCTTCACATTATATTTAGATTGTATCTTTTTAGATAAGGACAAAAGCAATTTATCATCTCTAATTCTAATAGCTAAGTTGGTAAATATTATTTCGCAGGGGTTGCTGTTTAGATGTTTAAAATTTGGTGGTCCTGGCTGCCCTTTATATTTTTGAGGATTCTTATTATAATCTTTGAGAGAAGCAAAAAAACTTTTCCAGTCCTGAGCTAACTGTTTTAATGCCTGCTGTCTGTTATGAGAATGAAGGTATTCATTATGCCAGTTATTTTTAAACTGTTTTTCTAATTGAGTATAGACAGGTTTTTGCTCTTTATTATTTTTTACTTTATAATTAACTGTATTATATAATTTAGAGCAATGCCAGGCTAATTTCATAATTATCACTAACTGCTTATGGTTTAATTTAGGCTTAAATTTAAATGATAACCGCATTGATTTTTCACCTCCATTCTACTATAATTATACCATACATATGTTTGTATGTAAAAGAAAAAATGGAGTTTTAATTTTTATGAATAGAGACTTAAATAACAATTATTTAAGTTAGTCAATACATTAAAAACTGTATCTTCAAGACTTATCAAAAAGCAATATGAACAATATTTGAAAAAATATTATTGGAAGTCTGCTTTGTGGTCTAGGAGCTACTGTATTGTATCTACGGGTGGTGCTACTATTGAGATAATCAAAAAATATATTGAAAATCAAAGTAAATAGCCAATTCATCTCCACCCAATGCATAGCTTGGATGGAGTTTTCTTGGCAGTTTCAAATAAAAAAACCTGCCAATTAAGGCAGATTCTACTTTTTTAAATATTTAATTTAGATTGAGAGGTTCACGATGTTTCAATAGATGCCGACTGTGTTTTATTTTTCTTGATGTATTTCTTTATTAATCAATTTTTCAACATAATCAAGATGCGCTTTCATTGCTGCTGCTGCCTTTTCCGGAGCATGATCTTTAATCCCCTTAAAAATTTGCTGGTGCTGAAGAGCAAAGTCCTGCATTGTTTTTTCTGTTGAAACCAGCTTTGTTCTTGTATTTTTAATATGAAAATCCATAGCTTCCGAAATTGAGCGCATAAAAAAGAGAAGTACTTTATTGCCACTTGATCTGGCTATTGTATAATGAAACATCTTATCTGCATTAATGCTTTTGTCTTCATAACCTGAACTTGCTAGCAGATCATCAATATATCGCTTCATTTCTTTTATTTGAGAATCACTTGCTCTTTTTGCTGCTAATTTAACACAATCAATTTCTAAAACTCTTCGCATTTCAAGCAGTTCAGATGCTACATTATCATTTAAAAGTAGTATTAAAGATAGAGGATTAAAAACTTCTTCATCAAAGGAATCTCTAATAAATGTGCCTTCTCCTGGCCTACTCTCAATTAAACCAATCATTTCTAAAGCACTAAAAGCTTCTCTAATTGAAGCTCTACTAACACCCAACTCTTCTTTCAACTGCCTCTCTGAAGGAAGCTTATCTCCTTTTTTTAACTCTCCTTCATAAATCAACTCTCTTATTTGAGCAATAATCTGCTCATAAACTTTGTTGTTTTTTATCTGTTTAAATTCCATTATCCTGCCTCCAAAGTTAAAATTTGAATTTATCGCCAACTGATCCAAGTTTAACTCTTTCCCCAAATGCCTGTTTGAATTTGACGGCAGCTTCACGACCGGTGCAGTGTATGGGTACCAAAAGCTCAAAATCAATTTGAGAAAAATATTTTATCAGGTCTTCAATCTTATCGCTGCCGGCTCTTTTTAAATGCATACCACCAATAATTGCTCTAATTTTTTTATCTCCTACTTCAGCTATTATTTGATCAATAATATTTTTAACTCCTTTGTGACTGCAGCCTAACAAAATAACAAGACCACTTTCGCTTTCTAAATATAGAGAAGTATCATCATTAAAAAGATCAATCTTTTCTTTGTCATTTTCTTTAACTACGTATCTGGGATTTGTATAATTTTTAGGATCAGCCTGAATAACTCCTGTATTATAAATTCCTGGAGCCGCCATTGAATTATTTTCAGCAGCCTCAAAATTTTTTAACTCACTTTTTTGAAGAGCTGTACCAATAAATTCAAGTTCTTTTTCGGTTTTTTTATATTTCCCCATGAAAACTTCACTGTGAGCAAAAATTCTAAGCTCAGGTTTTAATTTTAATAATTCTTTTAAACCACCTGTATGATCATCATGCCCATGACTTAAAAATATAGTGTCAATTTCTTTTAAATCAATACCTAATTTTTTAGCATTACCAAAAAGCACTTTACCCTGACCGGTATCAAATAAATATTCTTTGCCATTATATTTAAAATAAAGGGAAAGACCATGTTCAGCCAACAAATCCCTCTTTTCAACATTATTTTCTGCTAAAATTGTTATTTCTAAATTTTTAGACATTGAATTCACCTCAATTTAGTTACTTTAAATCATTAAACAAATAAGTTGCTTCTAAATTATTAAATTCTCTAAAAAAATACGATTTCCTGCTTAAAGTTCTTTATATCAAGTATATATTATAAAGTTAAAGTTTTCCAATCCACAAAAAGGATTATCAGTTATAATCGAGAAGTTATAATTTAAGCTAATTAAAAATATAAATTTATCAAAGAAGGTGAAAAAAGGAATTATGAATAAAAAGAAAATCATATTTTTAATTTTAATTGCAGCAATTTTGATATTTTTTTCTTTCAATACAACTGCTCAAAACTTAAAAATACATTTCATTGATGTTGGCCAGGGAGATTCAATTCTAATTGAAGAAGCTGGTGGGAAAAATATTTTGGTAGACGGTGGTGATCGCGCTGATGAAATTGCAGCTGGAATTATTAATTATTTAAAAGACCAAAATATTAAAAAGTTAGATTACATAATTAGTACTCATCCTCATGCAGATCATATAGGAGGATTAGTTGATATTATTAACAACTTTGAAATCGGACAAATATGGGATAGTGGTAAAATTCACAGTTCTATGACTTATGAAAATTATTTAATTAAAATTGATCAAGAAAACATTGCCTTTGATACTCCCAGGCAGGGAGATAAATTTAGAATTGGCAAAAGTGAAATTATCTTTTTACATCCAGACCAAAAACTTGATAATTATGATTTAAACAATTCTTCGCTGGTTTTTGTACTAAAGTATGGTCAGCAAAATTTTTTATTTACCGGAGATATCGAAAAAGAAGTTGAAACAGAATTATTAGCTGAAAATCCTAATTTAAAAGCAGATATTATAAAGGTTCCTCACCATGGGAGTGATACTTCCAGCTTAGCAAGTTGGGTCAAGGTTTTAAAGCCTAAAATAGCTGTAATCCAGGTTGGAGAAAATCATTATGGACATCCAGCAGCAACGGTTATTAAACTTTATCAAAATCAAGGGGCTCAGGTATATAGAAATGATTTGAATGGAAATGTTGTAATTACTGCTGATGGCAAAAATTATACTGTTAAAATAGATAAAATTGCTAATAACATAATGTCTGACAAAAATATTAGTCAAAAGCAAAATTATTCAAAAAAAGTAAAAAAAGAGTTAATTAATATTAATGCTGCAGATGCTTCAACTTTAGATATACTCTGGGGAATAGGGCCTGCTACTGCTAATAAAATTATTGAGTATCGAAGTGAAAATGGTCCCTTTGAAAAACTTGAAGAAATTAAAAATGTTGATGGAATTGATGATGGCAAATTTGACCATTGGCATGATAAAATTACTGTTGAGTGAAACTTTTTAACTTATACCCGGTACTGAAAAGGTATTGTACTTAAAACACATAAAAATATGAAAGGATGGTTTTATGAAAGTAACAGTTGATAAAATTGAAAATGATAAGGCAAGGCTTTTAATTCGCCCTGATGAAAAAGAAGAATTCTATTTGCCCCTAGCTAAACTGCCAAAAGGGACTGCAGAAGGGAGTATCTTAGAAATGAATTTTGAATTAAACGAAGACGAAAAAAAAGCCGCCGAAAAAAGAGTCGGCAGCCTGTTAGATAAACTTAAAAATAAGAAGAGCTGAAATTAATCAGCTCTTTTTTTATTATTTAAATTTAATATAATTCTGGAACAAGACTATGTCTTAAATCCAAAGCTAAGTTTTCAATTGCAGTTCTAGAACTTTGATCTAAAATAAATTTCAAATCAAAAGTTATTTGCTGCACACCATTTTTACCGCTAAATTTTGCTGTAGTAGAATTTAAATTCTGCCATTCATAATCACTTTGATTACTTTTCCTAATCATTATTTTAGAATTCAAATTTTTATTATTCAAACGCAAATGCCATTTTGTATTACTTAAAATATTTAGTTTTAAAGCTTCTTCAATTACAATTTCTTTGCTGCCATTATAATTACTCATTAAATATGAATAATTTATATTGGGTTCTTCAATAATTTCAAGACGTTGAAATATAGGAATCTTTGCTCTTACTAAAACTCTAGCTTCACGCCTAAGTTGATCCTCATTATCAGCAGCAGCTTCAACAAAATTAGTTGTCGAAAAAACACTAAAAATTAAGAGTAAAAAGACAAAAATCCTTAACCCTGTACTTCTCAAGTTAAATTTCATTATTTCCTCCTTTTAGCAGCCGGCTATCTCAAGTTGAGATCCTTAGCTTTGTGTCACTGCCTCAAAGCAGTTTTACCCTTTAAAAGAGGGCTGAAAAATAAAAATCCTGTCATATATTAAATGACAGGTCAAGCTTGCCCCTTGCCAGGTAGTTTCACAACCATTGTTTGAAAACATTAGGTCTGAAAACTTTGCGCCTCTATCCTTTCGGATTGAGTTGCCCTTTTCTGTCAGGTTAATTCTTATTTGATTTAATTATATCAGCTTGAAAATTAAAATCAAGTAATTTTTGGTAAATATTTAAAAAGGTGAATTGAAAATTACAAAATGTTAGGTTTTGATTTTCTAGACATTAAAAAATGGCGGTAAGCCTATTATGACCTACCACCATTTATATTAATTTTATTCAATTTTAATTATTTATTCTTCTCTCAGTTATTTACTTATGGACGCATTGAATCAAATAGCAGATCTGAGAATTCAGTATTCTGCATCATTCCATTAAATGCTTCTGCTCCTTCACCATAAGCAAAGACTGGTACTGAGTTAAGTGTGTGTCCACCAGTAGAGGAATTAGCTCTAATGCGAGAACTTAGAACTCCTGCCTGATACTCTTGAGCAATAACAGAGCCGATCTCCCATCCTACAAGATAGGTATACTTGAGATTACCTTCTTCATCTACAACTTTCTCATTGAAACTGGCAACTTCTGTATCGGATAAAGAAATATTTGCATATTCTTCAAATACTGACTTAACACTCTCTACAGTAAATCCATTCCCATTTTCTTTAGCTGTCATCTGTGCAGCCATATATTCTGGAGAAACATCAATGTTCATTAAAGCTTCTTTATTAATTGGTTCAGATACTGAAAAACCAAGAGTTTCATGGTCAGCTGTTACAATAACTAAAGTATCTCCATTTTCCTCAGCAAAATCCATTGCTGCTCTTACACTGGCATCAAAATCAAGAGTTTCAGCTACAACGCCAGGGATATCTGCTGCATGAGATGCATGGTCAATTCTGGCACCTTCTGCCATTAAGAAAAATCCATCTTCATCTTCAGAAAGTACTTCTAGAGCCTTTTTAGTCATTGCTTCCATTGAAGGTTCATTAGAACCAACATCATCACGATCATTAACATAGTTCATATATGAATCATTAAATAAACCAAGAAGCTTTCCATCCATGGCAATAACTTTTTCTAATTGAGTTTTATCAGATACATACTGATAACCGTTTTCTTTAGCTTTAGCGATTAAATTTTCGCCAGCTTCTTCTTCCATAAAGTCTTCACGGCCACCACCAAGCATTACATCTACACCATTATTAATAGCCTGCTTGGCAATTTCTCCACCCATACCTCTATCTTCAACTGAGGCAATAAAGGCAGCTGGAGTTGCATCAGTTACAGTATTTGTACTGATTACACCTGTAGCTTTGTTTCTAACCTGAGCAAAGTCTAATACAGAATCCAGTTCAGCACCATTTTTATTCATAGCAATTGCACCATTATATACCTTATGGCCTGTTGCCATTGCAGTACCGGCTGCAGCTGAATCTGTAACTCCCTCAGTAGAACTGGTCATCATAATACCAGTTTCAGGTAGTTTCATTAATTCAAGTTCATGGTCTTTATCCCCAGCAAGATAGCGTGTCATATCAATCTGGCCAATTCCCAGACCATCACCTATCAATAAAATTACATTTTTAACTTCAGCCTGGGCAGCTGCAGTAAATATCAAAGCAAAAACTAAGAACAATGAAGCTACTAACATTAATTTTTTGGACTTTTTAAACATAAATTTAATTCCTCCTTAAAATTTTTGTTTGTCAGACGACTGATGTGTCCTTATTATTTTTATTCAATAGAAGAGGTGCAAACCCTTCTTTTTTTAAGATTTTTTCTGAAAATTATAAAGATGACTATGCTCATTTAGTCTAATGAAAATATGGCAACTTTGTCTCCTTTAAGATACTGCCACTTACCAGTAAATCCAGCTTTCATGGCACCAATTTCCAGGTGCAGCATAGCAATTCCGCAGTCAATATTTTTTGAGCGCTCCTCATTTTTTTCTTTATTGTCCAGCTGAATAATTATAGAATTTCCTTCAATTTTAAAACGCCAGGGCTGGCGATTCAGTGCTGATGGAGCTAATCTTGCTGTTTCAAGAGCAGTAATCATCCACTCAGGTATTTTTTCTAAATTATTTTTATTTACTATTAATTTTTTTAAATCTAATCTTTTTTTACTTTTTATAACTTTTTTTAAAACTCTTTCTGAAATAGTTGGCTTAGCTTCCGGATAACCAATAGGAGAAATAGCATAGAGTTTTTCTTTTTGATTTAAATTTAAATCAGCCAGTACTTTATCTGATTTAAAGGTACCAGAAACCCAGCAACTTCCGAGCTCTAAAGCGGTGGCCTCTAATATAACTGCTTCTCCTCCATAACCGATTTTTTCTTCCATATTAGAAATATCTTCTCGGCCTACAAAAGCCAGATAAGCTGGTGCTCCAGTAATTTTACCGTAACTTCCAATTATTCCAGTAAATATCTCTTCCACTTCTTTTTGAATCAAAATAATTCTCAATCCTTCAATATCATTGTTTAACACTTCGATTAGATTGTTCAATTTTTTAATTTTTCGTTTTTCAATAATTTTAGAATTAAACTGCCGTCTTGAATTTCGCTCTTTGACTGCCTGATACCATCTTTTTGCAGGTATTTCCATTCTCAATCTACCCCTTTCTTTTATCCCATATTAAAGCCCCTCCGAAAGGGAGAGGCTGTTTAAATTGAAGTACTCTATTTAACTTAAGAACTAATTCCATAGGTTTCGTCATCAAAATCAATCCTATATATTCTTTTTTGCTGATCAATATTATCAATTTTCGCCATATCTTCTGAACTCAGTTCCCAATTAAAAAGTTCTAAGTTTTCTTCTATATGGGCTTTGCTTCTCGATTTTGGCAGAGGTACAACATCTTTTTGAAGCTCCCATTTTAGAACAATTTGAGCCGGAGATTTATCATATTTATCTGCCAGTTCAACAATTGTATTATCTTCTAAAACTTCAGTTCTTGCCAGTGGTGCAGCAGCTTCTAATACTACATCATTTTCTTTACAGAGTTCAAGTAGTTCTTTTTGATATAACCATGGGTGAAATTCTATTTGGTTTACTGTAATTGGTACCGGTGTAATTTTTAAAGCAGCATTTAATTGATAAGCAGAAAAGTTACTAACACCAATATTCTTAACCAGACCTTGATCGCGAAGATATTTCATTGCCTGCAGGGTTTCTCTTAAAGAAATTGCAGGGTTTGGCCAGTGAATTAAGTAGAGATCAAGATAATCAGTACCTAATTTTTCTAAAGAGCGCTCACAGGCTTTGATAACGCTTTCATAATTTAAGTTAGAAGGTAAAACTTTGGATGTTATAAATAGTTCATCTCGATCATAATTTTCTAAAACTTCACCAATTCCCCCTTCATTATGATAACCTTCAGCAGTATCAATGTGATTATAGCCTGCCTTTAAGGCGATTTCTACATTTTCGCCTACATTTTCTTCAGCAATATCCCAGGTTCCATATGCTATCACAGGAATCTCGTCACCAGTCTTTAATTTACGTGTTGGAATCATTTTATTCCTCCTTTTGGATATGTCGTTAACTCAAATCTAACTATTTTTAGAATTTTTATTTTTTAAGTTTTTCTTCTTATTAATATATTATAGAATATAATTTAATTTCCTGTTTAAATTTTAAATTTCTTTATTTATCATTAAGTTAAATATTTATAAAATTATTTTTTAGCTGAAAGCTTTAATTATGTTATAATAAATTTAACAATAAATCAAAAAGGAGGACCTGCTATCAAAAAAGCATTAGTTTTAATATTTCTGTTTTTGATAATATTTGTTTTTTCCTTTCATATTAAAGAGGAAATGTTAAAAAATAATTCAATTAAAATCTTTATTATAGATTCTAAAGTTGAGTCAGAATTTTTAAGTAGTCCAGCTCTAAAAATTAGTTCAGATAGCAGTCACGGCAGTAAAGTTGCTGCAGTAATCCGCAGTCAGAGTCGTGCTGATATTAAAACTCTTTCTGCTGAAAACATCATTGGCCGTATTGATAAAAAAAATTATCTGAGTGCTTTAAGAAAAGTTGAAAATTATGCAGCAGTTCATCCTCAAGAAACTATAATTGTTAATATCAGTCTTGGTTTTGAAAAAGCTGAATCACAGGCAGATATTATCAAAGATATTAATACATTGGATAATATAATTATAGTTGCAGCTGCGGGTAATAATAATAGTGAGAATATCGCCTATCCTGCTAGATTGGAAGAGGTAGTTGCAGCTGCAGCACTGGAAAATGATAAAAAAATGCCAGCTTCTAATTACGGCCCAGAAATTGATCTCGCTGCCTCTGGAATTATAAAAATAACACAGAGACACTACCTGCCTGCTCTAAACTTCAGCCGAAGCTACAAATTAAGCGGTACCTCTTTTGCAGCACCTCAGATTAGTGCCCTATTAGCTGATCTATTATCTTTACAGCCTGAGCTCAAAATTGAAGATGCTCTAAAAATCATTAAAAACACCTCTGAAAATATAAATGATCCTCTTTTTGCAGAAAACAAACTTGGCTCCGGTCGAATTAATAGGTTTAAAGCTTTAAGCAGAGCTAACGCTTACTATTTCTGGCTGCAGTTAGCACTTTATTCTTCTTTGATTACGGCTGCTCTTCTAATCCTTTATTATTGCTGGCATAAATATTCTCTAAGCGGTGTCTTTATTTTTATAACAATTTCAATCACTACTTTTTTAATCCAACCATTTTTGTTAGTCATTTATTATAAATTTGGGATTTCCAAAATTAGTTTTTTCTTTTTAAGCCTCACCCTTCTATACCTCTTATTTTTAAAGATCACCGCTCTTTATCTCAAAAAAACTGATAATTTTTATCTACTCCTTAAACTGGCCCCTTATTTAAATGATAAGCTAAAAGCACAGATAAACAATAAAATTAAAAATGCGTTAACTGACAAAAACACAAAAAGCATTACAAAAATAGAAAGTTTTATTATTAACAAGCTTAGAAAAAGCAGTTCTCAAAATAAAATAAACTTTTATCTAAAAATTGCTGCAGATTTTAAAAAGCCGCCTCTAAAAATGATTGTAAACAAATCATTAAATTACAAAATTACGGTTAAAAAAATAGCTTCAAATTTAGATTTAACTGCAAGAAAAAAAGAATATCAATTTTATATAATTGCTGAAATACTCTCTATAATTTTTAATGGTGATTATTCGCAGAAGAAAAAAGCTGCAGAACTTGCTGCAGAACTTAAAAGCCCTTTAATTTTAATCCCAATTAAAAACACTTTAATAAAAAGAAACGAATTTAATCAGAGTTCTGTAACCCTGTATTTTTTGTTAGATATATTAGGAGCCTTTGCAGTTGAGGCTGCAGATATTTCTCATCTGCTCAAAGAAATTATTAATCAAGAAAGCAATCCCTGGCTTAAATATCATGCACTACAGGCTTATCTCAAAATAGCAGTTAATGATAAGGATTATCAAAAATTCATCAAAAAAATTAAAGCAAAAGAAAAAGAGCCAGTTTTATTGGCTCTTAGATAATTTTAATATATTTTACTTTCAGAATCAGGAATCTTTAAGCTGATTGACTAGAGCTCTATTTAATTCACCTAGAATACCCTGTTTGCCAGCCATCTGACTATATTCCTTTGTTAACATATCTGAAAAAACATCCTCAGCATAACCACCATCAAACATTTTTTCTTCAGGTAATGTTTTTTTCATTGATGAAAACATCTTTTCTAAAAATATAGCAGTAAATTTCTCTGCTTCTTTTTCAATTTCTTTTATATTTTCTTTTTTTTGCTCTATATTATTTGTCTTAGTAGCTTTATTTTTTAAATTAGCCTTTAATTTTTTAATTTGATTTTCATCTAAATTGTTTTTTTGCATATCCAGTTGCTGTCTAGCCAGATTATTATTCATACTGTTGATCTTAATTATAATTACCCCCTAAATAAACTATTATTATCTTAATTCCAGTTCTGCATGTAAAGCCCCTGCAGCCTTAATTTTTTGAATAATTGAGATAATATCACGTGGAGTAGCACCGATTGCATTTAAAGCTGTAACGAGATCTTCAATTGCATTTTCCTGCCGGACAACCACTAAATTGCTCTCTTCGCCTTCGTCTACCTCAATTTGAGTTTCTTCAGTTTCAACAGTTTCGCCTCCACTAAACGGAGGAGGTTGAGATACTTCTGTACTGGTGCTTATTTTGACTGAAAGATTACCATGCGCAACAGCTACTGTTGAAATTTTAACATTATGAGTAAAAACTACAGTCCCTGTTTTTTCATCAATAACTACTCTGGCTTTTAGACCGGGACGAACTTTAACTCGATTAATTTCAGCAATAAATTCAACAACTCTATTCGAATAATTATCAGGAACTGAGACATTCACTGTTGCCGAATCAACCGCTCTTGCTGCTGCAGAAGAATTTAAATTATTGTTAATTCTGGCTGCAATCTGACTTGCTGTTTCAAAATTTGGATTTTCTAAAATATACGTTAAATTATTCGAATCAATTTTTCCAGCAAGTTCTTTTTCTACCATTGCTCCACCTGGTATCCTGCCCGCAGTTGGATGATTTTGACGCTGAGTATTTCCACCACCACTAACATTATAGCCTCCAATAGAAACTGGTCCCTGAGCTGAAGCATAAATTTCACCATTAGGTGCCTTAAGAGGCGTCAGCAGGAGTGTTCCACCTTGAAGACTATCTGCATCCCCCAGAGAACTAACAGCAATATCAATTTGATCACCGCTATGAACAAATGGAGGTAAAGAAGCTGTCACCATAACTGCAGCAATATTTCCACTACTCACCTGATTAGCATCGACATTAACTCCAAAATTCTGCAGCATATTAGCAACACTTTGAACAGTTGCCTGACTCCGACTAGAGTCACCACTTCCATTTAAACCAACAACAATTCCATAACCAATTAATTGATTTTCTCTAACACCCTTAAGTCGAGTAATATTACCTATTTCAACCTCTGTATATTCCGCTGCTTCCAGCATAAATGGAAAAAGCAAAAATATTAAAGTTAATAGTATTATTTTTTTTAATAAAGTTTTCTTTAAATTAAACAAGATACCCCTTCTTTCAATAATAGCTGGATTTCCATTTAAACAAATAATCTTACATTATCAATGTCATTTAGCTCCCTATTTAAAAAATAAAATTAAATAATTTGGTCAAAAGTCCAGATTCCTGCTTATCACCAATAGGTCCTTCACCTTCATATTCAACATTTGCAGAGGCAACTCTTTTTGAAGAAATTTCATTTTCAAAGTTTACATCCTCTGCTCTAATTACACCACTTAAGATAATTGTCTGTGTTTCACCATTAATCTTTACCTGTTTTCTGCCCTCTATTTCTAAATTTCCGTTTTCATCAATTTCAATTATTTTAGTAGTGATATCCGCTTCTAAAGTACCACTGCGCTGGGTTTGCCCGTCTGCAGATTCCGAATCTGAGTAACTAAAATCAAAGAATGGCAGGAAATCAAGAATATTAGTTCCTCCTGCGGAATTATAATCACTATCCTGACTTGTACCAGTATTTGCACTCTGAATAGCGCTAGCATCCTCTTCGATTACTACAGTAATAATATCGCCAACCTCATACTCGGGAAAATCCTGATAAAAATTTGCAGAATTATCACTCCACAGAGAATTAGCACTTACTGATAGCGTAGAAAATATTAAAATTAATGAAAATATAATTATTGATTTTTTTGAAATCATTTTTCCACCTCTGGATAAATCATGTATTATTTAAGGAGATATATACTTAACTTCGTTTTCTGATACAACCACTGCCTGAAATCGATAACCTGAATTTTCATTTTCCACTGTTATCTCCTCGCCCATTCGGCCACGTTCTTTTGCAATAACATAACTGCTTAGCTGCACATTATTTTTGATGATTTTTATTCTAACTCGATCTCCCCATTGAACTAAGTAAGGGTTCTTGATAACTTGATAACTTAAATAATCACCTTTTTTAAGGCTTGTTTTAAGTTCCTTGTTTTGAACAATATTCCAATCAGAAATTATTTGATCAGGATTTTTATAAATTACCTGTTCAAGCTCTTTAAAATCTGCCTTATTTAGATCAGAATTATAGGGAATATCTCTTACTGCCTGATAAATTTTTCTTTTTATTCCTAAATTAAATCTATAATATATTCTTTTTTGAACTTCTTTATTTTGTATAATCTCTAATGCTATATTATTTCTTCCAAATTTAAATCTAGACTGTGAAGCAATTTGAAATTTATAATCTCCAGCAGCAATATTGTATTGATCAGGATTATTCAATTCTTTAATAAAAAGATTTTCAGGATCTGCCTGCAGCTGCTTTTTTAATTCATTTTCAATAAAAGTTTTGACAGCTGATTTATCAATAAAGCTGCTTTTTCTTAGAATAACTACTTTTTTTGGCATCGAAAGCCTAAAGTCATTGCTTTGATAACCCAAATTTTTAATAGATAGTTCAACTAAAACTCTATTGATAAATTTTTGATAGCCCGGCTGGGGCGAATTTGTAATCTGAATATTTTTTAATTTATTTAAATCATCTTCTCCAAAATCAAATCTATTAATTTTTGCAATTTCACCTAAATATATATTAGCTGATTTTACTACTTCTTCCTGATTAATTACCACTTCAAAAGCAGCTGCAGAATTAGTCATTATTAAAATTAGAAATAAAAGAAAAATAATCTTTTTCAAACTAAACTCACCTCAACAAATTATCTTTTAAGCTGATTAGCAGTCTGCAGCATTTCATCTGAAGCCTGAATGGCTTTCGAATTAGTTTCATATGCTCTTTGGGCTGCAATCATATTTACCATTTCTTCTACAACTTTAACATTAGACATTTCTAAAAAGCCCTGAGTAATTGTTCCAGTACCATTTGTCCCTGGAGCAGATTGATTGGCCATTCCAGAGGCAGTTGTAACAGAATAAAGGTTACGACCCTGACTTGCTAATCCTGCAGGATTAGAAAAGTTATATAACTGAATCTGTCCTGCTTCCTGCATTTGATCAGAACCACCTGGCTTATAACTTACAGTCCCATCTGAAGTAATAGAAATACTTGTTGCCTCAGGTGGAATATTAATCTGTGGATCAAGATAATAACCATCAGCAGTGACTATGTCTCCATTACTGTCCATTTTAAACGATCCATCTCTAGTATAACCAAAATTACCATTAGGCAGCTGAACTCTAAAAAACCCATCGCCTTCAATAATCATGTCCAAAGGACTGTCAGTATTTTGAATGTTTCCCTGAGTGAAAATTTTCTGAGTACTATTAACTTTTGAACCATGACCAATTTCAATTCCAGTCGGTACTTCTGCCCCTTGAGCATTCGGGGTCCCAGCATCTTTCATATTTGTATAAATTAAATCGGCAAAGTTTATTTTTGATTTTTTAAAACCACTTGTATTAACATTTGCCAGGTTGTTGGAAATTACATCAATATTTGTTTGTTGAGAATTCATTCCTGTAGCAGATGTCCATAATGCACTAATCATTTTAATCACTCCATATAATTTTATGTTTTTCAAAGAATTTATCTGCTGTATCTCTCAGTCAACAGCAGCACTTCAGCTTCCTTTACAGGTCCAGCTGATTTTTTTAATTTTAAGCCTTACCAACTTCATTAATTACCTTGGATAAACTTTCATCTAAACTAGTAATTACTTTTTGATTTGATTCATAATGTCTGGTTGTTTTAATCATCTTAACCATTTCTTCAACTATTTTAACATTTGAAGTTTCTAAATATCCCTGAACTACAGCTGCCTCAGATTCAATCGGACCATTGCTTTCTTCAACTGCTTGGTATAAATTATCACCCTGTTGAATTAACTCTTCCGAATTTTCAAAATTAACAACTGCAATCTGACTTCCTTCTAAGCCGTTATTAAAATAGATAACCCCATTTTGATCTACATTTAAGTCTTCCCCAGAAATAAGCTGGATTCTCTCTCCATTTTGATCAAGTACAGGGTTACCAGACTGTGTAACTAATTCTGAATTATTATTTATAGTGAAATTTCCATCACGACTATAGCGATTTCCTGCTTCAGTTTCAATAGTAAAAAATCCTTGACCCTGAATCGCAAAATCCAATTTAGCATTAGTTTTCTGAAAATCACCCTGTCTCATATCTTTAAAACTTCTTTCCATAAAAGCTCCAGTAGATATTTCGCCAATTTCTTGGCTGGGCTTGTCAGCTTCAATTCTTTGTAATAGCATTTCCGGAAAAGAACTTGTAATAGTATCACTTTTTTTAAAGGCAGTAGTATTAGCATTAGCAAGATTATTGGCTCTGATATTTGATTTCTTTTCTAAAACTCCCATGCTAGAAGCTGCAGTATAAAGTCCTTTAATCATTTTTTCACCTCCTTAATCTGATATTTGTCTAATTTCTTTATTTTCTTCTTTAAACTTACATCCCAGTAATTTATTTAGAATTATCTTTTTATCATGAGAAGTTAATATTTGAACTCCAGAAAATATACAATCTTTAACTTTAACAACTGCTGCTGGAGAATTGTTGATTTCGTCAGTTAATTCTTTAATTTCTTTTCCAAGCTTTTTCTTTTCTACAGTTAATTGCAAACTAGCTCGCTTTACTTTTGTTAAAAGTTCTTTCTTATCTGCTGGAAGTGTAATCCCTTTTTCCTGCATACTCTCCAACATTTCAATGCTTTTCTGAACTTTATTTAAATTGTCAATTATTTTCTCCTGCTCCTCTTTAGCCTCTTTTAATCTCTGCTTGACTTTAGGCATCATCCCAATTTCAATTAAAGTTTTTGTGGCTAAACTTGAGCCAATTAAATTTGCTTCAATTAAATTTCTAGAAATAATTTTACCACCAACAATTAAGCCCTTACCTTCAGTGACTTTTATGCTATCTTTAGCTTTAATATTACTGTGCATAATCGCTTCATAAACCCTAACATTATTTGCTTCAACAGAAGCGTTTTCAATAAATCTTGCGTAAAAATCTCCTTCGGCAGAGGCTGTCCCCTTGTTTCTACCAACAAATCCTTTTTTTATTAAAATATTGCCAGTACTTTTTAATTCGCAGGCACCAGCATTACCAGCAATCTCTATATCTCCATCAGCTTCAATTTTAAAACCTTCTTTAACATTACCGTTAATCTTGACACTTCCGACAAAATTTATATTCCCTGTACTTAAATCAACATCACCATTGACAGTGTAAACATCTTTGATAACAATCTTCTGAAATTCCCTAACTATTTGTCCATCTACTGCTGAATAAAGGCTATTATCCTTTTTGACAGCATTTTTTGACCGTGGGAGTTTAGGGTTTTTCATCTTTGGTGGTGCAACTTTTTGGCCTTTGATATTAATACCTGGCTTACCAGCTTCTGCTTCGACTTTAGTAACAATTTTTTCGCCTTTACGAACATTATTTATTAAATCTAATGAATGAAAATCCATTGTCCCATCTTTACGAAGAGTTCCTGCTTGTTTTTTCTTTTCTTCAAAATGATAAATCAACTTCCCATCCTTGCCCGGAGTCGGAGCTTTCCCTTCTGCAATTAATGTTTTATTAGGATATTTATCTTTATCCAAAATTGTTTTTATCTTAGTTTTATTAATACCATAACTGATATTTTCTTCAGCAAGAACTTTTTCAATATCTGCTAATTCTAGGTCTAAATCATTAACTTCAGTATTTATAATTAAAAATGCTTTTAGTTTATCAGCTGAAATTTCAATTTTCAGATTCTCCAAATCTATACCTCCTAATATAATAAACTTAGTTATGCAATTTTATTATTGTTAATATTCTTGCTAAAAATATTCTTTAGATCTGCTCAACATCCCCCGCAGTCTGCTGATTGTATGACTATGTATTTGGGAGACTCTTGCTGCTGAAATATTCATTACTGCAGCAATCTCTGCCTGAGTCAGCTCTTCGTAATAATAAAGAGAAATGAGCAGACGCTCTTTTTGGCTTAGTCTATCTATTGTTTTTGCTAATAAGTTAACTGCTTCTTCGCGGGCTAATTTATCTACTGTTTTCTCTAAATCAGCTGCGATAATTTCTATTAATTCTACTCCATCAAAATCTGTAGAAAGTGAAATGCTTTCTGAAATGTTTTGATAATACTCTAGAGTCTTTATTCTTTCAGTACTGATATTAGTTACTTTACTTAATTCTTCCTCATATAAACTGTTTTTATCTTGATCCGCTTTTAAATCAATCTTAGCCTGTTTTAATTTTTTTAACTGACTGCGCATATTATTAGGAAGCCAATCTTTTCGACGTAAATAGTCTATAATCTCCCCTTTAATTCTTGGTAAAGCAAAGGTTGAAAAACTATAGCCTCTTTTATAATCAAATTTCTCTATCGCTTCAATTAAGCCTATAATACCATAACTTTCTAAATCTTCCCGCTCAATATTATCGGGCAGCATCACCATAATTCTACCTGCAGCATATCTAACTAGATCAATATGTTCTAAAATAATTTTTTCTCTAGCCTGATCGTCATCTTCTTTTTTATATTTTTCCCACAAAGACTCATCTAAAAGCATTATAATCTTCCTTTAGTAAATTTATTATTAAGATAAAGTTACTTCTCCTTCTGATCTTCATACTCAATTTCAGGAGGATTTAAAGGAGAAAAATCTTCAGCTGTTTCTTTTGGTTCTTCTTTTTCTTTATTATTCTCTTCTTCGCCTTTATCATCGCTATCACTATTATCTGATTGTGTCTTAATAAAATAAACAGATAACTGGACTAGCAATGCCAAAACTGATACAAGAAATAAATATTTAAGGCCATTTAAAAACACTGTTTCTAAATTATTACCACTTAATAAATTATATATTACTGAAACTACATATGAAATAAACCCGGCTAAAAATGAATTAAAAATCATCTTCCTAACCCTTTCTGCCTTAGTTTCCTCTGCAGGTTGAAAATCCATTGAATTATCATTTCTCTATTTCTATCACTAATATCTATAAACTCTATTCCATATTTATAAACTTCAAAGTTTTCTTTTCTTTTCCTTACAATCTTCCCCTTAATTAATTTATCTAATTTTATTAGTTTTTTAAAAGAGATTTTTATTTGATCTCCCTCTTTTAATTTTAATTTTGTTTTTATTTGTATACCCCCACCGCTAATATCCATTAACTTAACTTCTTTTTTTTCAATAGAACCATCTTTTTTTTCTTGATTTAATTCAACAATTCCATCAAGTTCAAGTCTGAAATAATCTCGTCTCTGAATTCTTTTTAGTTCTTCGGGTCTTTTGATTAAGATAAAAGGCAAAGGTTCTTTAATTCTCTGCAAGATGACGCTTTTAAATTCATAAGCTGCTCTATCAGTGGTAAAATAAACATAAATTATATCATTCTTTTTAACTGCTAAAGGGGCTCCATGCTGATAAAGGCCGGTGATTACTATTCCTGCATCCACAAAGTCTGCAATTTTTGAAAGATAAATCTCTGGATAATCATCCAATTCAAATTCAACTTCAATTTTTTGGTTTATCTTTAATTTCTTCATCATCTCAACTCCAACAGCTTTTTCAACTATTTCCTTTTAAAAAGCCAATCATTTTATAAAAATAACTTTTGACACCTTTTGCGCTTTTTTTCTCTCCACTTACTTTCCTAGCAATTTTTTCAAAATCTAATGCGGTATCTCGATGTGGAAAAAGTTCAGAAAATGGTTTTTGCTTCCTAATTGCAGCACTTATTTTATTATCTGAACTAACAGTACCTAGCAGTGTTAGTTCTATATTTAAATATTTTTTAACGGTCGAAATCATTCTTTCAGCAGTTTTTTTTGCTTCTTTTTCATTATTCACCTGATTAATAACCATTTTCACAGGACTTTTATAGTCATGGTTAGCAAGAATTTTAATCAGGCTGTAACTATCCATTATTGATGTTGGCTCTGTTGTTAAAACAAGAATTAGTTCATCTACAGCTCTGATAGTATTAACTATACTCCGGGAAGCACCTGCCCCAAGATCAATTAACAGAAAATCAAAATCCTTTTCCAGAGTAGAGCCGATATTAAGCAGTTTATTTATAGAATTTGTGTTATCATCTATAAAACTATCATCGCCAGTTATTCCACTTAAAAGCTTAATTCCAGCGGGAGCATCACAAATTGCTTCTTCTAAAGTACATTCATCCCTTAAAAGATGGCCTAAATCATATTTAGGCTGAACTCCAAGCATAATATCTAAATTTGCCATTCCTATATCACTATCAATAATTAAAACTTTTTTATCTAATTTACATAACTGATAGGCGAAATTACTGCTAAAAGTTGATTTCCCAACTCCACCTTTGCCACTGGCAACTGCTATTGTTCTTGTTGTAGTATTTGTGTTTTCAAACTCAGCAGTTTTAGAAGCAGCTGCTACATCTTCCTTTTTCTCTTCCAACTTTTCTTTCATCATTTCTTTCAAACGAGCCGCCTGATTACGCATAATAATCACCAAATAAATATTTTCTTAAATTATCGGCTTTGGCAGCCTCAATATCTTCTGGTACGTCCTGACCAAAACTCAAAAATGAAAACGGGAGCCCATAATTTTCTTTTAAATTAATAAGGTCACCATAACTTTCTGTTTCATCGAGCTTTGTTAAGAGCATATGGTCAGGGTTGAGACTTCCAAATTTATTAATAATACTTTTCAGATCACTACTTTTGGTGTTCATGCTAACTACCAGATGTGTTTCATCGATAAAATCAGCTGCTGTATACATTTTTAATCTTGCCAGCTGTAATTGATCTTTCCAGCTGCTGCCTGGAGTATCAATTAAAACTAAATCACAATCATTAAATCTATTATCAATTAAATCTTTAAGTTTATCGCCACTATATGATACTGCAAAAGGAAGATCAATAATATCACTATAGGTCTGCAGCTGCTCAACTGCAGCAATTCGATAAGTGTCAGCAGTTATCAAACCAACTTTTTTGTTTTTTTCTACAGAAAAAATAGCTGCTACCTTGGCAATAGTTGTTGTTTTCCCAACTCCTGTTGGTCCAATAAAAGAAACAACTTTCTGTTTTGAGTTTAAGTTAATTCCACTCTCAAAATCAAAATATTTATTACAAAACTTTGGTAATTTTTCTTTAAAAGAAGTATCTTCAGTAAAATCTTCCTCTTTTTCTAGTTCCCGAATAAATTTAGTAATAAATCTAGATTCAACACCTTGAGCCAGTAAATAATTATAAATATTGTCATCAGCTGTAGAAATTTGATTATTAGATTTTCTAACACTTTTAATTTTTTTAGACAAATTTTCTTTTGCAGTTTTGACCTGATTATCTTTTTTATTATTAGCTAGTTCAGTTTGTAAATCAAACTTTTTTTGCTTTGTCTGTTTTAAGTCATCATTCTTATAATTATTTTGGACAGCTTCTTTTGCATTAAAATTAGCATTATTTTGAGTCTCATTTTGCGAATTAAAATCTTTATCTTCAGTTTTTACATCATTTATGAACTCTTTGATTGCATTTATTTCTTCAGGATTCTCAGCTTCAGTTTTAACTTCAATTGTTGCTAAAACCTCAATTTTTGTTTTTGCAAAAAAGCCAAAAATTCCGCCCTCTTTATACTTTCTTCTATCAATAATTACTGCTTCAGGACCTAAATCTGCCTTAACTTTAAATATGGCATCCTGTATAGTTTCTCCTGTATATCTTTTAACCTGCATTTAATTTACTACCCCCTGTACCTGTAAATTAACATCTGATTCTAGTTCATTAAAGGATAGAACAATTAGTTCAGAAAAAGTTCTATGAACCATCTCTTTAAGCGGTCTTCTGAGCATTGGTGAGGTCAGAAGTATTGGCTCTTTACCTGTTTCTAAAAGTGATTTTGCCTGGTTTACAACTTTATTAATCAAAGCCTGAGCTTCAGCAGGCTCAAGCGAAAGAAATCTACCCTGATCAGACTGCTCGACTGAATTAATAAGCTTTTCTTCCTGCCCAGGATCAATAGTGATTGCATAAAGTGTATCATCTTCTGCGGTGAACTGATTGCTTATTTGACGAGAAAGCCCCTGACGAACGTATTCAGTCAAAATGCTTTGGTCATTAGTTCTTCCAGCATGATCAGCCAGAGTCTCTAAAATAATAATTAAATTTTTAATAGGAATGTTTTCCCAGAGTAAATTCTGTAAAATCTTTTGAATCTCACCAAGTTTCATTAAATCCGGTATAAGTTCATCTATTACAGCTTCATTTTCTTCTTTATAATTATCTATCAGTTTTTTTACTTCTTTTCTACCTAAAAGTTCGTATGCATGTTCTCTTATTATTTCAGTTAAATGAGTGGCCATTACAGAACCTGGGTCAACAACCGTGTAGTTTGCTAATTCTGCATTTTCCTTTTGTGATTCTTCAATCCAGAGGGCCTCTGTCCCAAAAGCAGGCTCTTCAGTTTCAATGCCTGGAATATCTTCGAAAGTATTACCTGGATCCATTGCTAAAAATTTATCAGTATAAAGCTCGTACTGACTGAGTTCTACACCATGCAGTTTTATTTTATATATGTCAGGTGGCAGCTGCAGATTATCTACAATTCTAATTGGCGGTAAAATAATTCCTAACTCAACTGCAATTTGTTTGCGAATATTACTGACTCTATCTAAAAAATCTCCTCCCTGTTCGGGAAGAACCAGTGAAATAAGATTATATCCTACTTCAATTTCTAATTTATCTACTTTAATCAATTGTTTTAACTCTTCCTGTTTCATCTCCTGTTTTTCAGCTTCTGTCATCTGGCGCTGTTTTTTCTGCTTCTTCTCAACTTCAGCCGGCTGCTCTGCGGCAATTCTCACAATTAAATAGGCTAGTACTCCAATAAAAATTGCTAAAAACATAAATGGCAGTGTTGGCAGTCCAGGCACAAATCCGATAACTAAAAGCACACCTGAGGCAATAAATAGTGCTTTAGGCTGTTTTAAAAGCTGTTCTGTCATTTCATTACCCATATTATTATCAGAGGCAGCTCGAGTAACAACCATACCGGTTGCAGTTGAGATTAAAAGAGCAGGTATCTGTGATACAAGTCCATCACCCACTGTTAACAAAATATATGTTTGAGCAGCTTCGGCAAAGCCCATCCCCTGCTGTAAAACACCAATAACTAATCCACCGACAATATTAATAAAAGTAATTATAATACCGGCAATAGCATCACCTTTAACAAATTTACTGGCACCATCCATTGCCCCATAAAAATCGGCTTCCTGTCTAATCTTTTCTCTTTCCTTTTTTGCTTCTATCTCATCGATTACACCTGCATTTAAATCAGCATCAATACTCATCTGTTTACCTGGCATAGCATCCAGAGTAAAACGGGCTGCTACTTCGGCAACTCTTTCTGCACCTTTGGTAATTACAACAAATTGGATGATAACAATAATTAAAAAGATAATTAAACCAACAACATAATTACCACCAACAACGAAATCACCAAAACTCATTATAATCTCGCCTGCATAACCCTGACCTAAAATTAATCTGGTGGTCGAAACATTAAGTCCCAACCGAAAAAGTGTAGCAAAAAGTAATAAAGACGGAAAAACAGATAAATCTAAGGGCTCAGTTGTATAAATACTGACAAGTATAATAACCATAGCAAAGGTAACATTAGCAGCCAGCAGCATATCAAGCAGCATCGTTGGCAGCGGAATAATAAACATTACAATTATACTTACTACCATCAATGCAAAAATCACATCTGTATTTTTAGTTATTTTCGAAAAAGCTATACTGTTATCCACTAATTACTTCCCTCCAAAACTTTGTAAAACCAATTAATAATTGTCTTTGTCTTGAAAAACCTTAGCCAATATTTCTGCAACAGCCTGATAAAGTTCTACCGGTACCTGATCCCCAATTTCTGTCATTGAATTTAATGATCTAGCAAGGGGTTTGTTCTCTATTATTTTAATTTCTGATTCTCTTGCTTTTTCTTTAATCTTTTGAGCAACAAAGCCTTCACCTTTAGCCAGCACAACTGGAGCTTCCATTTCATCTAACTCATACTTTAAAGCAACAGCAATATGGGTTGGGTTGGTAATTATTACATCAGCCTCTTTTACAGAAGACATCATTCTGTTCATACTCATTTCTTTCTGTCTCTGTTTTCGCTGCTGTCTAATAATTGGGTCCCCTTCCATCTCTTTTCTTTCCTGTTTAACTTCATATTTAGACATTTTAAGATCTTTATTATGCTGCCATCTTTGGTAAATCAAATCAATTATTCCAAGTACCATAATAGCAGTTATTATCGAAAAAGCCATGGTACTGATTAAATCACTGATTACAACAAGTGACTGTCTTAAACCCTGATGCAGAGTTTTTTGAAATACTTCTATATTTTTTACTAAAATATTATAAGCTATTGCAGAAATTATTGCTAACTTAAAAAGTGATTTAAAAAGCTCCATTAAAGATCTAAGTGAAAATATGTTTTTAAAACCCTTAATTGGATTTATTTTTTTAAGGTCGGGAACTAAAGACTTGGTAGTAAATAGTGGTCCGATCTGCAGAAAATTAACTAAGACCCCAGCGGCTGCAGTAACGACCATTACCGGAGAAATAGCTCTAATAGCTTTCATAAAAGCAGTTAACAAAATATTATAAGCATTATCTATACTAAAAGGTGAAGTTATTAATTCAGTAAAGTAATATCTAATTTCTGTAATCATAGTAAAGAACATCTGCTGCATTAAAAAATATAGTAATAAAAAACTGGCCAGCAAAGTAAAAGCCTGACTTATTTCCTTACCCTTAGCAACATTACCTTCTTTACGAGCATCCTCTTTCCGCCGGGGAGTGGCATCTTCTGTTTTTTCTCCACTACCATCTTCTGCCATTGTCTCCCCTCCTTTTATTTAGGGACTTATCAATCTAAAAATCTGTGGTATTTCATTAATAATATCAAAAATTATTTCAGCATAAAAATTGTTTAAAACTGGTATTAAAACAAAGAGTAAGAGCAGACCGGCCATTATTTTTATCGGTAAACCGACTACGAAAAGATTCATCTGCGGAACTGAACGAGCTAAAAAAGCTAAAATCAAATCTATAAAAAATATGGCTCCTGCAATTGGAATGGCAACTTTTACTGCCAGCAAAAACATATCTCCACTCCGGCGAAAAAAGTACTGCCATATTTTCAAACTAAAATTTACTTGGCCGGGAGGAATAATTCTAAAGGATTGATGTAAATGTTTAACTAAATACAGATGACCATCCACAGCTAAAAATATCAAAGTCAGCAAAATATTTTTAAACTGACCGATAACTGGTGAGTTAATACCACTAAAAGGGTCAACTACATTAGCAATTCTAAAGCCCATTCCCATATCTATTATCTGCCCTCCCAGTTGAACAGCAGCAAAAACTAAAAAAACTGCCATCCCCATAAAAAGTCCAACACTTAATTCACTCATAATTTTAACTAAAACTAGTAAATCGCTGGCTGGATATATTGGCTGATAAAAACTGAGTACAACCGGCATTGTAATAGCGGTCAGGGATAGTGCGATTAAAATTTTAGCCTGATAAAATATTACCTGACTGCTGAAGATGGGAGTTAAGAAAAATATACCCAAATAACGACTAAAAATTAAAGCAAACAAAAATATAGCCTCATTTATCAAAAAATCTTCTCCCAAGAATTATCAACCTCCTATATAAAGAGGAATATTTCGCAATAATTCCTGCACAAATTCAACTACAGTGGTTAAAATCCAGGGACCAAAAAATGCAATAGAACCGAGGACTGCAAATATTTTAGGAACAAAAGCCAAAGTCTGTTCCTGAATTTGAGTTGTAGCTTGAAAAATTGCTACCAGAAGTCCTGTTATTAATCCAGCACCTAAGACAGGAAAAATAACTAAAATTACGGTATATAAAGATTCTCGGCCGATATCTAAGACTACTGCTTCTCCCATTTTCCCCACTCCTATCAATAGTTACTAATTTTTTAGAATAAAATATTTTTCATTGATTAAATTTGATAAATTATTAGTTAAAAGTTTCAACTAGAGATCCAATTAAAAGATGCCAGCCATCTGCAAGTACAAAAAGTAAAATCTTAAATGGAAGCGAAATAATAACCGGTGGCAGCATCATCATTCCCATCGACATCAAAATACTGGCAACAATCATATCGATCATCAAAAACGGTATATATAATAAAAATCCAATTTGAAAGGCAATTTTAACCTCATGAATTAAAAATGCTGGAATCAAAACATAAGTCGGCAAATCCTGCCTGCTTTCCGGCCGTTCAATTTCTGCCAATTCTGCAAAAAGACTTAAAGATGGCTCATCTACCTGATTAAACATAAACTCTCTGACCGGTGTTATAGTATTTTCGTAAGCTGTTTCTATTGATATTTGTTCTTCTAAATAAGGCTGTAAGGCATCTTGATTTACAACCTGCAAAACTGGTGCCATTATAAAAATAGTTAAAAATATTGCGATTCCAATTAAAACCTGATTTGGAGGCATATTATTTAAAGATAAAGCTCTTTTTAAAATTGAAAAAACTATTATTATTCTGGTAAATGAAGTAAATAAAACGATAATTGCGGGTGCTAATGAAAGAACTGTTAATAATAATAAGATTCGTAAAGATAAGACAAGATCTTCTCCTTCTGCATCCTGGTTATCTGTATTTGAAATTTCAAATGAAAATTCAGGTAAATTAAATTCCTGAGCGGCAGCCGCAGAACTAAAAATGAAAATGGAACTTATAATTAAAATAAACAAAAGAACAATGGCCACAAATTTACTTTCCATTGTGATCACTGCCGGAATTATCTTTGTTCTTTTTCTGCTTATTATTCTTTTGATTAAGAATTTTTAGCAGCTTATCTTTAAAAATTGTTTTTTCTTCTTTATCGTTTTCCAGCTCATCTAGCTCAATATCCAGTTCTGAAATTGACCAGCTCCTTAAAAAATTAAGTTCGTCTTTACTTCCACCAAGCATTACAATTTCATCATAAACTTTTATTAGATAAATGTTTTCACCATTAAGTAATCTCATACTATCTACTATTTTTAATTCTTTTGAAGAACTAAAATTGAACCGCTTTCTAATTAAATAATAAATGGCGAGTATAAAGCCTATAACTAAAATTAAATAAAATGCCATTTTAAAAGTTTCCCATATATAGTTCATTTTTACACCACCACTTAAAGAGTGCTTAAACGTTCGGTTGGACTGATTATATCTTTAACCCTAAAGCCAAAGTTTTCATCAATTACTACTACTTCGCCCTTAGCAACCAATTTGCCATTAACCAGTAAATCTACCGGTTCACCTGCCAGTTTATCCAGTTCAATAATCGAACCATCTCCCAGCTCTAAGATATCTCTAATTTTCATTACTGTCTTACCTAATCTTACTGTTACCTCTAAAGGCACATCTTTGATAAGTTCCATATTATTTGGCAGCGGCTGTGTATCCTGATCATTAAATTCAGGGAACTGGGCAGTATGCATATCGACTTTTTCTTCTTCAGTTATTTTTCTAGATTCTCTTCTACTGCTTGAAGCTTTATCCCTATTAGCAGCAGGCGCTTTTTTAGTTTCTGTTTTCTCAGGTTCTAGCTCCGGTTCCGGTTCAGTTTGTGGTTCAGCACTGCTAAGTTCTTGAGCTTCCTCAATATCATCATCTGCTTTTTCTTCTTCACTATTGTCCATTAAACCAGTCTGACCACTTAAAAGTGAATTTGCCATTTTTTTAATAAAATTAAAAGAAGATAACTGTTTGAATGTACTATCAATTAAATCTCCAATTTTCAAATTAAAAGAAGTAACAACAATTTCTTCTCCTGGATCAAACCAATCTCTTCCTTCTTCTATTACATCATCTAAGTTAATAAATTCTGCTTCTGGTGGAGAAATATTAACCAGCGTATCTAAAATATTTGACATAGATGTTGACGCTGCTCCCATCATCTGATTCATAGCTTCTCCAACTGCACTGATCGAAATCTCGTTTAACATTTCCTGTTCCAGGCCATCTAGACCATCTCCACCCATCATTAAATCAGCAATTACTGCCGCATCTTTGGTGTTAATAACAAGAATGCTCAAACCTTCAATTCCTTCAACATACTCCACTTTTATTAAAACACAAGGCCGATCATAGGCTTCTATCAGTTCTTTAAAAGACATCAATTCAACTTCGGGAGTTGTTATTTCAACCTTTTGATCCAGCAATTTGGAGAGTGCTGTAGCAGAGGAACCCATTGCTATATTGTTTACTTCACCTATTACATCAATTTCTTCAGGATTAAGACTGGTCGTATTTTCGTTTTCGTCTTCAGAATCATCCTGATTATTCATTAAAGCATCTATTTCTTCTTGTGACAAAAAATTACCATCATTAGTCATTGACTTCACTCTCCTCAAATAAATTTTCTGCTACTCCAACAATTTGTATCGCTTTATGACGATTCTTGGTCCCAACAACCGCCTCATATTTATGGTGATTACCGATTTTTAATTCAGCATTTGCTTCTACTTTTTTATCAAGTCTAATTACATCACCTGGATGTAAATATAAAAAATCTTCTACTGTTAATTCAGTGCTTCCAAGTACAGCATCTACCTCAACCCTAGCCTCATTTAATCTTTTCTTTAGTTTGGCAATATGTTCAGGAGTCTGCTTTTCCCTGGTACTTGAAAACCAGTACTGAGCATTTAAATTCTTAACTATGGGCTCTAAAACTATATAAGGCAAACAAATATTAATTAAGCCTTCTGTACTACCGATTTTGGCCGCAAGTGTTATAATAATAGTCATATCACTATCAGGAACTACCTGAATAAAGTGCGGATTGGATTCCAGTTCTAATAGTTTTGGTTCTAAATCTTCAATGTTACTCCAGGCTTCACGAAAATCTGTTAAAAGCCAGTTCATAACTCTTTTCAAAACAACTTTTTCAATATCAGTAAAAGATCGAACATCTGTAATCGGATTACCAAAACCGCCAAATAATCTGTCAATAATACCAAACCCAATCTCTGGATTTATTTCAAAAATAAACTGACCGCTTAACGGCTCAAGCTTATTTATCCCAAGAATTGTTGGCTCCGGCAGTGAGTTAATAAACTCCGAATAGGCAAGCTGCTCAATTGAAACCACCTCAAAATTAACCATACTTCTCAATTTAGTCGAAAGAGTAGTAGTGAAAATACGGGAAAGATTGTCATGAATCATTTCTAAAGTACGAATCTGTTCTTTAGATAATTTATCTGGTCTCTTAAAATCATATTCTTTCACCTGTTTTTCGTCTGACTGTTCTTTAGCTTCTTCAACATCTATACTACCACTACTGATTGCAGAAAGAAGTGAATCAATTTCATTTTGATTTAATACATCAGACATCTTAACTCCTCCTTACTGCACAACCAATTCTGTAAACCATACATTTGTTATTTCTCCTGATTTTAATATTTTATTTACCTCATTTTTAATAATACTCTTTATAGTTTGAGCATTAGCTTCTTTTAAAATAGTTTCATTTTGAGAACGCAAAGTTGTTATTATTGTATCCCTTAACTGAGGTTTCCTTTTTTCTAGTTCTTCAATTAAATTATTATCTTCAATTTCAAATACCAGACTTGCTCTAATAAAATTGATTCTACTATTATCAGTTATATTAACTACAAAATCTCCTACCATGTAGGTAGACCTAATATCTTCAATTTTAAATTCTTCTTTTTCTTCACTATTTTCTGCTACAGAAAAATAAGTAAAAAAAGTAAAACTAGCTACTCCTGTAATAATAATAACAAGTACAATAATCAGTGTTAACATTTTATAATTTATAGTTTTATTTTCTGCCATATCAGCCATCCTCCCCTTCCGACTGAATTCTCTCCTCGTTGTTTTCCGCAAGTTCCCTTTGCTTTTGTTGTTTTGGAATTGAATTTGAATCATTATTTACAACGTATTGAGAATTTAAGATTACAACTTCAATCCTTCTGTTTTTTGCTCTTCCTTTAGAACTATCATTATCAGCAACCGGTCTATATTCCGAATAACCGGCAGCAGAAAGGCGAGCAGGATCAAAGTCTGTTTCTTCAATTAAAAATTTTATAACATTTACTGCTCTTGCAGTTGATAGTTCCCAGTTTGAAGGAAACTCATCTGTTCTAATTGGTAAATCATCTGTATGTCCTTCAATCATAATATCATTTGGAATATCTATTAAAATATCAGAAATCATCGATAAAACTTCTCTTCCCTGTCCTCGTATGTTTGCCCGGCCTAATTCGTATAATATCTCACCAGTCAAGCTGATAACTAAACCTTTTCTCTTATTTTCAACCTCAACTCTATCTCCAAGATCATTACTTTTAATGTAATTATCAAGCTCCCTCATTATCTGCTGAATATTTTGAGGTGCCTGGGCATAATCCTCTCCAAGTGTACCTGCATCTATGTTGGGATTAGGAGTAATTGTCTGACCTCCATCTAAAACACCAAGTTGATTTTGAAGTGCTGATATAAAACCCTGGAACTTTTCAACATCCATTGAAGAAAAAGAATATAATAGCACAAAAAATACTAAAAGCAGGGTCATCATATCACCAAAAGTTGTCATCCAGGCAGGTGATCCACCACCATCATCATTTTTATTATTGTTATTATTACGAGGCATTTTCCCTGGCACCTACCTCTCCCATATCATTTATTCTGGCTTCTACCTCTTCTTTCTCGCCCTCTGATAAGAAAGCATGTAATTTTTCTTTTACAATTCTTGGGTTTTCGCCAGCCTGAATTGAGAGTATTCCTTCTATAATAACTTCTTTAACATGTATTTCGTGATTACTCTGTGTTTCTAAGTTTTTAGATAACGGAATAAATAACCAGTTAGCAAGCAAGGCACCATAAAGAGTTGTAATTAAAGCTACAGCCATACCAGAACCCAACTGAGTTGGATCATCCAGCTGACTTAACATCTGGACCAATCCGATTAAGGTACCAATCATACCAAAAGCAGGTGCTAACTGTCCCATTGTGGCAAAGATTCCTCTCCCTTTAGCGTGTCTTTCCTGCAAAAAAGTTAGTTTTGTTTCTAAAATATTTCGAACTAATTCAGGATCAGTACCATCAACTATTAACTGAACTCCTTTTTTTAGGAATTCATCATCCATTTCAGCAGCATCATCTTCTAAAGCCAAAAGACCTTCTCTTCTTGCTTTTTCAGCAAAATTTACAAGACTTTCAATTATATGATCTGACTCTATTTTGTCATCCTGAAGTGAAACACGTAACAGATTAGGAATGTTTTTTAAATCACTGAAAGTATAACTGATCATTACACCGGCCAGGGTACCACCTAGAACTACCAGGGCAGACTGAACACTAACAAAGATTATTACGTTACCACCCAGTATAGCTACCAATGAAAATATTATTGCTCCTGCTGCTAAACCGACTATTGTTGCGATATCCATTTAAGATCTCTCCCCTGTTCTAGAAATTCCACCCATAATTTTCTGGCGATATTTTACTACCTTTTCAATTATATCATCTGCCGAATCTTTGACAAGCAATTTTTTGCCATTATTAAGGGTTATCACTGTATCTGGAGTCTCCTGCACCTCAACTATCAGATCAACATTTAATACAAATTCTTTTCCACTTGTCCTGGTCAATTTAATCATCATACACTTCCTTTATTATATGTCAGGCCAAAATCTATAATAGATTTCAGCCTGACTATTTAAATCAAATTATCTTTTTAGATTTACTAATTCCTGCAGCATTTCATCTGAGGTTGTTATAAGTTTTGAACTTGCCTGGAACCCTCTCTGAGCAGTAATCATATTGGTAAACTCCTGAGAAAGATTGGCATTTGACATTTCTAAAGTAGAAGGCGCTAAATTACCAGTACCTCCAGACCCAGGAAAAGTGTTCTGAGGCTCTCCAGAATTAACTGATTCTGTAAAGACTCCATCTTTCCGATTTAAACCAGCAGGATTAGAAAAATTCACTAATTTAATCCTAGCAGATGCTTCAGATAACCCATTACTATAAGATCCAGTAATATATCCATTTTCATCAAATGAAAAAGATTCTAAATCCCCTTTTTTATAACCAGTAACATCAGAAAAATTAATATCCGAGTTAGCAGATATTTGAGTTAAATTATTCAAATCAATTTCAATATCATTTCCAATTATACTTGCTATATTATCAGTGTATTGAAATTCACCAGACTGAATATCACCATTTGGTAAAAAACTTATATCAAATTCATTAACAGGTGTCGATCCAGAAAATTCCAATTCGGTTTCTGTTTTATCTTCTGCGATTATTTTTCCTTTTCCAGTCCATTCATCATCAGCGGTATCCTTAGTATAAGTCATCTCAAGAGTATATGAAGAGTTATCCTGAGCTATTATATCGGTAGATACAGTTCTTTCTTCCCCAGAAGTTATACTTTTATTTAAGTTCCCTCCAAGTGAAACTTCATCTGTAGATTTTGCATTAATTGTAGACTTCAGATTAATTGGATTATTTTCTTGATTATTATCCAATTCATTTACTGCCCCTACTACCTGTAATCCAGTTGAAAGTGAAAATAAATTTCCTTTAGCATCAAAACCAAAGTTCCCTGCCCTGGAATATGATTTATTACCATTTTCATCCTGCAGAACAAAAAATCCATCTCCCTGAATAGCTACATCAGAATTTTTTCCTGTTGACTGTAGGTTTCCAGAAGACATATCACTATCTATACTTCCGATCCCTACTCCAAGTCCAATTTGTTGTGGATTAGTTCCCGCTCTATCACCATTATCTGAAGGTCTTGAAGCACCTTTCAAAGTCTGACTTAACATTTCTTTAAAAGTAACCCGGCTGCTTTTAAATCCAATTGTATTTACATTTGAAATATTATTTCCTGTTACATCCATCATCTGCTGATGTGTGTTTAATCCTGACACACCCGCATACATCGATCTTAACATATAAATTTTCCTCCTTCAGTATTTATCGGAGTTCCACTGTTATCGACAGCAGAACAGAGCTCCCTGAAAAAGGTCCAGCTCATATCCGATTTTAAGCTAAATTTTAGATTTTCCAGCTTAAAGTCTTCATTTTTTCTATTTTTTCAGTTATATTTTCATTTTACAATTATCTTGCTATTTCATAAATACTGCACTATCTATATTAGTAAAAACATTATCATCCATACTGTCCTCATCAACTGCTGTAACTACTGTGTTGTTTTCTACACTAACAATATAAGCTACATTGTTAACCATCACTAAAGAATCTCTTGCACCTTTATTTCTAGCTTTTTCTACCCCGGTACTTAACTTATCAAGTTCTACTTTTGAAACGGGAATAGAGCGAGAATCGATTCTTTTCTTAGCGTGTTTGGAAAATGAAAGCTTATCCTTCCCCTTCATCTTATCTCCTAAAATATCCTTAAACGATGGAGAATTAGATTTTTTCTTTTCCTGGACATTTTTCTTTTGCTGTTGTGTCCTTTTGAGAGGTTGTATTGGTTGATTTATTTTTAGTCTATTATCCATATTTAACACCTCTTTTATACTTCTTCTGCCTCAATGTTTTTTACCTGAGTTATATTACTAATATTAATCTCAGACCCACTATCAAGTACTGCCAGCACCTTACCATTAGAAGATTTAACTGCATCAACTACACCTTCAAGTTTAATACCTTCGACATTTGCTGTAATTTCTTTACCGATAAGATTACTATTTTGTATTACCTGATTAGAACTCAATTTATCTTCTAGAAGAGAATAGACTTTTTCAGTTTTTTCAAGCGAACTAAACTCTGCCATCTGGGCAACAAAATCTCTATCTTCCATTGGATTAAGAGGATCCTGGTTTTGCAATTGAGTAATAAGTATCTTAAAAAAGGCATCCTGACCAAGCGCATCATTAGCTTCTAAAGTCTCACGTTGAGTTTCCTGTTGATACTGAGTATTTTGAGTCGAACTTACACCTGTTATATCAGCCATTTAACTACCTCCTTTAAACAATTAAATTAAGCTTCCCTTTAGCAAAGGCTGCCCTATTAATAATTTCCTGTTGTCTCATCATGAGTTCATCATTATTTAAATTATCATTTGTGATATTCCTCTGAACATAATACTGGCCTTGAAAAAACTGTCGCTGTTCATATTCCTGATTTTGACCAGTTTCGCCATCACTAAAGTCAGAATTTTGTTCGTTAAAATCAAAGTTATTCTGCTGTTCAACCTGTTTGGGCGCATTTTTTGCAGTTTCAATTTTGAACTGCTCAATATTTATTCCCTGTTTTAGCAAATCAGTCTTTATTTCCTGCATGCTGTTTTCAAGTTGAGACTGCACAAACTTACTTTCTACAATCATTTTAGCATCAATTTTACCTTGATCAAGATTAAGTTTAACTGCAATCTTACCTAATGAATCAGGTTTTAATTCCAGATTCATTTCATTTTTAGCAGCTGAATATTCTCCCCTAAATTTCTGGACAAATTGGTCTTTAACAGGAAGATTTTGCTTTAGTTCAGAGTTATTATTTAAATTAACAAGCCTTCCGCCGCTATTAGTTTCCAGCTCCATATTTAAAAATGATTCTGTTCCAATCAAATTTAAATTAGAATCTTTTCCTTTTGCAGTTGACTCACCCTGCATCAGTTTTGTCAAACCTTCCAGATTTAATTCTGCTGAATTTTTATTGCTCATGGAATTAAAGAATTTTAGTTCTTGATTGGTTTTACCTTGATTATCATTCTTAATTTGAGTAAGAACTTCTTCTTTCAAATTTCCATTTTGAGCTAAATCAAGTTCCTGATTTAAGCCAGTTAGATCTGATTGATTAAGATTTAAACTTTCAACAACTTTAGCTGAATTCTTTGCATTTAAAAACTTCCCATCTGTTTTAGTAGCTGAGTTTTCTTTTGCTGATTTCAGATTATCATCATTTTTAGCAGTTAATTCTTTGGCAGCAACCTCATTAAAAGATTGATTTTCGGATAATATAGTTCCACTGCTTTCAATTTCTTTTAATAAATTGATTAATGAAGCTAATTCAGTATTTTCATTCAAATCAACTTCGGATTCTGATAAAAAAGTTCCTAAATCAGAAAATAGTTCTTCTAAAGAACTTTCATTCATTTCCGAAAATGCTAAGTCTACAGCTGAAATATTTTGCTTATTAACTGCTTGAATTTGAGCTTTCGAAAAGCCAGCTTCTTTCAAAACTGATTCTAATTTCTGCTGAGCTTCACTACCTAAATTCAATTGACCTAACTGAACAAAAATATTTTCTTTGATTTCTTCCATTTTTTCTTTATCAACTTTTTTTAAATCTTTATCACTTTTATCAGCTTCGACATTCTTACTCTTGCTGTTTTTTGCTTCTGGTTCTGCTCTCAGATCCTTGGATTCTTCTTTGACTTTTTTGTTCTTAGAAGCAGATTGAGAATTATCATTTCTCTTATTTTGTAAAGCTTTCATCTTTTCTGAGAATGATTGCTCAGGTTTTACTGCTTGATAAGAATCTTTTTTAATGTTTTCTTGAGCCGGAGCTTTAAAATGATATTGATTTAAACTAACACCTCTATTCAATTTCTCACCCCCTTTCAATTATTTTTTAACTCATCATTATCTATTGACTAAGAAGACTAAAAAGTTCAGCAGCTCTATCCTGGGACAATGATTCCAGTATAGCTGCCGCCTGGTCTTCTTTAAGCCGTGATAAGATTTCTAAAGCCAGCTTCTGATCCATCTGCATTATTACAGCTGCTGCAGCATCTGAATCCATGCTGCGATATATATCGGCTATCTTTTCCAGTTTAGCTTCTCTATCTTCTTTGCTATCAGCCAATTCATTGTAGTCCTTTTGGATTTCAGCCATTACTGCTTCCTGATCTTCAAGTTCTTGTTCAAGTTTTTGTATTTCATTATTTAGTTCAGCAATTTCTGTATCTTTAGAATTGATCTTCTGCTGCAGGTCCATATTTTCAGTTTCCAGTTCGACTATTTCTGCTCGGCTGACAAGGTAATTATTTACAACCGGTATTCTGCTGGCTAAATTATATAAAGCTGCTTTAACATCAATTACATCGAGTGCATCAAGTGACCAGCTTAACATAGAAAAAAGTACTAAAAATAATATTAAAAAATATATAATTTTTTTCATTGGCTTTATCTACCACCTGTAGTATAGTGTCTTCCTAATTCATCAAGTTCTTTTTGTTCTGATGCTAAAAATTCTTTGATGAACCTTTCACTTTCTTTTTCTTTTAATTTTTCCAGGGTTTTTCTTTCTTTTTTCTTTTCCATCAGATATTGAAACTGCTTTTCTACTGCCTGAGCCTTCTCTTTTTGCTTCTTTTCAATTTCCAATTTTAAAGCTCTTAATCTCTTTAAATAATTTCTCAGTTCAATATGAGCATTAATATTTGCAGCATCATTTCTTAAATTATCAAAAACTTCTTCTTTTTCAAACTCAAGCTCTTGCAGCTGCTTGTTTAATTCTTGCAGCTCTTTTTTTAACTTAAGATAATTATTTTCTGCCTGTTCTTCCTCTTTATTTCTCAGGGATAAAATTTTATCAAATTTAAAATTATATTTAGCCATCTAAGTCACCCTATCTTGAGGCAATATTTTTTAAGCGTTTGACAGTATCTTCATAATTTGCTTTTTCTTCTATTCCCTGTCTCAAAAAATTATTAATCTGATCAATTTTTTCAATGGCTTTATCAACCTCGGGATTTGAGCCCTTTTCATAAGCACCAATATTAATTAAATCCTCTGATTGATTGTAAGTGGCCAGCCACTGCTGTATCTTTTCAGAAGCTTTAAGGTGATCTTTCTCTACCAGATCATTCATAATTCTACTAACACTGCTCAATACATCAACTGCAGGATAATGACCTGATTCAGCAAGTTCTCTAGAAAGTGATATATGACCATCAAGTATACCCCGGACCGTATCAGAAACCGGCTCATTAAAATCATCACCTTCAACTAAAACTGTGTAAAGAGCGGTAATAGAACCAACATCATTCGTTCCTGTTCTTTCTAATAACTTGGGTAGCTCGGCAAATACAGAAGGTGGATAACCCCTTGTTGCAGGTGGTTCACCAATTGCCAGACCTACTTCTCTTAAAGCCATGGCGACTCTGGTAACCGAATCCATCATCAACAAAACATCTTCACCCTGATCTCTAAAATATTCGGCAATTGCAGTAGCAATATTCGCTGCTTTAACCCTGAGTAATGCTGGTTGATCAGAAGTTGCAACTACTACAATTGAGCGTTTCAAGCCTTCTGCGCCCAGATCCTTTTCAATAAAGTCTCTAACTTCACGCCCTCTTTCTCCAACCAGAGCAATCACATTAATATCAGCATTCGTATTTCTGGCTGCCATTCCAAGCAGTGTTGATTTACCTACACCACTACCGGCAAAAATACCAAGACGTTGACCCTTACCGCAGGTTAAAAAGCCATCAATACATCTAACCCCTAAAGAAAGCGGCTCTTTAATCCTCTCCCTGCTTAAGGGATCAGGTGGCCGACGATTTACTTCAACTGCTGTACCACTATTTATATTATCTCCATTAAGAATGTTGCCGCTACCATCAATTATTTTTCCTAAAAGATTTTCTCCAACTTTTATCTTTAGTTTCTCACCTGTAGCAACTACTTTAGCACCAGGTTTTATACCTTCCATTTCACCGATAGGCATCATCAAAATCTTATTATCATCAAAACCAACAACCTCAGCTTGAATATCCCCCTGGTCACTTTTTATCAAACACAGCTCTCCAATTGAGGCCTGAGGACCAATTGATTCAATAACAAGTCCTATAACCCGGTTAATATGGCCAAAGTTGCGGGTTGTTTCCATCTGATTAAGTTTTGCTTCGAGTTTATCTAACTGTAAATCAAACATTAGCCTCAACCTCTTTTAAAAGTTCTTCTTTTATTAAATCAATTTTATGTGAAATACTGCCTTCTTTGCCGCCGAGATTAGATTCGACAATACAATCACCTTTTTTTAAGTCTGAGTCGGCTTTAAATTCAAGATTTTTTTCTTTCAATCTAGAATAAAGGTTATTATCTTCGATAAAGGGAACTAAATCTGGATGAATTCGTACAATAATATTTTTATGGCTTTCATCAATTTCTGAAAGAATATCACTAATAATATTATTTATAATTTCGGGCTGCTGTTCCAGCTTAACATCTATAATCACACTTGCAATTTTAACTGCTAATCTGACTATGTCTTTCTTTACTCCAATTTTTTGCTGATTTAGTTCTGCTTGAAAAGATTCTGCAGTTAAAAGCAATTCTGATGCCGCACTATCTATTTTTTGCTGAGCTGCTTTAATTGCTTCAGCTTCAGCTTCATTTTTAATTTTAGAAAAAATTTCCTCTTTTTCGGCTTCTATTTTCTTTTTTTCTTTTTCAGCAGCTTTAATCATTTCTGAAGCTTTGTGTTCAGCTTGAGCAATAATTAAATCGGCTTCTTTTTCTGCTTTTTCCCGTTTAATAATTAAATGGGCTTTTTTAGAACTATCTGAACTATAATTCTGCTTTTTATTATTTCCATTTGTAGATTGATTTGTTTGTGCTGCTTTTTCTCTTAAAGATTCTATAGAAAGGGCGTTATCCTGATTTTGAATTTTGTATTTACCAATTATTTGAGAAGCCTTAATAATTTTAGACAATTACCTCACCTTCCCCACCACGGGCAATTACAATTTCTCCACTTTCTTCTAATTCTCTAATAATATTAACAATTCTTTGCTGAGCATCCTCCACCTCTCTAATTCGGACAGGACCCATGAATTCAATATCCTCTTCCAGCATCTCGGCTGCTCTTTGTGACATATTACCTTTTATGATATTTTCAACTTCTTCACTGGCAGTTTTTAAAGCAAGAGCTAAATCATGTGTTTCCACCTGACGCAGCACCAGCTGAACCGCTCTATCAGTCAGAAGTACAACATCTTCAAAGACAAACATTCTCTTTTTGATTTCTTCAACCAGTTCTGGATCATCTTCTTCTAATTTATCAAGAATATTTTTTTCGGTACCTCGATCAACTTGATTTAAGACATCTACTATTGCCTGAATACCTCCTGCACTAGCATATTCATTACTTGCGACAGCAGATAATTTTTTCTCCATTACCGCTTCTACTTCTTTAATTATTTCAGGTGAAATTCTATCCATAACCGCAATTCTTTTTGCTACCTTACTCTGAACATCTGTTGGCAGCATAGATAAAACCTGCGAAGCCTGTTCAGCATTGACATAAGCTAAGATTAAAGCGATAGTCTGAGGATGCTCCCCCTGGATAAAATTCAAAAGTTGACCAGGGTCAGATTTGCGGATAGAATCAAATGGTCTTACCTGTAGAGTTGCGGTCAGACGGTTAATTATTCTTTTAGTTTTATCAGGCCCAAAAGACTTTTCTAAAATCTTTTTAGCATAATTAATACCACCAGAATTAATGTAGTCATTTGCCTGCTGCAGCTGTATAAATTCCTGCTGAATTTTCTTTTTTAAGCCGGGATCTATTTTATTTTGATTGGCAATTTCTAGGGTCAATTTTTCAACTTCTTCATCATCTAGATGTTTAAAAACATCGGAAGAAGTCTCTGGACCCAAAGAAATTAGTAAGATTGCCGCTTTTTCTTTACCTGTAAGTTCATCTCTCATAAGAATTTCCTTTCAATTTTATTCATCCATTAGCCAACTGCGTATTAGCTTTGCAGCATTTTCTGGATCTGAATGAATCATTTGTTCTAATTCGCGTTTCATATGAGCATCTTTTTTCTGTTCCTGATTCGGTTCAAATAAAGCCATTTCTTCTTCGTCATCTTCGACTGACAAATCTATGTTGCCACCTGTGGCAAACTGGCTTTTCTTGCGTCTGTATAAATAAATAATTAAGGCTGCACTAACAATTAAAACAAAGACTATTAAAGCAGCATAAATGTACATTCTACGTCTTTCTGCAGCTGCAAGATTTTCCCTTGCTGCCTCAGCTTCTTCCTGCAGTGAATTATCAAAATTAACGGCAGTAACATTTAGCAAATCTCCCCGTTCCTGATCATAACCAATGGCCGCTGCAACAGCTGATCTGATTTGATTAATTGTTTCTTCATCTGTAGACTGATCGACCATTACCGAAACTGAAAGTCTTTCAACTTTGCCGGGAGCATAAATATGCTGTTCAATTCTTTCATTAATCTCATAATTAGTTATTCTATTTTCATTTTCATAACTCGAACTTTCATTGTTACCTTCAGCCTGATATTGCGGAATATTAGCATCAGTTCCTGGAGCACCACCAGCTCCCTGAGAGCCCTCCTGACTTTCACTGCTAATTTCCTCACTTCTTACAATTCCGTTTTCATCTACAACTGGAGAGTAGGTTTTGCTTTCGGCCTGTCTTTGATCAAAATTTAAATTAGCATAAATTTCTACAGCGAAGTTATTCGGTCCCAAAACTCTACTTAAAAGCGAGCTCAAATCATTTTTAAGTGATGCTTCAAATTCTTTTTGCAGAACAAAATTTTGAGGATCAACTCCCTGATTAAGATCAGAATTATTATTGGAGAGCAGATTACCGTTTGTATCAACAATTGTAACATCAGCTAAGGGAAGATTTTGAACTCCACTAGAAACAAGATTGCGAATAGCCTCAATCTGATTTTGATTCATTCTAAAACCCGGTTCTAGTTCTACCAAAACGGAAGCTGTTGCCGATTCTTCTTCAGAAAGAAAAAGGCTTTCTTGGGGTGGGGTTATCTGCACTCGCGAATAACTAATGCCTGATATCGACTGAATTGAGCGGCCTAATTCTCCTCCGAGCGCTCTATAATAATTGACTTTCCTTTCAAATTCTGTTGTCCCAAAATCACTCTCATCGAAAATTTCAAAGCCGACTATCCCCTGGTCAGGTAAACCAGCAGCTGCTAAATCAAGTCGAAGTTTATAAATTTCAGATTCTGGTACTAAAATAGTATTACCTTGTCCTCCCAATTTATAGTCAACATTATTTTCGTCCAACCTTGCAACTATTGCAGCTGAATCAGAGGTGCTTAAGTCAGCATAAAGCGGCTGGTAGTTAACAGAACTTCCACTAAATATTAAATAAGCAAAAGCTAAGGACATTAAAACTGTCAGCACAATAATTAAAAGCTGAATTTTTTTATTTAGTTTTTTCCATAAAGTGCTGAGTTCTTCCTTATATTTTGCAAACATCTCTGCCATTATAAAACCTCTTCCTCATTATTACTTACTAAAATTAACTTTAAAAATGCATTAAAATTTTAAATAAAAATATAAATAAAAATTATAAATGAAACAAAAATTTATCAAATTAAACCTGGAGACGCATAATTTCCTTGTAAGCATCAATTGCTTTTGACTGAACCGCTGTAGTTAAGTTAACTGCTATTTTAGCTTTTTCAGCAGAGATCATAACTTGATGAATATTATCTGTTTTACCAACTGCGAAATCAGCGGTCATTTTTTGAGAATCTTTTTGTAATTGGTTTACCTCTTGTAATTTTTTGTTAAAATAATTGGAAAAATTTTCTTTATTAGGCTCTTCGATTTGCTTGGATCCCTGATCAAGCTTGAAATTATCTGCTATATTGATCGGATTAATATTTATCATTGTTTTCACCTCGTTTTAAGCTTAGGTACTAATATTTAGGGCACTATTTGCCATACTTTTGTAATTAGAAATTGCCTGTACATTTGCCTCATAACTTCTGCTTGCATCAATCATATTAACCATTTCGGTCATTACACTGACATTTGGCAGCTCTAAATAACCATTCTCATCTGCATCTGGATGATCGGGACGATATTCCAATCTAAAAGGAGAGGGATCTTCTTCAATTGCACTTACTTCAACACCTGCATTGGCTCCACTTTTTTGCTTGGAGTTTAAGGCCTTTACTTGACTAGAGAATTTTTCTTTAAAAACAGCTACTTTTCTTCGATAAGTGTTTCCATCTTCATCACGAGTAGTTTCTGCATTGGCTATATTCCCCGAAATAAGGTCCATTCTTAACCTCTGAGCAGTTAATCCAGATGCACTGATATCAATTCCCTTAAACACTTTTATCTACCTCCCTGACTTATAACCTGATTTAAAGTCGAAAAATGACCTGCCGCACGACGGGTCATTACATTATAATATATACTATTTTTGGCCATTTCTGCCATTTCAAAATCAACATCTACATTATTTTGATCATTACGGTAGCTTTTATTACTATTTGAAACAGTAGTGTTTGGATTAGAATATTCCTTGCGGAAGGGAATATGTTTTGAAGTGGTGGTATTTAAGGAAATGTTTTTATTTTGGTCAGCATTTATCTTTTTATTTAACATCGATTTAAAATTAGTATCCTGCCGTTTATAGCCTGGGGTCCCAATATTTGCTAAATTGTTCGAAATTAGTTCTCCTCTTTTGACTGCACCATCTAAAGCACCACTAATTATTGATACATAATTATTCACTCTGCCACCTCCTGAATTAAATTTTAAATATAAAAATGGGCCTTTAGGTTAACTAAAGGCCACATAGCAACTCATTAAAAAAATATTGCATGGAATTATGTAGTAGAAATCTACTATTAATACATTCAATATTATCTTCAATAACATGCAACCTGGCAGTCATAACATAATTTCGTTTTTAGACCCATAGTTTTGCGTCATTACCTTTCGGTAATTTTGCCAATATTTATTTAAATAAGTTATAGCAATTTTTCTAAGGATTCCATCACTCTATCTTTCTTAAATGGTTTCACAATAAAGTCCTTTGCTCCCAGTTCAATTGCTTGAATAACAATTTTTTGTTGTCCCATAGCACTACAAACAACAATTTTCGCAGACGGGTCAATATCTTGAATTGCTTTTATAGCTTCTAATCCATCCATAATCGGCATTGTAATATCCATAGTCACGATATCGGGCTTTACTTCCTGATAAAGTTCTACAGCTTCCTTCCCATTTTCTGCTTCTCCGACAACTTCAAAATTATCTTTTAAAATATTTTTCAAATTCAAGCGCATAAAAGCAGCATCATCTACTATTAAAACACTATTCATATAAGGTTTACCTCCTAGCAAGTATTTATACTGCTATTAATAATAATAACAAATATATATTTTATTTACAAGAGAAAATTAATATTTTTGTTTTATAATGTCATATTTTGTCTATTGAAGGCACTTACTCTAATCTTACCATCAATGAGATTAAAATACATTGAGCGTCCATAATCCTTTGCTAAATCAGAGCCAACGATCTTTATTTTTTCTTCTTTTAGAACTCTTTTGACAGCTGCAATATTTTTTTGACCAATCTGCATCACCGATTGACCGGCCTCTGTTTTAAACATTCCGGCTCCACCAACAAGTTTTGCCTGCAGCCGCTGTCTTCTAGCTCCTTTTTCTATCATTTTATCTAAAAGAAATGGAATAGCAGTATCGGCATATTTACTTTTTACTTGATTTTTTCCTTTACTCTCAGGCAGCATAACATGGGCTAAGCCTCCTATTTTTGTAAATTCATCATAAAAAGCAACCCCCACACAGGAACCTAAACCCAAAATAACAAGTAATGCATCTTCCTGATCAACTGCCCAATCAGCCATTTTAACTATTGTTTTCTTTGCTTCCTTTTTGTTTTCTAAACTAAGCAAGGTTATCACCCATCAAATGCTGGAAAAGAATATCTATTGATTTTTCTTCGGGAATAAAAAAATAATATAATTCCAATTTCTTTTCAGATATAATAAATTCTGTTTCCAATAAAATAATTTCATCTCCACTTTGACTGTAGTCAATAACAGAACTGCTTAGTACTGCACCTGCCATATCATATGCTACAGCGGGTAAACCCTGACTTAAATTCAAATCACTAAAAATATTTATCGCCTTTAAGTAAGCACCGCTTAAAATATTGCCGAGCTCTCTTAAAGCCGAATTTCGAATTTCAGTTCCGGGAAGCTCCCCCTCTCCAAATAAAAGGTGAAGAATCTTTTCTACACTGTCCATCTCTAAAACTAAAAGTATCTTGCCGGAAAGTTCACCATCGAAATTGATTAGTGTACAGGCAATATAATCTTCCTGACTGCCTGTTATTTCCGGGAGCTCTTCGATCGGCATCAGTTCAATTCTTGGAACTGTGATTTTAGTTTCTTGATCCACCATGGTAGAAAAAGCTGTTGCTGCATTTCCCGCCCCAATATTTGCTATTTCTTTTAGAATGTCTTTTTTTTCTTTATCTAAATTCATAAACTGCCCCTTTATTAACTGACAATATTTTTGTCTAAATGCTGAAGTTGATTCATTTCTTCGGCACTTAATACCTGCTTCAAATCAAGCAGCATTAATAATTCTGCTCCTTCTGTTCGACCAACACCTGCTATGTATTTACGATCTATTTTTTGAGCAAGTTTTGGCAGCTCAGCTATTTCTTCTTGATGCAGTTCTTTAATTTCTTTTACTTCTTCAACCATCATCCCTGCTGTTAAATCATCTAACTCGACTATAATAATAACACCGCTATTTTCCGGCTGAGAATTAGCCTCTTGAGTGATATTTAATCTTAGCTGTAAATCTACTACAGGAACAACCATCCCCCGCAAATCAATCAGACCTGCTATATAATCTGGGCTTTCAGGTACTAAAGTTAATTCCTTGCTTGATAAAATTTCTCGAGTCTGTTTAATATGAACACCAAATTGTTTCCCAGCAAGTGTAAATATTATATATTTTTCCTGCTTTTCTTTACTAGTTTTATTATTCATCTGCAAAGCAACCCCCTCAACATTTTAAAATTATGATTTAAGCAAAAAGTGTTTTTTCTAGATCAAGGAGAATTAATAAAGGATTATCAGCTCTAGCACAAACTCCTCTTAAATAATCTTCTCTAATTCCCTTTTCTAATTCAGGAGGAGGCGCAACCTTTTCTTCCTCAACCCAGACTATTCCTTCAATGTGATCAACTTGAATTCCTAAAAGCTGTCCTTCACTTTCTACAGTTATGATCCGCTGCTCAGCATCAGAAAATAAATGTTCATTTATATCATCTTCAATACCAAAACGTCTGCTCAATTCAATTACAGGAACAATTATACCTCTGAGATTAATTACTCCCATCACATGTTCAGCAGTATTAGGAACTTTAGTTATTTTAGTTTCTTTTATAATTTCTCTTGTCTTATCGATTTTAATACCATATTGTTCAGCATCTATGTTAAACACTACATACTGATTTAAATCAGATTTGCTATCCTGAGCAGCCATTGAAATCGAATTTTCTTTATCTAAGGTCATTTTTTCACCTCTTTATTATATTATCTACTGACAACATCTCGAACATCAACGATAAGAGCAACATCACCATCACCAATAATTGTAGCTCCACTTATGTATCTAGTCTCCTGCAGATATTTACCCAGAGACTTGATTACTATTTCCTGCTGATTTAATAATTCTTCTACAACTAAACCAACCTTTCTTTCACCACTTTTTAAAATAACGACAGAAAGATCTTTTTCGGAATTTTTAAAGCTTTTTTGATCATCATCTCCAAAAATTGCTGCTGCTGAAACAATAGGAATAGTAGTTTCTCTTAAGACTATTACATCTTTACCTCTAATTTTTTTAATATTTTCAGTTTCAATTGTTAGAGTTTCACTGACTGCGCTTAAAGGAATTGCAAAAGTATCGCCAATTATTTTAACCATCAGCGCCTGAGAAATTGCTAAAGTTAAGGGTAATGTTATTTTAAAAGTACTTCCCTCACCTGGTTCAGAATCAATACTTACCTGACCATCAAGTTTTTTAACTGTGCTGCGGACAATATCCATCCCCACACCTCGACCAGAAACATCTGTTATTTCCTGAGCAGTACTAAATCCTGGATGAAAAACAAAGTCCAAAATATCTCTTTTCTCAAGTTGTTCAACTTCTTCTTGTTCAATAATCCCTTTATCTACAGCTTTTTTAGCAATTGCTGCTGCTTTGATACCAGCTCCGTCATCTTTGACCTCAATGATGATTTCACTACCTTTTTGATAAGCTAAAAGTTCAACTTTACCTTTTCCATCTTTACCAGCGGCTTTTCTTGCGGCAGGTTTTTCGATACCGTGATCAATAGCATTTCTAAGTAAATGAGTTAGCGGATCTGCTAATTCATCAATGATTGAGCGGTCAAGTTCTGTTTCCTGACCGGACATCACAAAATCAATTTCCTTATTCATTTTATTGGCAAGATCTCTCATCATCCGAGGAAAACGGCTAAACATTACTCCTACCGGCACCATTCTAATCTGCATCACAATATGATGTAAATCCATGGTTACTCGATCAAGCTGAGGCATGATTTCTTTAAATTTTGTTTTTTTAATATCAAGTGACTCTAATCTACTTTTATTAATTAAAAGTTCTCCAACCATATTCATTAAAGTATCAAGCTTACTGATATCTACTCTAACGGTAGAACTGCTGTTGAAGCTGCTTACTTTATTTTTTTGAACAGTATTTGATTTGCTTTCTTTTTCAGAATCGATTTTTATTTCTGAACTCTGAAGTTCATCTAAACTAATTAATTTAATACTGCTTTGAGCTTCTATTTCTGTTTTAAATTCTTCCTTTTCCAGCCAGCTTAAAGCAATTATATTTAATTGATCAATATCTGCCTCAGAATTTTCAATTGTATTTCTCGGAGGTTCTGATTTAAAGAGCTGTCCTATTTCATCTAGTTTCTTTAAAAGCATAAAAGCTCTAACTGATTTGAATTCTTCATCAACAACTTCAGCTTTTAAATGATAGACCTTTTCTTTATCTTTTTTTCTTTCTAAAAGTTCTTCTTTTTCAGCCTCTGTTAAAAAATCTCTAACATTTTCAGAAGTATCAACTGCTGCAGTTTGGCTCTCTTTAAAATCATTGGCCTCAGTATAGGCATTAAGCTCGGCAATTAAAGCATCTAAATCAAAACCTTCCGGCTCTTTACCATTATTCTCTTCTACTGCTTTAACTAAATATTGAATATTGTCTAAGGCCTGAAAGAGAAGATCAATGAATTCTGTCTTTACTTTAATCTCACCTTCTCTAATCTTATCTAAACTATTTTCTAATTTATGGGTTAGTTCTGTTAATTTTTCAAAGCCCATTGCAGCTGCCATTCCCTTAAGTGAGTGAGCTGCTCTAAAAATTGCATCTATAGTTTCTTTATCTTCTGGATTGTTTTCTAATGTTAAAATACCATTGTTTAAAACCTCAATATATTCCTTCGCCTCTGCAAAAAAGATCTTTAAATATTCATTCTCCTGCAAAAAAATCCCCCCTCATAACTTAGTTAATAATATCTTAAATTTCTAAAAAATTCAAATTTTATTCTAACTTTGCTCATCAAAAAATTTCGCTTCCTGCTGGCCTGGATTATGATATCCTTTAATACTTTTTTGGCGGCTATATAGTTCTAAAATTTTTGTTTTAGTTTCTCCCTTTTTTTGGGAGAGAAGTTCAATATTTTGAGCTTGAGCTTTTACAATAGAAGCTAAAAGTTTCTCGATTTTTTGACTAACTGCTGTTTTAGCTTTTTTAGTCTCTGCTGCTTGAACAGAGCTTTTTGAATCATCTTTTTTTATTTTTTCAATTATTTCATTTTTTTCTTTTAATAGTATTTCTAATTTTTCAAAATCTTCTGCTGCAATTAAAGTTTTTTCTTTCAGTAATTTTTGCTTAAGATTTTGATATAAATCAAATAAAGCACTCATTTTAGCCTCCAAGATTAACCCTTTTAAGTTCAGGTGATTTTTGCTTTAAAACTATTTCCTTATAGGAAGTATAAAGTTCCTCTAAAAGAGGGATTATGTTATTAAGATGTTCAATATCTTTTTTTAGATTAGCCTGCAGCAGTTCCTGATAGATAAAATCATATAGCTTTTCTAATTGATCTGCCAGCTGACCACCCTTTTCTTTATCCAATGTTGATTTCAGCTCTAAAACAATATTTTGAACTTTAATTATATTTTTATGGCTTGCTTCTATTTCGTCAGCTTCAATATTTTTAATTGCCAGTTTAGAAAATTTTATAGCTCCCTGATAAAGCATTAATAATAGTTTGCCGGGGCTTGAAGTATTGATCTGAGTTTTCTTATACTGCTCTGCGCGATTTTTATTCATCATGATCGCCTCCTTTAAGCAATTTATTCTGCATTAAATTTTATCTGCTGCAGCTTGTTTAATAAATCTTTATTTTCAGCAGCAGCTCGGTTTTCCTTTTTAACATCTTCTAATAATTCTTTGCGTAATATTTCAATCTCTTTGGGTGCACTTATTCCCAACTGTACACTACCATTGTCAATACCAACAACTGTGATTTCTATATCCTGACCAATAATGATTTTTTCATCTTTTTTCCTTGTTAAAACCAGCATTATTCTGACACCTCATCTTTTTGAGCAGGGTTTTCTGCCTGCTGCTCGGCAAAAATTGGAAAGCGCACACTAAAATTATGATTGTCCAGAATAATCTGGCCGCCTAACTTTTCTTTTAAGTTAATAATTATAGGAGCAGATAGGTTAGCTGTTATTTCCTCTAATTGATCTTTTAAAGTGATGATATTTAATACTAAAATATCCTCTATTGATTTAATTTCTAGATCTTTTTCTCTTTGATCACTTATTTCAAATTCATAATCCTCAATTAAGTTGCCCGGCTCAACCGTAATAAATGCCAGCTCCGGATTGTTAACTGACTGCATAATTATAAATGGTGAATCCTCGGCAAAGGGAAGCAAAATAAATTCTTTAGCGGTTTCAAAACCAGGCAACCCATTTTTGAAATATATAATTTGATCTTCCTTAATTTCTATTTTACCAAAATCTCTTGTCATTAGCTCCAATTTTATTGCCCCCTAAATTTTAAGCTTTAAAATCTATTTCTGGTCCCGGTTTATAGACCAAAGTTAATTCTCTTTCTGCATTATACATAATTTCAGAACCGAGATCAGATATCTTGTAATTTTCAAAATCTGCCAACTTATCTCCGCTTGCTGCGTAAAAAGATGCAGCCTCAGCTGCAGTTTTATTCCCCTGATCAGCAATTGCCTTAGCTCTATCAGCCAAGTTATAAAAATTAAGCGCTTTACGGGAAGGATAATTATCAATTTTCAAAGTTAAATTATTAAGCATGGCTTAGAACTCCTTAACTTTCTTTATTTAATATATCATAAACTTTAGAATTGTTATAAGAACTATCTGGTCTTTTCTCTCTTAGTTCCTGAAGCACTTGCTGAGCTGCTGCCACTTTACCCCGTTCATCTAAAAGTAAACCAAGAGTATATAGCGCTTCGACATAATAATTCGTGTTCGGATAATTATTTATATAAAGTCGATAATATTCTTCTGCTGCTTCAAAATCTTCTTCTAACTGACTGCTTCTTGCTAAAAGAAAAAGACTTTCTCTTTTTAAATAATCAGCATCTGATAATTGATAAAGCTGTTTGAAAATAATAGTGGCTTCTTCGTATCTTTGGTTTCTAAATCTCTGCAGACCATGGTTAAAGAGTTCCTGCTCGCGATCCTGGTCAAAATATTGTTCAAAAACTTCAGCTTTATTTTTTTCAGCCTCTTTATTTTTAATATTTCTGATTAAATCTAAAGAAACTAAGTTATTTATAGCCTGATATTGCATTAAATTTAAGTTTAAATCTAATTTTTTGAAGTTATTTGCTGCACTTTCATTTTCTGAATTATTATTGTTATTATTTGCAGCCTGATTATTATTCTCATTATTAATACCTGGATCTGTTCTTTGACTCTGAGTTGTATTATCAGCTATTTCGCTTCTTTCCATTATTTCTAAAGGCTCACCATTACTTAAAATAAAGATTAAAAACACCGCTAAGAGTGCTGTTATAAGTGCTATCAATTCTTTTTTATATTTACTTATTTTAAATTTATCTAAATTAAAGCGGCTTAAATCTATTTCAGCTAAATTAAAGAATTTAGAAGCTTTTTCATTGTTTTCGCATTCCATAATATAATCTTTAATATTCTGATTCCCACTATCTAAGTCATAGGCCTGATATAGATATTTAAGTGCTTCCTGATAATTTTGATCTTCTTTATATAATAGCCCTAAAATTAAATAGGGCTCAATTAGTTCGTCATGCTTTTTTATAATTTCTTTTAAAAAATTAATTTTTTTACTTTTAGCAGCTGAATCATTAAAAAGTATCTTTCTATACTGCTGTCGCAACTCCAAAAAATCTTTTTTGGTAATTAATTCGAGATAATCAGCTGCCTGATTATTTTTTCTTTTAAGAGACAAGCTCTGCTTCCACTGTTCTTCTGCTTTATCAAAGCGGCATTTAAGATAATAACCAAGTCCCAGCAAATTGAGTGCTAAAACATCATTAGGATTAAACTTCAGACATAATTTTAACTCTTTGATTGCTTCGGTTACATTATTTTTTTTGATTAAATTTAAAGCCTTTTGATAATGAAATTTTGTTCCTCTATTTTTATCCATAAACTACCCCACAAGTTTTAATAAATTTCTTATTTTAAAATAATTGTCCAAAATACTCTATTATAATCTATTTTAATTAAGCTCGAACATTAAGGTGATGACCACGGTTAATACCCGCTGCCTGTTGAACAGCTTCTGTAGTCTCCTGCATTCCTTCTAAAAGTTTACCAACAGTAGCCCCATCCTGACCCATTGATTGCTGCAGTGACATCATGCCTAAGGCCTGCTGCACACTTGCAATCTGGCTCTGCATAGCAGAATTTACATTCATTGTTTTCAACTCCTTTTTTTTATGGCAATTCTGGATTTATTATAGCATATTATATCTGAGTATAAAAGAAGATCACCGGAAGTTCAATGGAAGAACGATAATTGAAGCTTGTTATACAATTAAAGCTGTTACTTGCTCTTACTACTAGAATCGTTGAAAATCGTTGTTTTATTAAATGCCCTCAGCTCTGATTTAGGACGATTAAAGCAATAGAAAGCGAATTAAATCCTATTTGCAGGTTTATATAACTAAGTTTAAATCTCGGCAAATAATCTTTAACTATCGCTTTCTTTAAAAAGTTCAACTTAATTTTTATCCTGCAGCTGCTGCCAGGCTAAAAGAGATTCTAGAGCCAGCTTAATTTCTCTGCTTTCTCCCTCCATAATAACCTCATCTTTTTCCACATAACTGTTTATGCCAGCAGAAGAATCCTGGCTTTCATTTACTACCACGTTTAAAATTGAAGCTGCTCTTAACTGCCGCAGATTAGCAACAGTAAAAAGGGCAGCCGTTTCCATATCTGATGCCAGAACATTTTTGCCTTTCCAGTAATCAATAAGCTCCTGGTTGTGATCGATATAAAAGGACTCATGGCTGCGGCAGATCCCTAAGCTAAAATCAAAAGCTAAAGCCTGAGCCTTATTTTTAATACAGCTGCTTAGTTCGAAATCACTAACTGCTGGATATTCACTTTTAACATATGTCTTACTTAAACCATCTTCTCTGACAGCGGCAGTGACAATTATTAGCTCACCCAGTTTAAGTTCTGGCTGCAGAGCTCCACAGCTGCCGATTCTGATTAAATTTTTTGCACCACAATTAGCAAGCTCTTCGACTGCAATCCCCATTGAACAGCCACCAATTCCAGTCGAAGTAACGGTTACAGGCAGCCCCTGGTAATTGCCAGTTATTGTTCTAAATTCTCGATTAAATGCAATCTCTTTTACCTGACTCAATTCTTCTGCCACCCTTAAAACTCGCTCTGGATCTCCTGGCAGCAGTACGTTTTCAGCAATATCACCCGGCTGACAGAGTAAATGTGCTTCTTTCATTTGCTCACTCCTAACTTTTTGATCTTGATTAAAATTCAATCTATCTAATAATTCAAACGGTACTTAATTTTATAAGACTAATTAACTATTAAAAATTAATTTCCAGTTAAAGATTTTGTTCCCGGAAGCTGAAGCAAAGCTGCTTCTCTCAAGATTTCGCTTCTTGTCGGGTGGACATAAATATTTTCAAGCAGCTGTTTGAGTTGTAAGTTTTGGCCTGCTAGTGAGAGACTAGAGATGATTTCTGAAAGCTCATTTCCGACCAGGTAAATACCAAGCACCTGATCCCCATCTTCTGCCAGCATAATTTTAACAAACCCTGGATCACTACTGTTTAAACTGCGCCAGCAGTCTTTAAAGTAATATTTTTGAATTTGATATTCAATGTTTTTTGACTTTAACTGGCTTTCACTTAAACCAAGACCCCCAATTTCGGGTATGGTAAAAATGTTTAGCGGAATAATTTGTTCAGCTGCTGATTTAAACTCTAAAAGCGGCTCCTGTTGATCAGAATTCAACTTGTTTTTAAAAACCTTTTTTTGCTTAAGATTATTAACTGCAATTAAGGCATCACTAATTGCTGTACTGGCAATTCCAAATCTGCTATTAAGATCGCCAAGAGCATAGACATTGGGCTTGCTTGTCTGCAGTTTCTGATTAACTTTGAGCTGTTGAGCTTTAAAATCAAGCTCTAAATTTTCAATTCCAGCTGGAAAGTTGGCCTCTCTGCCGGCAGTAAATAAAATTTTATCTACAACTAACGATTTGTTTTCCCCTTTTTCAGAAACAGACTCTAATTCAGCTCTAACCATTTTTTTAGCTTCAATTTCAGTTATTTCAGTATTTTTAAGCAGAGTTGAAGCCATTAGCTCAACTCCATTTTTTTCAAGCTCCCGCTGCAGCAGCTCAGTTAAATCCTGATCAATCCCCGGCAGCAGACTGGCTTCCTGGTCTAAAATATAAACCTTGACCCCCAGAAAACTAAAAATAGAAGCAAACTCTGCTCCTTCAATATTCATTCCAACAATTAAGATACTCTCCGGCAGTTCTTTTAGAGTAACAGCTTCTTTATGAGAAATTATATATTTCCCATCTAAATTAAAATTGGATCCCGTTTTAACTTTACTTCCAGTAGCTAACATCAGCTGTTCAGCTTTAATTATTTTTTCGGCCAGCTCAAATTCTTGCTTCGAGTTAAAATGACCTTCTCCATAAAAAATATCTGCTCCGGCCTTTGTTAGATCTGTTTTGATCTTGGTTTCAATTTTTTTAAAATCTGAGGCCTGAAGTAGAAAATCTTCAATTTTTGGTTCCGCATTCAAGTTTGAAAATAAGCCCACTGCCTTTTGATAGGCCTTAATTTTATCAGCGATCATTTTGACTGGAAGACTGCCCCAGTAAAAGGAGGTTCCACCGAATTCTGCTTTTTCGACTACAGCTGTTTTTAAACCAGCTCTAGCAGCCTCCCGGGCAGCATAAAAACCAGCTGCCCCAGAACCGATTACTAACAAATCATATTTAAGCTTTTCTTTAACCATTAATCCACTTCCTTTAGTTGCTCTTACTTAATTTATATTTCAACTTCACTAAAATAATTTTAATTTAGTTAGCAGTTTCTAGAGCTGTTTTATCTTTTTTATTCAAATGTCTTTTGGCAATTATAAATAGGGCAATTACTGTAAAGAGATAAGGAATCGCCTTACTAAACTGGGCTGGAACTCCTACTCCCTGCAGTCTCATACCTACTGCATCGAAAAAACCAAATAAAAGAGCAGCCCCAAAGGTTTTTACCGGATGGGAGCGGCCAAAAATTATTGCAGCCAGAGCAATAAAACCACGATCGGCGCTCATCCCCTCCGAAAATAGAGTTAGATATCCTAAAGACAGATGGGCTCCAGCTAAACCGGTAAATATACCACACATAACTGAGCTAAAATGCTTCATCAGCTGCGAACTGACTCCAACTGTATCTAAGGCTTCTGGATATTCTCCAGCTGCCCGAAGCCACATTCCATATGGTGTTTTGTAGAGGAAAATTGTAACCAGAATAACTAAAAGCCAGCTGATATAGACTGTGACAGAATGATTATTAAAAATTACATTTAAAAAATTAATATTTTCTAGAAAAGGAATATTTATTCTGGGAATTGCAATGATCTGATCTGAAGAAAAAGCTCCCTTAACTCCAAAAATAGTTCTTAAAAGGAAAACAGTTAAACCACCAGCAAAAATATTTATTGCGATGCCGACTATAAATTCATCGGCCTTTAACTTAACTACCATAAAACTAAAGAATAGACCAATTATTATTCCTGATAAAACAGCAAAAGCTACTCCCATTAAAGAACTTGCAAAAAGATAACTGCCTAAAACAGCAAAAAAAGCTCCAATTAAAATCATACCATCCATGCCAATATTTAAAATATCAGCCTGCATTGTTAAAAGTCCACCTAAAGCTGCTAAAATTAGAGGAGTTGAGGTTCTAATTGTATTTTGAATAACTGATAAATTAAAAATTCTAAGTAATATTTCTTCCATTTAGAGTTGCTCCCCCTTTTTGAAAAATCCTTTGATAATTTTTTTCATCCCTGCCTCACCAGCAATAAAAAAGATTATAACTGATTGAATAATTAAAACCAGCTCAGATGGGATTTCAGTTGCCATCTCCATCGACATTGATCCGGTTTTTAAGGCAGCAAAGAAAAATGACATAAATATGATACCAATCGGATTATTTTTAACAATCAAAGCAATTAACAAACCATCAAAATAGTAGCCGGGTGAAATTCCCTGCAGAAACCTAAAATGAGTCCCTAAAACTTCAAAAGAACCTGCAATTCCTGCCAGACCTCCAGAAATCAACATAGCGGTAATCATTCTTTTTTTAGAATTAACTCCACCATAATCAGCAAAGTCTTTATTCTGTCCCACCATTTTAAAATCATAACCTAAGGTAGTTTTTTCTAAAAGATAATAGATTGCAATTCCAATTAAGGCTACCATAAAAATACTGCTGTTTAAATCGGAAAGTCTTACCAGCCGACTCAGCTGGTAACCTTCTGCTACCATATCAGTTCCACCCATTTTGCCCTGACTGGTTGCAAAAGGATAGTTAACCAGATAACCTGTAAAAAAGATAGCGACACTGTTTAACATAATTGTGGTAATAACCTCATCAATCTGATAATAGACCTTAAGCACAGCTGGAATATAGGCATAGGCTGCTCCGACTGCTGCCGCTGCTACAACCGCCAGCAAAATACCAAGATAACCAGGCAAATTAGTAAATGTAATCCCGACATAAGCTGCGGCAAAAGCACCTAAATAAAGCTGGCCTTCTCCCCCTATATTATAGATTCCCGATCTAAAGGAAACCGCTGTCGCCAGGCCGGTTAAAACTAGTGGTACCATTTTAGCTAAAGTCGTGGCAAAACGATATTGCGAATTAAAAGCACCGGCAAACATCGCCTGATAACCAAGCAGTGGATTTTTGCCATAAAGCCACATAATTATTCCACCAATTAAAAGGGCTGCTGCAATGGAGATGAATAAAGAGCTTAAATATTCTAGTTTATATTTATCTTTTTTAATCAATTTGCTTCACCCCTTTTTTCGGTCATATATAATCCTATTTCTTTTTTAGATAAATCTTTGTTGTTTTCAAATTCTCCAGTTATTTGACCTTCATAAATTGTTAGAATTCGATCAGAAAGCCGCATAATCTCATCCAATTCTGCCGAAACTAAAAGCACTGCACAGCCTTCGTTTCTTTTTTTCATTATTTCATTATGGATAAATTCAATTGCTCCAATATCTACTCCCCGGGTTGGCTGAGAAATGAGTAAAATCGGGCTGTCAAAAGAAAATTCTCTAGCAATAACCATTTTCTGCATATTACCACCCGAAAGACTGCCGGCACTAACCTCTGCTGAAGGGGTTCGGATATCAAATTCTTCAATTAAATTAGCTGCTTCTTTTTTAACTGCTTGCTGCTTTAAATGAACTTTATTGGCGGCAAAATCTTTTTGGTACTGTTTACCCATTAAGAGATTTTCGGCAATTGTGGCCTCTTTACTCATTCCATTTTTTAAGCGATCTTCAGGAATATGAGCAACTCCATTTCGTCTAATTTCTCCACTGCTGCTCTCTGAAAGATCTTGATCATTAATTATAATTTTCCCTGACTCAAGTTCTCTCAAACCAGCAATTACTTCTACTAATTCGGACTGGCCATTACCTTCTACTCCGGCGATACCTAAAATTTCTCCACTGTGTACTTGAAAGGAAATATCTTTAACTGCTTTTAAATTTCGATTATCCCGAGCCTTGAGCTGCTGTACTTCCAGTCTAACCTGGCCCTGTTTAGAATCTCGCTCCAGCTCTGAAAGTAAGACTTCGCGGCCAACCATTAATTCGGCTATTTTTTCTTTTGTAGCAGACTCTGTGGCCATTGTCTGCAGTTTTTTGCCATCTCTCATTACCGTAACTCGATCTGAAATATTCATAACTTCATTTAATTTATGAGTAATAAAAATAACAGTCTTATTTTTTTCTTTAACTAAAGTTTTAATCACTTCAAATAATTCTTCAGTCTCCTGAGGGGTTAAAACTGCTGTTGGCTCATCTAAGATTAAAATTTCTGCTCCGTGATATAAAACTTTGAGAATCTCAATCCGCTGCTGAATCCCGACTGAAACATCTTCTACTTTCTGCAGTGGATCAACAGCTAAACCATATTCTGCCTGCAGCTGTTCAGTTATTTTTTCTGCTTTTTTAAAATCAGTAAAAATACTTTTCTGCCGCGGTTCATAACCTAAAACTATATTTTCTGCAATTGTAAAAGATGGGATCAGCATAAAATGCTGATGGACCATTCCAATTCCCATTTTAATTGCCTGAGCGGGGCTGGCAATTTTTTCTTCTTGGCCTTCAATATAAATTTTACCTGCTGTCGGCTGGTGCATCCCATATAATATTTTAAGTAGGGTTGTTTTACCAGCACCATTTTCGCCAACTATAGCGTGGATTTCTCCTTTGTTAATAGTTAAGTCAATATCATTATTTGCTACAACTCCTGGAAACTCCTTTCTGATCTTTTCAAAACGAATCAGTTCTTCTGCCATAAATTTCACCTCAATCAAAATTTAATAAAATTAAGGAGGAGCAACTTTCACCCCTCCTTACAGTAATCTTTTTTAGTTTTTAATAGCTATAGCTTAATAAGCTGTTGAAACTTCTATTTCACCACTAATAATTTTTTCTTTAATAGTCTGAACCTTTTCTTTAATCTCAGCGGGAACTATCTGCTCCATCGCTTCAGTTCCATAACCAATATAGACTCCTTCTTCTTCTAATCCATAAGTATAAAGACTGCCGGAATCAAGCTCATCATTAATAATTCTTTCAATTGACTCATAAACTGAAACATTAACCGCCTTAACTACACTAGCGATAATAACATCGGGGTTAATATAACGCTGATCTGCGTCAACACCAATTACATATTTTTTGTTTTCTGCTGCTGCCTGGAAAACTCCTTCTCCTGTTTTACCAGCTGCTGCAAATACCACATCTGCTCCCTGAGAGAAAAGGGTTAAAGCTGATTCTTTTCCCTGAGCTGGATCCTCAAAGTCACCAGCAAAAACTGTTTCTACCTTAGTTTCAGAATCAATATATTTGGCTCCTTCCTGATAACCAACCTGGAAGTTTCTAATAACAGGAATATCCATACCACCTACCATTCCAATTGTTTTTTCAGCTGTAATATTTGGAACTTCAGTTTCAGTTGTCATCATAGCTGCTAAAGCACCTGCTAAAAATGAACCTTCATTTTCTTTGTAGATGATAGAAGTAATATTATCATAACCTTCTACATTGTTATCTACATAAATATATTCTACCTCTGGAAATTCTGGTGCCACAGTCTGAACAA